>JAFDXG010000165.1 GCA_018268105.1 Bacteroidota bacterium | reverse complement strand
TTGGCTTTTGCCGTGATCCAGTTATTTACCTTATAGCTAATGTTTTGCGTTATATTAAACCTGTTAAAATTTTCGAGGTCCACAGGTTTGGTTATTCCTTTCTGATTAAAATATCCTAAAGAAGTGAAATAAGAAACTTTTTCGCCCCCACCGGAAATACTCATAGTATGCTGCTGCATAGGGTATGAATCTTTAAGCAGTTCTTTACCCCAGTCTGTATTTCCAACTTCACGAAGAACGCCGGGTGGATCTGCAGAATGCTGAACAAGAGAGGGATTGTTTACCGGGTCATTGAAATACGCTTTAACATAGCCCATCGTCTCATCGTCAAAATAGGGCCTTCCGCTTGAGTTCATCCTGGCATCATTCATCCAGGTAGTCCACTCTATTGAATTCATATAATGCGGTACTACAAGGGGTTGATTAATTGAATAGTTGCTGGATAGCGAGATAACCGGCTTTTTATTCGTGCCCCCGCTTTTTGTAGATATCAGGATGACACCATAGGCCGCCCTGGCCCCATATATCGCTGAAGAGGCAGCATCTTTAAGAACGGTTACAGATGCTATATCCTGGGGATTGATCAGGTTAGGATCCATAACCACGCCGTCAACCAAAACCAAAGGACCTCCTCCATTTATTGAAGTGATGCCACGCACATTAAAATTTGCGCCTCTTCCTGGTGCTCCGCTATTGGGTGTAATGTTTAAATTAGCAATTACGCCCTGCAGCGCCTGACCGACATTCGTTATCGGGCGACTGGAAAACACTTTGGAATTTGCTGTAGCCACGGCGCCGGTCAGATTTATTTGCTTCTGCGTACCATAGCCCACTAACACTACTTCCTGTTGTTCAGACAGGACTCTTCTCATGGTTATTGAAAGGGTGGTATTGCCACTTAGCTTTACCTCCTGTTTTTCCATGCCAACAAACGAAAACACCAGGATCTTTGAGCCGTTATCGGGCACGCTGATGCTGTAGTTACCATCGGCATCGGTTGTAACTCCCGTTACCGTTCCTTTTACAATCACCGATACTCCCTGCAGGGGATTACCATCGGCATCGGTTATCCTACCTTTTATTTCAATGGGAGGAGGCAACAGTTCTTCTATCTTTTTTACTTCGCTGAGCTGGCGATGGTTGCTCACCACAATGGTGGTGCCTATTATGTTATAGGTCAACGGCTGATCATTGAAACAAAGTGTCAGCGCTTCAGAAAGGGTGGCTCTTTTAATGTTGATCGTTACCGTCCTGGCTCTTTGCAAGCCGTCTTCATCAAAAAAGAAAACATAATCCGTTTGCTTTTCTATCAGCCGGAAGATCTTTTCCAGCGACAGGTTCTTACCCGAGAGGGTGATCTTCTGCGCATAACTGTTTGCAGACACCTGCAGGCAGAATGCTATTAACAAGAAAGTCAACAATTTCATAATTCGCAGCGTTTGGGCGAATGGAAACTCATGCCGTAATGGGAGTTTCACAAAAGCAATAAAATACATACCTTTGATCGTTTTGGGTTAATGAATATTTATCCGCCTTCGGGCGGAAGCAATCCTCGAAAAGTTGTTTTTATTGGTTAGCCTGAAATCTCCCGGAAGTGCTGGTATCACTTCCGGTTTTTACTTTATGGGGTAACGGTAATTACTCTTCCCTGTACACTGAAATGAATGTTATTCAGCTCCAGCATTTTTAAAACATCCTCCAACCGGCTGCTTCTTGTTATTTTCCCCCCGAACCGCCGGTTTGGAATGGTTCCTTCGTAATGTATCTCCACATCGTACCACCTGGCTATCTGCCGCATGATATGGTCAATCGGCGCCTTCCTGTCAAATTGAAAATACCCTTCCTTCCAGGCAACAACTTCTTCTACATCTACATGATCGTTTGTAAATAAAACATCTTTTTGCAGGCTTGCCTGCTGGCCAGGCTTTAACAGGGCGTTACGGATGTTGTTTTTTATCTTTACACTGCCCTCCAGCAAGGTTGTTTTAACCACACCCTCATCGCTGTATGCCATAATATTGAAATGTGTACCTAACACTTCCACTTCACCTGTATTATCTGCCGCATTCAAAATTTTTACGATGAAAGGTATTTTGCCGCTCTTTCCGTCCGGCAACCGGGCTACTTCAAAATATCCTTCCCCGGTAAGCTCAACGGTTCTGTTAGTTCCGGTAAAAGAAACAGGAAAACGCAACGATGAAGCCGCATTCAACCACACCTTGGTACCGTCTGCTAATACCAGCTTGTACTGTCCGCCCTGGGGAGTGGTGATGGTATTGTAGCTGACAGCCATTGTGTTCGCGGTTTGCCGGTAGGATATCTGTCCATCCAGTTTGATCACCTTCGTATTCCCTTGTTGTGCTACACTTCCATCATCGGCCTCATCCAATATCACCGTTTGCCCGTTGGCAAGCGTAAGCACCGCTTTATCCGTTCCCGGAGCGATCTCCTTTTTCTCATGGTTACTTTCTGTATTTTGAACGATGGGCGCGGGAACGGAATGATCCTGCAGCCCAAAATAGACAGCAACAGATAAGAGGAGAAATACCGCCGCGGCGGCAATCCATTTGAGCTGCCTGAAGGTATGCACCCGCGCCACAGATTGTTTCTCTTCTATACGGTGCAGAATATGACCGGCATTCACCTGCAAGATGGTTTGCAATTCCTGCTCAGAAAAATGATCACCTGCTTCCCCTTCTTCAAACAACTGATTAATAACAAACATCCGAGCTGTATCCCCACCGTTGGCAAGCCAAATCAATATTTTTTCCGCTTCTTCGGGCGAACATTCATTACTGATGTACCGCTTCAAAACTTCAACGTCCGGGGTAAAATTATCCAAAGCCTTTTTCTTTATGACGAACAGGAGCAAAAGATCATCTGCTCCGGTAAATTTTTTTTGGGGAAAAGAAACGGAATGAAAGATTGTATATAGCCGGGGGAAGAACTATTTACTGTAGATAAGAAGCAAGAAAAACCAGGCAGCCCAGCGGTGCGGCTTCTTTATTGGCAATAAGGCATTCGCGCAATGCTCTTGTAGCTTTAACGATATGATCATTGATGGTTGACCGGGAAATACCCAGCATGCTGCTCACTTCATGATACGACCTGCCTTCCATTTTGCACAGGCAAAATACCTGGCGCCTTTGCGGAGGCAATGACGATATAGCTTTGTGAAAAACAGAAGAAGCCTCATTATCAAGTATGGTTTCTTCAATATGGGTATATACGGGAGAAGATATTTCTTTTACGCGATCAAATAAAATTTTATCCCGCTTTAGCTTTCTGAAAAAATCCGTTACCTTATTTTTAGCTATACGAAAAAGGTAGGCATTAAAACTCTGGTAAATGGTAATAGTTTCGCGTTTTTCCCATATCAGCACAAAAATATCCTGAAGAATTTCCTCTGTTACTTCCTCTATTTTCACCAACCCGTAAATATTGAGAAATAGTTTTTTGCTGTATCTATTATAGATATGTGTAAATGCTGTTTTATCGCCGGTTTTAAGCAGGAATAACAATTCCTGTTCGTCATATATATAAGTAATCGGCATTTATATACCAGTTTTTAATTTTTTGTGGGTGAAACTTTATTCCCTAACCATGCTTTTCTATTCGTCATAACTTCTGCTGAAATGGACAGACCGATATTCTCAAATGGCACAATAGTAAGTTCAGGGTTTTCTTCCAGTATAAGCTGAACTGTTTTTATCGTATTGTCATGTTTATATTCCAGGGTTACCTGCTCTCCCGGTTTATGAGTATTAAGTGTACTTTCCAATTCAGCAACCGTATTAATTTTAGCATTGCCGAGACGCAGGAGTTGATCATTTTCATCAAGCCCCGATTTATACAGGGGCGAGTTGATGATGGTGCGGGCGAGTTGAAGTTGCGTCTTCGATTTGAAATGTAAATTTCCTATCCATGCTTTTCCCGGGTGTTTTTTTTGTATTGAAAACCCGCACCGGGCCAGCGCTTTGCTATAGTCAAATTTATCGAGACCCGTTATATATTTGTCAAAAAACTCCTTTGCAAAATTGGTGTCTTTTGTAAGTTCCCGGAGTACCTGCTGCAATCCGGAAATGGTATAGGGTATTTCAGTTCTGCCAAATTTCAGCCATACATTCCGCATATAATTGTCCAGTGAAAGAGAAAACCTCGATCTTAATTCCATATCCAGCGCAAGCGCAATGGCCGCCCCGTATTGGTAATACGTGGTGAACATATTCGGATAGTTGTTGGTGAAGTCTCTGATCCCGCTTCCGTAGTCTATAAACACAGCATGGCGGCTGTTTTCAACAGCGGAATACCGCTGTGCACCCGGTGTGTTTAATATCGTATTCAAATAACCTGCGAGGCACCTGCCTGTATATTCTTCTGCGGAAAGATAGCCGGCACGTTCCTGTAATAATTCACCATAATAGTGCGTAAAGCCTTCTGCAAACCACAACTCTCCGCTCATATTGCTTTTTGTAAAATCGAAAGGTTCAAGCGATTTCGGACGGATACGTTCTACATTCCATGAATGAAACAGTTCATGCGCAAATACATCGATATCATTGCTCCCATTGAATATTGCAGGGAACATAATCATGGTTGAATTCCGGTGCTCCATTCCGTCGCCTATCATGGCAGGCCGGTAGCTTGCAAGAAACGTATACTCGTTAAAATCATAATCAGGCAATTCCCCAAATACGGCAATCGCCTCTGCTGTTACCCGCTTTAATTTGCCGGCAAAGGCAGTAATAAGCGAATCATGGCTGCTTGTTTCAATGGCCAGCCGAAAATGAATGACGCCACCATTGCTTTTCTTTTCATCCCATTCTTTAAAAATAATATCACCAATTTTTACCGGAGAGTCCATTAAATACTGGAAACCCGGAGCTTCAAATGTATTTGGATCAGCAGTTGATTTTAACTGGGTTGCTATTTTCCATTTACTGTTTTCCGGGAGTTTGAACTTTACTGTGATCGGAGTAGTGTCCATACCTTCAAACCACAGGCATACAGAGGGTAAATTCAGGTGTATGCCTTCTTCACTCACGCCTGAGTAAGTGCCGTCTGGGTGGTTGGCATACAGGGTATACGAAATTCTCACATAACCATCGGATTGGGAAACACGGAAAACATCGCCGTCAATCCTGTCAAGCTGCAACTCGCGGTTATTGCTGTCCCAGGCCTGTATATTATAAACATTCTTCCCAAACTCATGGGTACCATACCTGCCGGGTGAAGACCTGGACATTCGTATCTTCAGCGGCCCAGCCTGGAAATGAGTTGCTACCAATTCTATATTCATTTCATGGTGTGCGATGTTGGGAAATGAGAAGGTATATGAAATATCCTGTGACAGACAGTTAAATATGCAGCACAGCATGCCTAATATTATAAATACAGTCTTAGTTGGTTTTCTGTGCATGGGAGTACTTTAAATACTAAATATAATAAATGTAAACAAAAATATGTAGTTTTGTATACATTAACAAATAATATTTGCGGTCAATCAGGCGAATTTATTTGCAGATTACCGATATTACATAGTCATTCAAACAGAAAAATATGAGTTTAAAACTTCCGGTAACTTTTTTACTTATTTCTATTTATTCTAATCTTCACTCACAATCCATACATTCCTACGATTCCATTGCAGGACACAAAAAAATACTGGATAAGACGGGAGAAGTAGCTGCATGGTACAAACCGGAAACACCCGGGGCTGCATTCGCACATGTAGCAAAGCTTGCGTCTGAGTTTATCAAGGATACGCCACCCATAGATCCCAAAACCGGATTGCCACTATATTATCTTTCCTGCTGCTTTAGTGGACCCCACATGATTGGCAAAGAAGCATTTGCAATGGGACAATCACCCAGTAACTGGCTGAATAATCCTGCCTGCATATTTGCGGGAATGGTACACAGCCTGGTTAACGGATATATGGTGTATTCCGGTGATGCCTCTTATATTTCCATCGTACGTAAAATGTTAGATTACCAGATCGAAAATGGAACAACGCCGGCTGATTGGCCCTGGGCCAATGTGCCGTATGCCAGCGCAGACCCCGGAGAAACTGTTTATCGTGGTTCCATAAGATGGGTAAAGGAAAATATGCGCGGAGAAGGTTTACACGGTATTGAACCCGACAAGGTGGGTGAGCTGGGATATGCGTATTTACAATTTTATGAAGTAACACTGGATAATAAATACCTGACAGCCGCTATTCAATGTGCCGATGCATTAGCCGCTAATGTAAGGGATGTGCTGCCGAGAGGATCCACCACACAGGAGTTTTCGATCAGAAAATCGCCCTGGCCCTTCCGGGTAAATGCTCAAACCGATATTGTGATATCAGATTATTGTTCTAATGTTATTGAACCGATAAAACTTTTTGATGAATTACTACGTCTGAAGTCACGTATAAATTTGCCTGAACAAAAAGAGCTTGCATACAACAAAGCCAGGACCCTGGCCTGGAAGTGGTTGTATTCAAAAGCAGGACCTATCGTTTCCGGGATATGGAGCGGATATTTTGAAGATATACAAAATGATCCCGATCTGTCGAACCGCAACCAGGTAAGCCCCATGGAAACAGCAAGATATCTTATCCGGCACCCTGAACTTGATTCCAATATTAAGAAAACCGTACCTTACCTGCTTGGTTTTGTATCCACTGCATTCAGAACCGATGGTCTTAAAGCCATTAAAGAACAAACCTGGTGTTATGATCCCATGGGTAGCCATACTGCACGTTATGCTTCAGTTTGTGCTTTGTGGTATGACTATACAAAAGATCCCTACTGGAAGAAAGAAGCTTTCGACTTCTTCAATGTAGCAACCTATATGACTGATGAAAATGGCGTGGTACGGGTAGGACCTACATGGGCTGGTTCCTGGTTTTCGGATGGGTACGGAGATTATATTCGCCATTTCCTGGAAGGACTTCATGCTGTACCGGAATGGGTAAATGATGGTAAAGACCATATACTGGGCAGCAGTTCTGTTGTTCAGTCTGTGCAGTATACCCCTTCGCAGATTGCTTATAAAACCTTTGATGAAAGTGCGGTTGAAAAATTAAGGATGGAAACAAAACCCAAAGCGGTTACTGTAAACGGGAAGAAAATAGCAGAACAAAAAAATCCTGATATAGAAGGATGGCAATGGGAAAAAATGACAAAGGGCGGGGTATTAAGCATTCGCCACAACAGTGGCGCAGAGATTGTCATAAGCAAGTAGTATGTTAAATTTAATTTTACATTTTTAGCCGGGTGGTTCCTTTCATCTATTTATTACAAAATATGAATTCCGGAAAATTTTATCGTCATGCTATTATAATTCTGCTGTTACTTTCATCAGGGATATCAATTTATGCACAATCAAAAAAACCCTGGACAGATACCAGCCACTACAGCAGTGTTTTTGGTCATGAAAAGTATTACAGGATTTACCTTCCCGGGCGTTATCACGAGTCAGATAAACGCTACCCAGTCATTTATTTTTTTCATGGCTGGGGTGGAAGGTATTTTAAAGATGATAATGCCCTGATCTATTACGAAGGTTTGCAAAAGCTTGTAGACTCCCTGCAGGTCATTTTGGTGATGTGGGATGGAAATATAGATACCCTTGAGCCACGGCCTTACAATGTAGGAGAACATAAAGATGTTAAGTACCAGGTTCAAATGAAAGACTACCTTCCCGAACTGGTCGGCCATGTAGATAGAAATTACCGTACCTTACCCGACAGGCAACATCGTGGTATTATTGGCTTTAGTATGGGTGGGTTCATGTCTTTTGTATTGGCGGGGAAATATCCCGATATGTTTACCGCGGCAGTAAACTTCGCCGGTAGTCCTGAATTTTTTGTTGGGTATCCCTCCAACCATACCCTGTACCAGGTACGTTATCTTTTCGGCAATCTTTCTGAAATTCGTACCAGGCAGTACAATGGAGATACAGATATTCTCTATTACCTGAATGAAGAGGTGAACGCCGGCGCCCAATGGCAGGGACATGAACATCAATACATCCGATTTCATGGAGGACACATGATTGATTCAACAGGCGAAACCAAACGATTTGGAATGGCAATGCGTTTTATAGATAGTTGTTTTGCATTGCAGCCCATTATTCCCCACCGCTGGTCTCATCTTGATTTGTACGGTGATTTTAAGGTGTGGGATTATCATGTTAGTTCTGCGAAAAATAAACCAGGATGGATTTACTTGCGTAACGTAGATAAAAATGGCTTTGATTTATCAACAAATAAATGGTTACCCAACGGGCCATCTATGGTGATTGATTCATTGCGATTACAAACTGCTCCTATATACGATCCCGGAAAACAGATGAAGATCGTCCGGTATGATCAACAAAAAAAGATTTTATCAGATACTACACAGGCAGTGGGCAAAGACGGACGCTTATCTTTTTACTACCAATCATTTAAAGACCCCATGGCTATTGGTATTTATGAGGATGAGGATGTTCCTTCGCTGGTTTGCATCGGCTATGAAATTGAAAAAGGAAGATCCCTGGTGCATAGTCCGGGAAAGCAGCAAATGACTCTGTCTTTCCTGAATCGCAGCGCACCGCCAAAGCAAAAAACAAAAATAACGGTTCGGCTTTTTTCTAACGACCCGGATGTTCAGCTTTCAAAAAAGGAGCTGACGTTTTTACTAACACCGAAGAACAGGATCAGTAAAACAAATCCTATTACTATAACCTGTACAAAAACACCGCCGCCTCATGCCGAACCATCGGAGCTGCGGTTGTCAATGTCATTTTCCGGATATGCTGGTAATAAAGATCAGCCTGATAAAGACGAATTGATCATTCCGGTATTATATGAAGCGACTTTGTTTGACAGTGTGCAAGTTGACGATCATCGCATGGTGAGGGATAGTGCATTTGGAAACGGAAATGGAAATGGTATTGCCGAGCCGGGCGAAAAGATAATGGTATATAGCAAAAACAACCGCCTCCGCTTATATACAGACGATCCCTGGGTAATCAAAGAGAAAGAACAGTTAACAGATGAAGTGCTTCCTTCCAGGTGGCCGGATGGGTTTACTTTGAACTCGGTGATCGCCATTTCGCCTAACTGCCCCAACGGTCATGTGATCACTTTATATGGTAGTTATGAAACCAAAACCTTTGATCCGATTGAAAGAAAATTGCATTGGGGAAAAATATTCCTGAAGGTTCAAAACCCGGAATAGTCCACATAACAGACACAACGTGGTAGTATATTGATTTGTTTTCTCAAAAACATGGGCTACTGTAGATTTGGCTAAACATTCCTGATGCATTGTGTAAATAAAAAGGATCTGACGATTTGTCGTCGCCGTCTATACGTATTTAGGCTCCATGAATGAGGAGCCACTAATCGGATATTTAATTTGACAGATAGGGTGCCGGACTGATTGGCAGACAGCTATACCCAGCCGGAATGTTAACAGGATAATGTTAGAAGTGCAATTCCCCAACTTATTCTAAGTCGGCATAGCTGATCAGTTTAATATTTCGTTTCCGGATTTTATCTATTATCCGTTTATCTGTCCAGGAATCGGTTACCCTTTGCCTTGCTTCTGCCACATTCTCATACCCTTTATGATATATGGCTTGAAGTTCTGTATCATCCAGCCCCGGATGTTCAACCAGCATATAAGTATTACCAGGTTGCAGCGTATCCAGTATTTGAAGCAGCCTGGCAGTCAGTCCCACCGTTGTATTGGATACTTCGCCATAGCTTAATATTTTAACTTTGTTTTTGGCAGACCTTTTGACTAATTTATACTCTTTAGCCAACCGGTCAACCAGCTCAGAAACTTCATTGCTCATAGTTGTGCAACCCATGTGCGACGACAAATGGGTTATTCGCGGAACATTCCTCACAGCCGTCTCTATCTGGGCGCGAAATTCATTTTCTATTTCCTGAATTTTCCAGTCGTTTTCCAATATAGACTGACCGGGATAGTATTTATCAGGTCTGACCTTGGGTAATAAATAGCCGTTTGCATCTGTTAAGCTGGGACAATGGGTAAGGGGGCGCCACTTAACGTTATCCCACTCGCTGGTAAGACACAGGTGAATGCCGGCATCCAGACCGGGGTTTTCATTCAGCATTTTTACAGCTTCCGGAAACCAGGGAGAAGGAACGAGTATTTCTGCAGAGCGCTCTATGCCTTCCTTATAACATTTTAAAATGGCCTCATTACCGGAGTGCGAATATCCCATGTCGTCGCCTCTCACCAACAGTCTGATTTCGTTCTGGCTAAAGCAGCTATATCCCGGTAAAATGAAAAAAAGAAATAGAATAGTGCTGGTTATTCTTTGCATAGTTTTTGAAATTAAAATAAATGTATTCAAATATACATTGAAATTGTATACAAAAACATACTTTTACTGAACGAATAAGAAACAGACAATAAAAATGATGAACCTGGTGGTGGGCTTTAAATCATACAATATTTTCAGCAATACCATACACATTAAGCTATGGCATATATTGACTGAATTATTTGATAATTTGGTTACACCTTAAGTATATTTTGATCGTTGCCTGGATAAATTTCGGTTGATTATTAACCGGTATAATAACGATGTTACGGATACATTTTCCGGATCCCTTCCATAAAACTCACAGGATTAAAACCAAGTTCTTTTTCTGCTTTTGTGATCACAAACCCGGTTTTCAAAGGGCGTTGAGCTGGCTGAGAAAATGTTGCTGCATTCACTTTTTCCATTAGCGATTTATCTAAAGAAAAATAATCTGCTACCTGCAGCGCCATTTGATAGGGTGTTAATATTTCTTTGCCTGAAATATGATAAATACCTTCAGCCTTATTTTTTATTATCAGCAATATCCCTTTGGAAAGATCTTCTACATAAGTAGGTGTTCGTATCTGATCATCTACTACCTTAATGTTTTTTCTATGTTCCAGGTTATCTTTCACCCAGTTTACGATATTGCTTCTTGTTCCTGAAAGAGTATTGCCGTATACCAAAACGGTTCTGACAATAGTCCACCTGGTATTACATTGTTTTATAATTTCTTCGGCTGCAAGTTTGCTATCACCGTAAAAATTTACTGGATCGGGAGTGTCTTCTTCCGTATATGGACCTTCTTTACCATTAAACACAAAATCTGTAGAAATATATATGATATTACTTCCCGATTTTTGAACAGCTTCTGCCAGGTAAGCAGTAGCCAGTACATTCGTTGCCCGGCATTGTTCTTTGTTCAATTCACATGCATCGGGCTGCGTCATGGCAGCAGCATGTATCACTATATCAGGTTTATTATTTTCAACAGATTCAAATACGGCAGCTTTATCCGTAATATCGAGCGAGATATATTTAACTCCGGCATATTCGGGCAACCTGTTATTACCCCGTCCGGTTGCGATTATTTTATATCCTTCATTTGCTAAATCCCTTACCAAATATTGTCCAAGTAATCCATTTGAACCGGTTATTAGAATATTCATATTTACCGTAATAAATTTTGGGAAAGTGCTAATTTACAAAATCATTCTGCCCCCCCAATCTAAAATTGCGAAATGATAGTAATTGTGTATTTTTGGCGCGCTCAAAACGAGCATATTTTTTTTCAACGAATAAGTTTTGCCCTTTGAATGATTGTTAATCATTGGTATTAAGCATTAAATAAAATGGAAAAAAAAGTTTCGAAGATAGGAGTGCTGACGTCTGGAGGTGATGCCCCGGGAATGAATGCTGCAATACGTGCTGTAGTGCGCACCGGCAACTATTATGGGCTCGAAGTTTTTGGAATAATGAGGGGATATGCCGGGATGATTGAGAACGATATATTTAAAATGGATAACCGCAGTGTTGCTAATATTATACAAAGAGGCGGTACTATTTTAAAAACAGCGAGATGTAAAGAGTTTTTCACTCCTGAAGGAAGAAAGAAGGGCTACGAAAACCTGAAAAAATTTGGCATAGATGGGTTAGTGATTATAGGCGGTGATGGCTCATTTCGCGGAGCGCAAATATTTTCTACCGAATTTGACATCCCCTGCATAGGGCTTCCGGGTACTATTGACAAGGATATGGCAGGCACTGATTTTACAATAGGATTTGATACAGCAGTAAACACCGCTGTTGAAGCAATTGATAAAATTCGTGACACTGCCGATGCCCACGACAGGTTATTTATTATTGAAGTGATGGGGCGTGATTCTGGATATATTGCGTTGCATAGCGGGGTGGCTACGGGGGCCGAAAATATTTTGATACCCGAGCATAAAACCGATATAGATGAACTGATCCGTTCACTTCAGGAGAAGGAAAAAAGAAAAAAACTGGTAAATCTTTTGGTAGTGGCGGAAGGTGACGAATTTGGTGGTGCCAACGGCGTAGCCAAACTGGTAAAAGAAAAATTGCCGAATGCTGATGTCAAAGTTTGTATTCTCGGTCATATACAACGCGGAGGCGCGCCTTCCTGTCTTGACAGGCTGATAGCAAGCCGGCTTGGATACGCAGCAGTAGAAACACTGATCAAAGGAGATAAAATAAATACCATGATCGGGATAGAAAATAATCAATTGCATTATATTCCTCTTGATCTTGCTGTAAAAGCAAAACAGACAATTGACCCTGAATGGCTGAAGATTGTAAAAATCCTTGCATCGTAAGTTATATTAGCTCCCTTTAACTTAAAAGAAAAATATGTCAAAAAATATTTCAAAATACCTGCACGAAGAAATGGATAGAGAAGCAGGTATTGAACATGCATTTCACCGTACCAAAATTGTTGCTACAGTTGGACCTTCAAGCGATACTTATGAAAAAATTCTTGAGCTGACACGTGCAGGGGTCAATGTTTTCAGACTAAACTTCTCTCACGGGTCTTATGATGATAAACTCAGGATTATAAATTATATCAATCAAATTAATCTAACCGAACCATATAACATTTCCATCCTTGCAGATTTGCAGGGTCCTAAATTGAGGGTGGGTGAAATTGAAAATGGTTCTATGTCGCTTACTCCTGGTGATATCCTTACTTTTACCAATGAAAAATGTGTAGGGACAAAAGAAAAGATATACGTATCCTATCCAAATCTTGCTCAGGATGTTGAAGTAGGTAATAAGATACTTATAGATGATGGAAAGATTGAAGTAAAAGTGGTAGGGATAACTAAAGACAATGATGTAAAGGTAGAAGTTACCATGCCCGGTATATTACTTCCCAAGAAAGGAGTTAATCTGCCCGATACAAAAATTTCGCTTCCTGCCCTTACGGAAAAAGATCTGGCAGACCTCAATTTTATGATTGAACACGAAGTGGATTGGATAGCGTTATCTTTTGTGAGGAAAGTAGATGATATCAAAATACTGAGAAGCATTTTACAGGAGAAAAAAAGCAAGAGTAAGGTAATGGCTAAGATTGAAATGCCTGAGGCCCTTACCAATCTCCGCGAAATCATCCTTGAATCTGATGGGGTAATGGTTGCGCGGGGCGACCTTGGAGTAGAACTCCCGGTAGAACAGGTCCCATTGATCCAAAAGGATATTGTGCGCAAATGTATCCATCGTGGTAAACCTGTAATTGTGGCCACCCAGATGATGGAGAGCATGATGGACAGGATTAAACCTAACAGAAGTGAAATCACCGATGTGGCTAATGCTGTGCTTGACGGGGCAGACGCTGTAATGCTTAGTGGTGAAACCGCAATGGGACAGCATCCCGTGCTGGTGGTGGAAACTATGCGTAAAATTATCCTCGAAGTAGAAAAGAAGGAATATGGATATAACCGGGAAGAAGATTTGAAACCTCAACCTCATTCCCCATCCTTTCATAGTGATGCCATCTGCTATAATGCCTGCAAAATAGCCAGGGATGTAAATGCGGAAGCAATAATTGCTATGACCCAGAGTGGCTATACCGCCTGGGTGGTGAGCAGCTATCGTCCCCGGTCACCATTATATATTTTTACCAAAGAAAAGTCGTTGGTCAACCAGTTGAGCCTGAGTTGGGGAGTAAGGGCATTTTTCTATGACGAAGAAGAAAGTATTGATCAGATTTTGTTTGACCAGATACAAATATTGAAAAGCAGGGGATTTGTGAAATCAGGAGATACCGTAGTAAGTACAGGTAGTATCCCGATACACCTCCATCTCCCTACTAATTTGCTGAAAATTACAAAAGTTGAGTGATTCAGATTCTTACTTACAAATTATTTACGAGGCTGCCTTGATTGAGTGCAGCCTTGTTTTTTGAAATATGCTTTAGTGTTCAGATTATCCAGGCTATTCACTAATGTGGAAAAAAAAATACTTAAATATCAGTGCAGGCAGCGATATTTATTTCGGGATAAATGGTGATGACAATAAATAGAAATTCCATTCGTCTTATAAATAACTTGACCCCCATGGAAGAAACCCGGGAAATATCAGCTTTAATGAATCTCATAGACGATCCGGACAAAGAGGTATTTGAAACAGTGAGTAACCGGATAGTGAGTTATGGCAAAATCATTATACCCAATCTTGAACATCTTTGGGAAAATACACCTGATGAAGGAATACAGGAAAAAATAGAATTACTTATTCACAGGCTCCATTACCAGGATTTGCAGGAAGAATTTTCCGGTTTTGAAAAATCAAAAGATCATGATCTTCTTACCGGGGCGCTGCTGGTGTCGCGATACCAGTATCCCGATCTGATAAATAATACCGTAATCCAGGAGGTTGAAAAGATCAGGCGGAATATATGGCTGGAGCTGAACAGTTATCTTACCGTATTGGAGCAGGTAAATATTATTAACCGGATTTTTTTTACTTATCATAAATATAAGAGTGTTGAAATTTCATATCAGCACCCCGAAGAATTTCTGATTAACAAAGTAGTTGAAACGAAAAGAGGTAATGCGATCATTAATGGTATACTCTACCAGATACTCTGTCAAATGCTCGATCTGCCGGTTAGAGTGATCAGAATTCCGCGTCAGTACCTGCTGGCATATTTTGATACCTCTTATGAATACTTTAATGTCCGTAAAGATGATACTAATAATGGTATTCATTTTTATATTGATCCTGTTAACGGGCAGGCATATACACATAAGGATGTAGAAAATTATTTCAAAAAAATCTCTGTTCCTATCTCCGCATCATATTTCAAACCAATGTCCAACAACGGCATCATTCGGTTTTTGCTGGAAGAGTTTGCAAAATGCTTTAATACCGATGATAACAACCGGTATAAACATACTGAGCTGATGGCGCTGGCAGATATGCTTTCACCTGTTTAATTTTGTTGCATGAAAAAGAAGCATATATCCGGCATTCTTATTGTTTTGATTTTGCTGGCAGGGAGCCTTTTTTTACTCAACCAATATCAGGGAGGCAGCAATATAAATTATACAGGGTTTGACCGCAACCTGAACCCGCTTATATTTACCAAACATGCAAAATGCCGTATGGCATGCCGGCATATAGATGAATCTGAAATCAGAGAGATACTACACAAAGGTAAAATCAACTTTGATAAAAGTGAACCAGACGCTAAGCCTGATCCAAAATTTGCCTTGGAAGGAACTACACACGATAATCAGCAGGTAAGAGTTATTTTTGCTCCCTCTCATCGCGGAATGGTGGTGATCACCTGTATTGATCTCAATACAGAATGGCAATGCGATTGCAGATAGCAGATAAAAATAATTATTTACACAACTCTTTACATTGGCATGATCAACAAGGCTTTTAAAAAAATAACCCTTCCCGTGCTTTGGTTGTATAATATTTATGCCATGTTACTGTTTGTATCTCTTATGCTCATTATTTTTCCATTTGTAATACTGGCTTCTTTCTTAAACAGTGTTCGAAGTGGTAATACTATTTATCGCCTTTGTATGCTGTGGGGTGATATATGGTTTCCGCTGGCGGGTATCCTGCACCGGAATATTTTTGAAGTACCACACACAAAAAGCAAGCCGTATATTTTTGTGAGCAATCATCTTAGTTATTTTGATGCTGCAGTTATTGTGAAAACTTTTCGCCAGCCTGTTCGTCCCCTGGGGAAAAAAGAGATTGCAAAGGTTCCTGTTTTTGGATTTATATATAGAAATGCAATCGTAACAGTTGACAGGGATAATGCTGAAGACAGGACAAAGAGTGTTGAGAAATTAAAAACTGTACTCGGGAAAAATATTTCTATATTATTATTTCCGGAAGGCACATTCAACGAAACGGGCAATCCTCTAAAATCTTTTTATGATGGTGCATTCAGGATTGCTATAGAAACCCAAACTAATATCAAACCGGTTTTGTTTCTTGATGCTTACAGCCGGATGCCTTATGGAAAATTGTTTACGCTTTCTCCCGGTATTAATCGTTCTGTTTTTTTGGATGAGGTAGATGTGCAGGGGTTGACAATTGACGATATAAACTTATTAAAACATAGGGTATATAATATTATGGAAGAAAAGTTGAGAGCGTATAATGCAGCATGGATTAAGAAATAAAATTATTTACAGAAAATATTGTAATGCCAGTTCATAACCCTTCATTCCCAACCCTGCAATAGTTCCCCTGCTTTTGGCAGAAACATGAGATATTTTCCTGAAATCCTCGCGCGCATGCACATTTGAAATATGCACTTCAATAACAGGAGTTTTAATAGAAGCAATAGCATCTCCAATAGCAACAGATGTATGCGTATAGCCGCCGGGGTTCATAATGATGCCGTCATAGTCAAAGCCCACACTTTGCAGTTCGTTGATCAGCTCACCTTCCACATTGCTCTGAAAATAGGAAAAAGCAATAGCAGGATATTTTTTTTGCAGGGCGGCAAAGAAGTGCTCAAATGTTTCGCTGCCGTAAATACCAGGTTCCCTGGTACCGAGCAGGTTCAGATTTGGGCCGTTAATGATAGCTATTTTCATGTGTATGTATTCTATTGCTTCATCATCCCGATAAAGTCGTCAAACAGGTAGCGGCTGTCGTGCGGGCCCGGTGTTGACTCGGGGTGGTATTGCACCGAAAATGCTTTCTTCCCTTTCAGCCTTATGCCTTCAATAGAGTCATCATTCAGGTTCACGTGCGTGATCTCCACTTTATCGGATTTCTTTACTGCTTCCGGGTCAATGCCAAACCCGTGATTCTGGGTGGTGATCTCGCTGCGCCCTGTAATAATATTTTTCACCGGGTGATTCAATCCCCTGTGTCCGTGATGCATTTTAAAAGTAGGGATGCCGTTGGCCAGCGCCAGCAACTGGTGCCCCAGGCAGATGCCAAACAGGGGTATATCTTTTTTCAATATTCCTTTTACGGTTTCAATGCCATAATCCATGGGCGCGGGGTCGCCGGGACCGTTGGAGATAAAATAACCATGCGGCCTGAAATCTTCGGTATCCTTTAAAGGGGTCTTGGCCGGGTATACTCTTATATGTGCACCACGTTCTGCCAGCGAGGTAAGGATATGCTTCTTTACGCCAAAATCATATACTGCCACCCGTATCGGGGCATGCGGATTACCTACTTCATATACTTCTTTTGTAGACACTGCGGAAGCCAGCTCAAGCCCGTCCATGGAAGGCACACCTGCCAGTTGCTTTTTCAGCGCTTCAATATCCAGCGTTTCAGAAGAGATGATGCAGTTCATGGCGCCGCAGGTGCGTATGTGCGCTACCAGCGCCCTGGTATCCACTTCATGGATGGCTACGACCTGTTGGGACTCAAGGTATTGCTGCAGCGAGCTGTCGGCCTGGAAGCGGCTGTATTTCTCCTCCAGGTTGCGGCCTATCAGTCCCCTGATCTTTACCGAGCTGCTCTCCACATCTGCCGCTTTCACCCCGTAATTCCCGATATGAGCGGCATTCATAATGATCACCTGCCCGAAATAGCTCGGGTCTGTAAACACTTCCTGGTAACCGGTCATGCCGGTATTGAAGCATATTTCGCCGGTAGTGGTGCCGATCTTACCAAAGGCTTTTCCGTAAAAAACATTTCCATCATCAAGAAGAAGAACTGCTGTAGAAGATTTAGAAGGCGCTGACATTCAATAGTAAAATTTTGCAAAGTAAATACATTCGGGTGGTTTTACAAGAAGTTTTATTCCACCGGGAATTAACAGAATATATAAATGATTCATTATAATCCATCTGGTGATCAGTTCCGGACAGGCTGGAAACCTACATAGAAAAATACTGAAACAACAGGTTTATGAATGAAGGATTTTTTCAGCGGTTTCCTTGTCCTTTTCAAGCACCCTTAGTTCTGTGCCGCCAATAGGGTCTAAACCCAGTATATTTTCATCATTAAGAAATGAATTGATACCACCTCTTTTTAATTTGTCCTGCATCATTTTAGCCTGCAATACGTCGGGATAAATATGCAGTGTGGCTGTTTTTTCTTTATCTTCTGACATAAAAGAATTTTTTATTTGACATCGAAATTGTGTCAGATGTCATTATGAAAAAAACTATATCATTATCCGATATTCAAAGTTAAGGATCAATATATATCTTTTAGTCCATGAGGTGTATTTCAATTTGTCGTCCTTACACTTAGTTACTGGTCGGAATTTTTTTTATACTCACTGATTATTCTATGTGGTTGTTTTTTTTACCGCAAAGGACGCAGCGTTTTTTCGCGGAGGACGCAAAGGGGATACTTTTCATTTGTACTTCTCTCTTTCTACTGTGCAAATATTCCCCCAGGTTCCGGATTTTCATGAACGATGTAAAATTGGTGCGGCAGTTTGGAGTGCAAACGGTCCCTTGTTGAAGATAACAGTCATAACAAACCATCATCACTATTTTATTCATTCTAACTCATAAGTATATAAAACCGAATGGTCATCATCCGGCACAAAATAGAACCTGAGTTTTCCATTTACAAGATCTGCAAAACAAGGGTTGTTGGTCATAATAGCTCCCCGCTCTGACCATTCGTTTACCGGGAGGCTGAGACGGGAAGCATAATTGTGCATATCAATTACTTCTATACCACCCAATCTTAGGGAGGAATTGTTATCAGGACTTTTATAGGTTTTTAAGCCGCTGCAGAGCATCAGCCCGTTGCCGATGAAATTACAATCCTGGTAGTCTATATAATAATGCGGGTTGGTAGTACCCTGTTCTGATAGGGATTGCAGCCTGGTAGCATTATCCTTTTGTATAACTTTCCATTGATAAAATTCCCGGCTGCCCCAGTTCATTCCCACAAGGGTATTATTATCCCTGTTGTAGGCCACTGCGCCCAGTGCATCATTACATTCACCCATTTTTGTTTTGTTCATAGTTTTGGGATCAACCCGGTATATGAATGACCTGCCATGAGGACGGTACTCGCATACCGGTACCCAAATATAATTTCCGTCGTAATCAATACCACCGGGATGATAGATTACGCCTTCGCCTAACCGAATACTGTCACTTAGATTACCCTCACTGTCAAACCGGAATAAATAGCCAATACCCTCACCGTTATCCCGGTCAAACCCGTTAATGATTTTATTAAAATGCTTTGGCCATCGGGTCACTTTTACTGCCGTCATGTAAAAGAAATCATTGACTTTGGTAATGCCCTGGGTATGGTAGGTTGGGAACAGGAGAGGAGTAACCGAAATTTGTTTCCACCGGCTGCTGGCGGTAACTGAACTTAATTTTTTATACATTGGAGATTTATCAGAAATATGCTTCCTGCTGCCGGCATGCTGGGCAGATAAATTCATCGCTGAGGGAATTGTAAAGGATATAAGGCAGATGAGGTGTACAATAATTGTTTTCATTTCGAACAGGCAAAATTGAATAGTTACCAAGGAAACTACATATTTATTTTTTAGATGGTGCAAAAAATATATTCTGTAATTATACAACAAACTCTCCTAACCGATCACAATGCTACTAATGGAGTTAAAGCAGACAGACTTATTTACTAATTTTAAGTACTTCATCAACACTCCAGGAGTCTCCATAATGTTTTCCGAAATGAAGATTGCTGATATTCCCGTTTTCATCAACCAAAAAATCAGAAGGCAGACCGATAATACCTCCTTCAAATTTATTAAAAAGCGGCGGGTAGCCTTTAAATATGGAAGCTATGGTTTCTTTCCATGTATGTAAGGTGAAAAATTTTTTCCATGAAAATTCTACCCCGTATAGTTTATAAAATGTTTTTGATTTATCTCCAATGATGTGAAGTCCCGGCACTTCTGAATAGCTTGAAGCAATTTTATCCGGACTACTATGCAGGAAAATAATACTTTCAATTCCGGTCGCATTTAATTCCTGTTGCCTTTTCATAAACTCATGAATATGATTTTGTGCTATAGGGCAACCACTGAAACGATGAAATTTGATAAGCACCTTTCTCCCTTTCAACTGTTTAAGGGTGATGTGCTGATTGTTTATTGAATCAGCATAAATTTCAGGTGCAGAATCACCTATATTTAGCATATTAGGTTTTTTAATTATCTCCTCTTACTAATTAAAAGATTTTCGAAACATAGCAAAACTCTACCTTAAAGTTATCGAAAATTAAAATACACAGGTTTTATCTATCTGTTATGTAGATTTGACGAGCGATAATAATAAACTCTTATTTATCTGCAGATGAAGTCAATTAATATTCCCCTTTGCCATATTTCCCTGATCACTATATTATTTTCTGCTACATCTGTGCAGTCACAGGATTTTACACAATATGTACAACCACTTTCCGGCACGGCTCCCGCTACTACTATCGCGGCAAAAAAACATGCTGAGGCAGGTTCTGAAAAAAATGCGAACACTATTCCCGCTGTAACCCTTCCTTTTGCCATGACTCAATGGACAGCACAAACCAGGACTACAGAAAAAAAATGCATTCCTCCTTACTTTTATAATGATAGCATGATTACCGGTTTCAGGGCTACCCATTGGATCAGCGGTTCATGTATGCAGGATTATGGGAGCTTTACTATTATGCCGGTTGTTGGCAAATTAAAAACCGTGATTAACGAATATGCCATGCCTTTCTCACACGATAATGAAACGGCAACACCTTATTATTATCAACTGAACACCCGGTCTGTTTCAACAGAAATTACCTCCACATTACGTTGCGGCATCATTAGATTCACTATGCTGCAGGACGACAGCTTATATGTATTGATCATACCCAATAGTGATTATGGTAAAGGTGAAGTACAAATCATTAAGCAAAGCAATGAAATAACAGCATCCAATCCGGTGCATCGTATATACCAGGGCTGGGGTGAACCTGCGGGATTTAGCGGTTGGTGCTATATAAAAACTGATAGAAAAACAGGCAGTAGCACCGGCTTGTTTTCTGAAAATGCGGGCAGTAATCAAAAAGAGAGTGGGGCTTATGCAGGCTTTTATTTAAAAAAAGGAGAGCAGTTGACCCTGTATATTGGCACTTCATTCAGCAGTGCCGAAGGCGCCAGGATGAATCTACAATCAGAGATTGGGAACAAACAGTTTGATGATATCAGCCGGGGTGCGAAAGCAATATGGCAGCAGGCACTTTCTGCTGTTAAAGTGAATACCGGTGATGAAAGGTCGAAGAAAATATTTTACACTGCCATGTATCATGCCATGCAGCAGCCGCGGCTGTATAATGATGTGAATGGTACTTATCCTGTATTCAGCAGCAATTATAAATTGAAACAACTTAATAAAGGAAATTATTACGATGATTTTTCGATGTGGGATATTTATCGTGCCCAGTTGCCTTTGTTTGAAATACTTAATCCTGCTTTGATCATTAATATGGTGCAAAGCCTTATTTTGAAAGGTAAGGAAGGTGGGTGGATGCCAGTCTTTCCCTGCTGGAATAATTATACCGCCGCCATGATTGGTGATCATACCTCCGCTTTTATTGCTTCGGCTTTTGCAAAAAATATAAGGGATTATGATGTGAAGGAAGCATATCGTCTGATGAGAAAGAATGCGTTTGAAATACCGGACAGTGCTGAGTATATAAACGGTAAAGGCAGGAGGGCGCTACCATCTTATTTAAAATACGGATACATCCCAATGGAAGACAGTGTGCCAAATGCTTTTCATAAAAAAGAACAGGTGAGCCGCACGCTGGAATATGCTTACGATGATTACGCACTGGCAATTATGGCAAAGGCCTTGGGTATAACCACTGACTATATTGTATTATACAAGCGTTCGCTAAACTACAGGAATGTATTTGATAAAAATACAGGCATGGTGCGCGGACGGAATGCAGATGGCAGTTGGGCGAAAAGCTTTAATGCCGATATGCGGGAACAGTATATTACAGAGGGTACACCAAGACAATATGCTTTCTATGTACCGCATGATGTGGCGGGGCTTACACATTTGATGGGTGGGCGAAAGCAACTTGAACAATCACTGGATAGTTTATTTCAAAAAAATGAATACTGGCATGGCAACGAGCCTGGCCACCAGATTCCGTTTTTGTATAACTATACGGCATCTCCCTGGAAAACACAAAAGGTGGTGCGGGAAATATTACAAACAGAATACAATGACGGCGCCGGTGGTTTAAGCGGTAATGATGATGCGGGACAAATGAGTGCCTGGTATATATTTGCCGCTATTGGTTTTTATCCTGTTGATCCCGTTTCAGGGAATTATCTTTTAAGTGTGCCTATTTTTGATAGCATCCGTATACAATTATCTGGCGACAAAGTGTTTGAAATTGTTTGTCATAAAAATAGTCCGGCGGATCAGTATATCAACAGTATAAAATTAAATGGGGAATTGTATTCAAAAAATTATATCATCCACAGCGACCTTGTTAATGGTGGGAAGTTAGAAATATTCCTGCAAGCCGAGCCTTCTTCTGGCTGGGGGACTGAGGTAAAACAACAACCGCCCGGATTAAAAAAATAAATCCTATGTTTTCCTCTGTTGTATAATCAACCTCTTTTCACCGATTGAAAACACATGTTTACCTATTTTACAATTTCGCTGCAAACTATCCGGATAATTTTGTTGTATAAGGCGGAACATAAAATGATTAAAGATCATTTTAGTGAAATTGATACCAACGCTGATGG
This sequence comes from Bacteroidota bacterium, assembly GCA_018268105.1. Lineage (GTDB taxonomy): Bacteria > Bacteroidota > Bacteroidia > Chitinophagales > Chitinophagaceae > Agriterribacter. The sequence goes on along the minus strand of JAFDXG010000165.1, from coordinate 38,781 downwards.
TTATATCAGTAAAGAAGAGCTTAAGGCATTTAAACCAAAAGGCGGTCCACCCCGGAAAGATTAATATGTTGCATATACCCTGGAGGATTTAATGGTGACAGGCTGATCATGTTTTTATGTTGTTTGAGTGAATAGTTTTTTTGGTATTTATTATGAGAAGCCTTCACCATTCCTCTAAGCGATAGTCGTTTTTAATAATTTGTAAAACTTATTGTATTGGTTATATCTCTACTACTCTGCCTGTATGTACCGGGCGATAATGTTTTAAATATGTTTGTATGATATCAACCAATGAGCATTTTACAAAAAAAGCGCTTCCATTATTTTCTTTAATATTTGTTAGTGCTGTATTATTTTGTTCCTGCAAAAAAGAAGTTTCAGGAATTGAAAGTTTAATAATGGATACTACTTCCACTACCACCATAGATAATGTGGTAAATGACACGGCCTGGTTATATGCACAGGAAATTTACCTGTGGTATAATTATTTACCGTCTGTATTCGACCCGCAAAGCTACAGCGATCCTAATGCTGTGATGGAAGCTATACGTGCATACAGCACAGAGCCGGGCTTTACTGACCCTGTTGACAAATGGAGCTTCGCTATTAAGCAAACAGAGTGGGATGATGTAAGTGCGGGTATTAGCGGCGACTTCGGTTTGGGTATCTTTTTTAATTCAACTAACGATTTGAGAGTATCTTACGTAGAACCTGCGTCTCCTGCTGCAGGGGCGGGCATCGCCAGAAGTTGGCGCATCATATCTATTGATGGAAATGAAACCATTAATACAGAAGATGAAACCATTGACCGGATTTCCACAGCCGTATACAGCAGTTCTTCTACCGCATTTATTTTCAGGCGGCCGGATGATACCGATACATCCATTACACTTACGGCGGCAACATATACCACTCAGCCTTTCCTGCTCGATACGGTATATACAGTAGGTTCAAAGCGTGTTGGATATATGGTGTACAATACTTTTTTAGGTGATGTTACTACAGTAAAAAACCAGTTCAGCGCATTGTTCAGTAATTTCAGCAGCCAGGGTATTAACGATCTAATCATTGATTTGCGGTATAACAGTGGGGGCTATGTGGAGTTGCAAAATGAGTTGGCTAATTATCTTGTTCCGGTTGCGGGCAATAGTGGGGTAATGCTTACAGAGGAGTTTAATGATAAGTACAGCCGTTATTACGACACTACTATTTATTATGCAAAGAAAGGATCACTTGATCTTTCAAGGATATTTTTCATAACGGCAACGAACACTGCATCAGCAAGCGAGTTGCTGATCAACAGTCTTAAGCCATATATGGATGTGAAACTTGTTGGTAGAACTACTTACGGTAAACCTGTAGGGTTCTTCGCTATTCCTGATGGCGACTGGTATATTTTTCCTGTTTCATTCAGAAGTGTGAATAAGAGTGGTGAAGGAAACTATTTTGACGGGATGACACCTGACGCAGTGGCTAATGACGGGTTGGATAAGCAGTGGGGAGATGTTTCTGAAAATTGCCTGGCAAGTGTACTCAACTATATAAGCAGTGGAACTTTCTCCAATGTTGCTTCACGTAGTGCTTCAGATATATTAATTACCTCGGGTAATGAACAGCTTGGAAGTAATCGCTTTAATGGTGCAGTAACCAACCATCAATTCTCCGGTATCAAATAGCAGGGAAATGAACCTTCTCTACCGGTATGTGTCTCCACATAATGGAATACTTGTTATATATCATGTCTGAATAAAACACATTTCGCAATACCCCTTAAATAAAACCTAAGGGATTGCATTGCTTTATTGGTGTGTGGAGGTACATAACAGTAGGGTAAAAATGTTTTATTTGAATTAACACATACAAAATAAAGACTTAACAAAAGTGCTAAAAAACCTATTAATTATCAATGCTTTGTCAAATATAGTAATGTTTTGACAATTAACATATTGTATATACAGACTTGCGTTTTACCGTAAATTGTAATTAACAGACAGAAACACTAACGTAAAACGAAAGTATGCAAAAGCAGGGCAGGACAATGTAACAAAATGCTTCTATCAGCAGCAGTTCCGGCTGGACGTTCATTATTCAAACTGTAAAGTCTGTTTTTTGACGCTTTCTGTTTACAGGTATTCTGTTGTTGTTTTTTAAAAGTCATGATCAAAAAAAAACGCTTACCGGTAAAACTCGTTTTGCCCCCATGACCGGTATTGTCAGTAATTTATTTTAGTTTACATCAGAAAAAATAATTCATCACATGAAATTTTTAAAGCCGTTATTCTGTTTGTTGTTAATACTTATCACTTATTCATCATTTTCGCAGGTTGAAAAGTTAGTCATACAAACAGATGCCGGTCTCATATCAGGTACAACAAGTAAAGATGGAGATATACATATTTTCAAAGGCATTCCATTTGCAGCGCCACCGGTTGGTGAATTGAGATGGAAAGCGCCTCAACCGGTTCAGCATTGGGATGGTATAAAAAAATGTGAGGCATTTGGCGCCAGCCCGATGCAGGCTTCTCCTGCGCCTTTTTCCATGTGGAGCGATGAATTCCTGATTCGAAAAGAACCTATTAGTGAAGACTGTTTGTATTTGAATGTGTGGACAAATTCAATTACTGCAAAGAAGCCTGTTATGGTTTGGATTTATGGTGGTGGTTTTGTAAGCGGTGGCGCCAATGTGCCCATTTATGATGGTGAAGCGATGGCAAAAAAAGGTATTGTGTTTGTGAGTATCAACTACAGGGTAGGTATTTTCGGATTCTTTGCACATCCTGAACTTACAAAGGAATCACCTAATCATTCTTCGGGTAATTATGGTTTACTGGATCAGGTTGCAGCCTTACGATGGGTGCAAAAAAATATCAGTGCCTTTGGTGGCGACCCCGGCAATGTTACCATTGCCGGCCAGTCTGCCGGCTCGATGAGTGTGAATTGCCTGGTAGCATCACCACTTGCCAAAGGCTTGTTTAATAAAGCAATTGCTGAAAGTGGGGCAATGGTTATTAAAAGTAATTTCGGAATGGCTACTTTGCAACAGGCAGAAGAAGATGGTATAAAAGCAGCAGTAGGGTTGAAAGCAAATTCAATTGAAGACTTACGTAAGCTGCCTGCATCAGCATTAATGAAAGCACAAACAATTCGCCGGCCAATCGTAGATGGTTATGTTTTGCCACAGTCAATCCCTGAAATATTTGCATCAGGAAAAGAAAACAATGTTTCACTATTAACAGGCTGGAATGAAAATGAAGGGCTGGTGTTTAGCACTATTAAGAGTGCAGATGAATATAAAAAACAGATCTTACAACAATATGGCATTGACGCAGGAACAGTTTTGAAATTTTATCCGGCAACGAATGACTCAATTGCCACCATTTCACAATACAACCTTTCACGTGATTTAATTTTTGGAGTGCAGAATTATACCTGGGCCAACCTGGAAGATAAACAAGGCAGAAAAGTATATGTTTACCGTTTTACACACTGGGTTCCGGGAACCGGTGAGTATAAAAAATATCATGCATTTCATACAGGTGAAGTTCCTTATGCACTTGACAATTTAAATTTTTCAAATCGTCCATGGAAAGAACATGATTATCATTTAGCGAATGCGATGTCGGGATATTGGTCAAATTTTGTAAAAACAGGAAACCCGAATGGCAACAACCTGCCTGAATGGAAAAATTATACTGTGAAAGAAAAACAAGTGATGATGCTTGGAGATACCCGGCAGAGTGTACCTCTAAATGATGCTGCACAACTCGATTTTTTGTATTCAAAAATGAATACTGATTAATTTATGGAGACTGCTTCTCCCGCCCTAACAATCTTTTCATTCAAATCCGCATCAGGGCGGGATCGCAGTTTGGTGCGGTTTGTGTTTGAAGCTGGCATCTTCTGCAAGGAGTTGCTTGATTTTTTTGCTCTAATGTTCCGGTAAAAAAACTATGCTGAAGCAGAAGATAGTATAGTTCATGGAGTTGGCTTCGGCGCTGCAAGTATCTGATGAATCAGGTTTCATCAGTGCGCCTCGCCATGACGGCAAGAGTTTGAGTAAAGGGATACTTGATTTTGTACTGTCAGCAAATGTAATACCCTTAACCTACTGGTATATATTATCATCTACCGAACTTGTTATATTCTAAAAAGGAAAAGCAGGACAATTTACGCCCTGCTTTTATAACTGTATCAAATATCCTGCTACTCAGGTTTCGCCTCTTCAGCAGCCTGTGTTGTTGTTTCTTCAGATTTTACTTCGGCAGGAGCTTCTTCTTTGGTCTCAGCTTTCTTTTTGCCACCACCTGCACGACGTGTTCTCTTACCGGTAGCAGCTGCAGCTTTTTCAGTGCCTTTGCCGTACACTTCATTAAAGTCTACCAACTCAATCAATGCAGTTTCGGCATTATCCCCTACCCTCTTACCCAGCTTGATGATGCGGGTATATCCTCCGGGACGACCAGCTACTTTGGGAGCTATTACAGTGAAAAGTTCTTTCACCGATTCCTTGTTCTGCAACTGGCTGAACACCAGGCGGTGATTATGACTTATTTGTTCTTTGCTGTCGTTCTTTTTGGTTTTGGTGATCAGCGGTTCTACATACACCCTTAATGCTTTCGCTTTAGCCAGGGTGGTAACGATGCGCTTATTTACAAAAAGCGCATTCGCAAGATTGCTCAGTAACGCCTTGCGGTGCGATGCTGTTCTGCTGAGATTGTTGATTTTGTCTCCGTGACGCATGACATTTGATTTGAAATTTCAAATTTTTGATTTGAAATTGGTTAAAAATACCTGCTGTACCGTTGTCAGGGATTTACAGCCGGCTCTGTGCTTTCGCACAGATTATTTTGTTAGTTACAAATTACAGGTTTCAAGTTACAGGTAAGCTTCACATCTTATCACTTACCACTTACCACTCAAAATTCGTCCTTATCCAATCCTAATTTCTGCAAATCCATACCGAAGTGCAGGCTTCTTTCACCCAGCACCTGTTCAATTTCAGCCAGTGATTTCTGACCGAAGTTGCGGAATTTCATCAGGTCTTCCTGTTCGTACTGTACCAGTTCGCTTAAACTGTTAATCTTAGCGGCTTTGAGACAGTTGAACGCACGAACACTCAGATCGAGGTCTTCAAGTGGTGTTTTCAGCACTTTGCGTAATTGAAGCACCTGCTCATCTACTACATCATCTTTCTTCTCTTCTTTGCTGTCGAAGGTAATATTCTCATCAGTGATGATCATCAGGTGCTGAATAAGGATACGCGATGCCTGCTTAACTGCTTCTTCAGGATGTATAGTACCATCTGTGGTAACATCCATCAGCAGTTTTTCGTAGTCGGTTCTTTGTTCAACACGGAAGTTTTCGATAGAGTATTTTACATTTTTAATCGGGGTAAAGATAGAGTCAGTGGGTATGTATCCGAAAGGAGCATCTTTCACCTTGTTATCTTCAGAGGGCACATATCCGCGTCCTTTACCGATTGTAATTTCAATATTCAGCTTAGCCGAAGGATCGAGCGTACAGATCAGCAATTCAGGGTTCATCACCTGGAAAGATGCGGTAGCTTCACCAATATTTGCAGCGGTGAACTCGCTCTTTCCTTTAATAGAAAGGGTAAGTTTTTCCTGTGCAATATCTGTATCAAGAATTTTTTTGAAACGAACCTGTTTCAGGTTGAGTATGATTTCAGTTACATCTTCGGTAACTCCTTTCAGGGTTGCAAATTCATGCTCGGCTCCTTCAATGAAAATACCAACAATAGCATATCCCTCCAGCGAATTCAAAAGAACCCTGCGCAGTGAATTACCAATAGTAACACCGTACCCCGGCTCTAACGGGCGGAATTCAAAAGATGCTTCAAACTCATTTGCTTTTTGAAGTATGATTTTGTCCGGCTTTTGGAAATTTAAAATGGCCATATTTAAATTTCAGTTTTAAGTTTTTATACCCTGCTCTTTTGGAGCAGGATATTATTGAATAATTGAAACAACTATATAGACTTCAGTGAATGAAGTATAAATTATTACTTTGAATACAACTCTACTATCAACTGTTCCTTTATATTTTCAGGAACGCTTTCTCTCTCGGGGTAAGCAATAAAAGTACCTCTGAGTTCAGCTTCATTCCAGTCGAGCCAGTTGAACTTGGGGTTCTTTCCGCGTACCTGGCTGGTAACCGAAGTATTACCGGCGCTTTTTTCTTTTAAGCTTATAGTATCACCAGCCTTCAGTTTGAATGAAGGGATATTTACCACATCACCATTTACAGTTACATGCTTATGCGCCACCAATTGTCTTGCTGCAGGGCGTGAAGGTGCAATACCAAGGCGAAATACGGTATTATCTAATCTTGATTCGAGAAGTTTGATAAGGTTTTCACCGGTTACCCCGCCAAGACGAGAAGCTTCTTCAAAAGTTTTGCGAAACTGGCGTTCCAGCAAACCATAAGTGTATTTAGCTTTCTGTTTTTCTTTTAACTGAAGGGCATACTCGCCTGGAGCTTTGCGTTTTTTGGAGGGTCCGTGCTGACCTGGAGGATTACTGTTTTTGGTAAGATATTTACCATTGCCAAGAATAGGCTCACCGAAAATGCGAGAGATTCTTGTTTTGGGGCCTGTGTAACGTGCCATAATTGTTTAATTTGATTTTTTAATTGCAGCGCACGATCATTAAAAATCTAAAATCAATCGTGAACCGGTTTATTAATAATTTGAACTTTCAGATCTGAAATTTCAAATTGACTATACTCTTCTTTTCTTTGGAGGGCGGCATCCATTGTGGGGAAGCGGGGTAACATCTTTGATCATGTTTACTTCTATCCCTGAACTTGCAATTGCACGGATAGCACTTTCACGACCGGCGCCAGGACCCTTCACGTACACATCTACTCTTTTCAATCCTGCTTCTGCAGCTACTCTTGCAGCATCAGAAGCTGCCATCTGGGCTGCATAAGGAGTATTTTTCTTGGAACCTTTAAAGCCCATTTTGCCGGCGCTGCTCCAGCTTATAACCTGTCCGGTTTTGTTGGTCAGACTTACAATGATATTGTTGAAACTTGCTACCACATGGGCATCGCCGGAAGCGTCAACTTTTACAATTCTTTTTTTTGCAGCCGCTTTTGCGCTGTTTTGCTGTGCTTTAGCCATAAAATACGAGGTAATCTTTAAATTTTAAAAAACATTTGTCCCTCCCCGGGAAGTAAACCGGATCCGGCAACAATTTTATTAACTACTTCTTGGTTGCTTTTTTCTTACCGGCAACAGTCTTACGCTTACCTTTACGGGTACGTGAATTGGTGCGGGTACGCTGACCACGGAGCGGTAATCCTTTGCGATGACGCAAACCGCGGTAGCAGGCAATATCGAGCAGGCGTTTAATGCTCATCTGTACTTCTGAGCGCAACTGACCTTCTACTTTAAATTCGTTGGTGATGATATTACGGATAGCATTCAATTCATCATCATTCCATTGGTTTACTTTTTTGTCAAAGCTTATGCCAGCCTTGCCTAAAATGTATTGTGCATTGGAACGTCCTATACCATAGATATAGGTTAATCCTATTTCCCCTCTTTTGTTTTTTGGTAAATCAACACCGGCGATACGAGCCATATCTTTAGTTTATAGTTTTAAGTTTGTTGTTTATCGTTTTATGTTTATAGTTTATCGCAAAGCGAAACCGGAAACTATAAACTTTAAACATTCTTATCCTTGTCTTTGTTTGAAGCGGGGGTTTTTCTTATTGATAACATATAATACCCCTTTTCTCCTCACAATCTTACAATCTGTGCTCCGCTTTTTTATTGATGCTCTTACTCTCATTTTATTGAGTTTTATGTGTATATATTATTTGTATCTGAATATTATTCTTCCCCTGCTTAAATCATAAGGACTCATTTCCACCCCCACTTTGTCCCCTGGTAAAATGCGTATATAATGCATCCTCATTTTACCTGATATGGTAGCCAGTATCTCATGCCCGTTTTCCAGCTTCACTTTGAACATCGCATTGGATAAGGCTTCCAATATAATTCCATCCTGTTTAATGAGCGTCTGTTTTGCCATACTGTTTTTGGGTGCGCAAAGATACAATTATAATGTTGACTTTTACAAAAAAAGACTATTTTTTCCCTGTGTCAGGGAAAAATATATAAGAATTTCCTTTTATGAAGTGCAAAGCTATGCCAATCCAAGGTGAAAATTGGTCATAGAATGATAATGATTCTGCAACTGATGCAGGGAAATCTCTCCATTCACATCACGGTGCTCATCCCGGTATATTAAATGAATAGACTTCAGATTGTTCGGGTTGGGAAACTGGATAATGAATGGACCTTTCACGTAAGCAATACCGTTTCCTTTAATCAAAGGGTCGGAAGTTGCAGTAAAGCCAAGTTTGTCAAGGCTTTCCAGGTTGAATGGAACAGGTGAAATGTCCTCAATATTATACCAGAACTCCTGGTCGCCATGCGCTACCAGCACTTTTCGCTCTGTATGGTCTACCTGTTCTACCTCTCCAGTATTGACTACATCTTCGAATCGGGCGTTTACTATATCACCGGATTTGATTTCGTTGAGCTTGATCATAGACAAGAATCGTTTTAATTGTCATGGAAATGTATGAAAAATATTGGAATGATTTCAACTCTTCATTAAAATCAGTATTACCTTTTGCACAAATTGAGAATTATGCTTTTTGCCGTAATCATGATTTTAATCGTATTGATCGTCTATCTTTTCTTGCGGCAGCCTTCTTTTGGAAAGCTCCCTGCGGGTAAACGATTAGAAAGAATACAACATTCTCCGCATTTTAAAGAAGGTAGTTTTCAAAATCTATCCGATACCCCAATGATTGCCGGTTCGGGTAATATGCTAAAAGTTGTCAAAGAAATCTATTTCAAAAAACATTCCGATATAAAACCACGGCATACACTTCCTTTTGTTAAGAAGCCATTTCCTGTTATACCGGAAATTTCACCCGTTATTACCTGGTTTGGGCATTCCTCCTACCTGCTGCAATATATTGATACGAATATACTGGTTGATCCGGTCTTCAGCGAAAGGGCATCACCAGTGTCTTATATAGGTTCAAAAGCTTTTACTGGCAGTAATGCATTTAGTATAGATGACCTTCCTGCTATTGACATAGTATTGATCACTCATGATCATTATGATCACCTGGATTATCATGTCATCCGGAAATTAAGGAACAGGGTTCCGGTTTTTATAGTGCCATTGGGAGTAGGCGCTCATCTGGAATACTGGGGTGTTGATCCAAAAAAAATAAGAGAAATGGACTGGTGGCAGGAACTGAACTTATCGCCAGGGTTACATCTTATAGCAACTCCTGCCAGGCATTTTTCGGGCAGGAGTTTTAAGAGAAACAAAACCTTGTGGACTTCCTATGTGTTATTTATCGGTAATTATAAATTATTCTTAGGCGGCGACTCCGGATATGATACTCATTTTTCTGAAATAGGCACAAAATACGGCCCTTTTCATCTGGCTATTCTTGAATCCGGACAATACAACAAAATGTGGCCCAATATTCATATGTTTCCGGAAGAAACGATTCAGGCAGCCATTGATTTACATGCAAAAGCTCTTCTTCCTGTTCATTGGGCTAAATTCGCATTATCGGTACATCCCTGGTACGAGCCTGCCGAACGGGCCGCAGTTAGGGCCGGGGAAGTAAATTTACCTCTCATTACTCCCCTTATAGGCGAAAGAATTGTATTGAAGACACCTGGCGTTAGCAATCATTGGTGGAATCATTTAAAACCTCATTCTGGTATCAATGCATCATATAAAATTTCTACCGGGTGATATGCTTTTTTAGCAGCTCCATCTTTTATCTGGTGTCTGCAACTGGTTCCCGGTGCTGCAATGATATCATTGTCCTTTGCTTTCCTAACAGCAGGCAGCAATACCAGTTCACCGATCTTCATTGAGAGATCAAAGTGCTCTTTTTCGTAACCAAAAGAACCAGCCATACCACAGCAACCGGATGGAATTGTTTGGACAGAATAACCGCTGGGGATGGAAAGTATTTTTATAGTAGATGTAATGGACGATAACGATTTTTGATGACAGTGTCCATGCAGCATTACCTTTCTGGTTTCTTTTGTAAATTTAGAGGCATCAATATTGCCCCGGTCAAGCTCCATAGACAGGAACTCATCTATAATCCAAACGTTTTTGGAAAGGGATCTGGCAGTTTCCAAAAGGTCGTCATCTGCAAGGTCAATATATTCATCTCTGAAGGTGAGAATAGCAGAGGGTTCAATTCCTATTAATGGTGTTTTTTCCGAAATCAGGGGTGCAAGACTCCTGACATTTTGTTGGGCAATTATTTTCGCCTTGCGCAACAGTCCTTTACTTAGCCAGGCCCGCCCGCTTTCTGTATGATCAGGGATCACAACTTCATATCCGAGACGCTCCAGCAGGAGAATTGCTTTAATGCCAGTCTCTGTATCGTTATAATTGGTGAACTCATCGCAGAAGAGGTACACTTTCTTTTTAGCAGGGGTTGTGGATTTTTTATTTTTCTGATGTTTATTATACCAGCTTTTCAGCGTAATACTATATAAGCCGGGCATAGAGCGTCCCGGGGCAAAACCGGTAAACTTTTTTATCAGGTTGCTCGTAAAAGCATTCGACATAAAAAAATTATATACACCAGGAACTATTGCACCTAACTTTGAGAAACTACTGAAATTGGCTATCATTCTGCTGCGCAGGGGTACTCCATTGGCATCATAATATTGTTGTAAAAACTCGGCTTTCAGTTTTGCCACATCCACATTTGACGGACATTCCGACTTACAGCCTTTGCAACTCAGGCATAAATCCATTACATCATGGATTTCTTTATGATCAAAGCGGTTGGGCTTGGTGGAGCGGGTTAAAAACTCCCTAAGGATATTTGCCCTTGCCCTGGTAGTATCTTTTTCATTTCGGGTAGCCATATACGATGGGCACATTGTACCGCCGGACAAATGTGTTTTTCGACAATCTCCGGATCCGTTGCATTGCTCTGCATGCTCCAGTATATCCTGGTTGTGAAACCTGAAAACGGTTTTGAACTTGGGTGTTTGCTGCCCCGGGGTATACCGGAGCATGGTGTTCATAGACGGGGTCTCCACAATCTTGTTAGGATTGAAAATATTATTCGGATCCCAGGCTTTTTTGATTTCTTTCAGTAATTGATAGTTTTTTTCACCTATCATTTGCCGTATAAATTCACCCCGCAGCCTGCCATCCCCATGTTCGCCACTCAGCGAACCCTGGTATTTTTTTACCAGAGTAGCTATTTCCTCAGCTATTTTACGAAACAGTTTATTGCCTTCCTCTGTTTTTAAATCGAGTATAGGCCGAAGGTGTATCTCACCGCTACCCGCATGTGCATAATGCACGGAATATAAACCATACCGGGCAAGGATTTCATTGAATTCCCGGATATAGGCCGGAAGATCATTTACATCAACTGCCGTGTCTTCTATTACAGGTACTGCTTTTGCATTACCGGGCAGGTTGCTCAGCAAGCCAAGTCCGGCTTTGCGAAGGGTCCATATTTTTTTTGTGTCTTCTCCAAACAACAGGGGAAAATGATATCCCAGCCCCGCATCCCGCATCTCACGTTCTACCGTAGCCGCAATAGATTTAATTTCTTCCCGGTTTTCGGAGCGATATTCTATTACCAGTATAGCTCCTGGATCACCATTTACAAAAAAACGGTTCTTCCGTTGTTCAATATTGTCTTTAGTACATTCGAGTATATAATGGTCTATCAGTTCGCTGGCTGAAGGTTGGTATTTTAAGCCAATTAGGTTTGCTCTTAATGCTTCGTCTATCGTATTAAAATGTACACACAGCAACCCTGCCTCCGGCGGCAGTGGAACAATATTTAGTTTTATCTCAGTAATAAAAGCCAGGGTTCCTTCGGAGCCGGCAATAAGTTTGCAGAAATTAAAATCAGGTTCACCTGCAGTAAATGGTGCAGTATCCAGTAAAAGGTCTACCGCATAACCGGTATTTCGTCTTTCAACGCTTTTTTTAGGAAATTCCTTTCTAATCTCCTGCTGATTATCGTAGTTGCCAAGCAGACTGCGGGTAGTTTTGTAAATATTTCCTTCCAGTGTCTGTTCTTCGCATTTGGCATGAAAAGTATCGGTATTGAGCGATGTAAATACAGCTTCCGACCCGTCGCTAAGTAAAGCTTTTACTTCGAGCAGATGCTCCCTCGTACTGCGATACACTATAGAGTTGGAACCACAGGAATTATTGCCCACCATTCCTCCTATCATAGCACGGTTGGCTGTGGAAGTTTCCGGCCCAAATAAAAAACCGTGTGGTTTAAGGAAAAGGTTGAGTTCATCGCGAATGACACCCGGCTGAACCCGCACCCATTTTTCGGCTGTATTTACCTCAAGTATTTGGGTAAAATTTTTTGATACATCAACCACTATACCATTACCCACAACCTGCCCGGCAAGGGATGTTCCTGCCGTACGGGGTATCAGTGAAGTTTTACTTGCATTGGCAAAAGCAATCAGCTTTTTTATATCATTGACAGATTTTGGAATAGCTACTGCCAGTGGCACCTCCCTGTACGCGGATGCATCAGTAGCATATAAAGTTCTCATGGTCTCGTCGGTAAAAAGATCACCTTCCAGTTCTGTAGCGAGTGCGTGTAATTTGCTTGTCATTATCTTTCCGGGTAGATATTAAATAGAAATAAGCTGCATTAAATTGCAGCGCAAAGTTAGGGCTAATTTGATTGCGGTAATAGAATTGAAATGCCTCCACTATACTTCAGTTTTTTTGAAAATAAAAAATTAGCTTTATGGCTTCTGTACCAGACAGTATATCTAAAGGGCAGCGATCTCCTGATCTGGTATGCACGAAACAAACAGTGGCAAGTACTCAATATTTAAATATCTTTTATTATGAAAAAAATATTATTGTTTTTCGCTTTTTTAGTTTGTATCCTCATTAATGAAATGCAGGCACAGAGTTCTAAAAAATTGCAGGCATATAATATTGAAGTAACTCCTTCTCCTGAAAGCAGTAAAATAATTGTAACCGCAGATGGCAAGCCATTTACCCAACTCATCTATACAGATACACTGGAAAAGCATTTCTTATATCCAATATATGCTCCCGACGAACAAATAATAACCCGTGGCTTTCCTTTTGCCCCACGTAAGAATGAACCTACCGACCATCCGCATCATACAGGGTTGTGGCTGAATTATGAAAGTGTAAATGGTCTTGATTTTTGGAATAATTCTTATGCCATACCAGCCGATAAGAAAAGCAAGTACGGCTGGATAAAAGTGAACAAGATTCTTAAAACCAAAAGTGGGAAACAAGGAACTATAAAAATTTCGGCTAACTGGGTAAATCAAAAAAATCAGGTGTTGATGCAGGAAAATACTACTTATCTTTTTAAAGCTGATGAAGATAAAAGAATCATAGACAGGATTACAATGCTTACTGCTAAAACGGATGTTAATATGCCCGATATTAAAGACGGTATGCTGGGGCTTCGTGTGGCGCACGAACTGGAATTACCTTCAAAAGAAAAGAAAGAGTTTAAAGATGATAAAGGAAATGTTACCATAGTAGATGCCAGCGCCGATACCGCACCTAATGGAAATTATATTACCAGTGAAGGAATCACCGGTGATGATGTTTGGGCTACCAGGGCGCAATGGTGTATGCTGTATGGGAAAATGGGGGATGATACCGAAAGCATCGTCATTATTGATCATCCCGGCAACCCTGGATACCCCACTTACTGGCACGCGAGAGGCTATGGCTTGTTTGCTGCCAATCCGCTGGGGCAAAAAGTTTTCAGTAAGGGTAAGGAAACGATGAACTTTTCATTAAAGCAGGGACAGTCTATAACCTTCAGGTACCGCATTGTAATAGCATCTGGAAAAGAAAAATTAAGCAATGAAGCTATTCGTCTCTTAGCCGGCGACTTTTACCAAAGTGTTAAATAGTTGGTCAATATTTAGATTAGATATGTATTTTTACTTCAATAAAACACTAAGCAATGAATACAAAGAACCTCACACTTATTATTGTAATTGCCGCTATATTATTATTGGGTGGATGCGGATGCAGTGGATATAATAAAATGGTCGGCCTTGATCAAAATGTAAAAGGCAAATGGGGTAATGTCCAAAGTGAATATCAAAGGAGATCAGACCTGATCCCCAACCTGGTAAATACTGTAAAAGGCGCAGCAAATTTTGAACAGGAAACACTTACAAAAGTGATTGAAGCAAGATCAAAAGCTACATCAGTAAACATCAACGCCGGCGATCTCACCCCCGAAAAACTGGCACAGTTTCAACAGGCACAGGGAGAGTTGAGCAGTGCATTGAGCAGGTTGCTGGTAACAGTGGAAAGATATCCGGAACTAAAAGCAAACCAAAATTACCTCAATCTTCAGTCGCAACTTGAAGGAACCGAAAACAGAATAAAAGTATCGCGCAATGATTTTAATGCTTCTGTGCAGGAATATAATACAGTTGTGAAATCGTTCCCTAATACCCTATTTGCCGGTATGTTTGGTTTTAAGGAAAAAGGTTTCTTTGCTGCAGAGCCCGGCGCGGATAAAGCCCCCGAAGTTAAATTCTAAACAGGAGTATATACTACTAATGAGGTTATTCCCATCCAGGACAAAACATTTTTTCAATCAGCAGGATAACGAACGCATCGTTGCTGCTATCCGGCAGGCTGAGCAAGCTACAAGCGGCGAAATACGAATTTATATTGAAAGCCACTGCCGGTTTGTTGACCCGGTTGATCGGGCAGTCGAATTGTTCTTTGGACTGAAGATGGAAAAAACAGAACTGAGAAATGGAGTGCTTCTTTATATTGCGATAAAAGACAGGCAAATGGCAATATATGGTGATGAAGGCATTCACCAAAAGGTTGGCGAAGCATTTTGGAACGAAGAAGTGAAACATATACTCAAAGAGTTTAATGCTGCTCATTTTGCAGAGGGTGTTGTTAAAATTGTAACTGAAGTGGGCAATGCACTGCATGAACATTTTCCATATAATTCTACGACAGACAAGAATGAACTGCCTGATGAAATTGTTTTTGGGAAATGAAGAAAATCTTAATCATTATATTATGTTTTTGGTCGCTGGCCGGTAATGCCCAGATTGACAAAATAATTCCTGCTGTTCCCAACCCACCCCGGCTTATTAATGATTACACCGGAACCCTGACAAACCTTCAGCAGGAAATGCTGGAGCATAAGCTGAAGAATTATGATGACACTACGTCAAATCAGATAGTAGTGGTAATTGTGGAAACACTCCATGACTACGACCCTTATGAGTATGCAACAGCACTGGGTCGAAAATGGGGCGTAGGCAACAAAGACTTTAACAACGGGGTGGTTTTCTTAATAGCGAAAACTGACCGGAAAGTATTCATAGCTCCGGGTTATGGGCTGGAAGGCGCTTTACCTGATATAACCTGTAAACAGATTGTTGACAATGAGATATTACCCAACTTTAAGGGAAATGATTTTTACCGGGGTATAGACGAAGGCACTAATGCCATTATGCAGGCTGCGGCCGGAGAATATACACCGCCGGAGGGTTATGCGAACCGGGGACGTAAACAAGGCATTCCATTTTTTGCGATTCTTATTGTTATTATTATTATCGTAATTATAGTTTCTAAGATTGGAGGAGGTGGTGGTGGCTCTTTCATGAGCAGAAGGGGATATCGTGAAACAGGTGTTCCGCCTATATGGTGGTTCCCCAGTGGCGGTAGTAGCCGTGGCGGTGGCTGGGGTGGTGGCGGAAGTTCCGGCGGTGGTGGCTTTGGTGGTTTTGGTGGCGGTAGTTTTGGTGGTGGCGGTGCTGGCGGAAGCTGGTAGGAGTTCGCTGTTTTACGTTTATCGTTTTTTATTCCGCCATATTTTGATAATTTCTATCTCATTAATATTGTTGTACCTGGTACAGGTTACAGGTTGCAGAGACCTGAATCTGTAGTGAGCGCAATTGAGATATTATTCATTCATCCGAATATATCTTTTGTGTAATTTGTATCTTTAGAATAACTAAAGATACTGGTTGTGAAAAAAATTTTTTTTATTATCCTCACAGCTGCATTACAAGCTGCACTTCCTCTTAGTGCATTACCACACTTTACTGATGAGCATCCCACACTCGCTATTGGCGCATCAGCACCTGATTTTTCATTACCAGGAACAGATGGAAAAATATATAATCTTGCTTCTTTTAAAACGAAGGATATTCTCGTAATTATCTTCACCTGTAATCACTGCCCCACTGCACAGGCTTATGAAGACCGGATAATTCAAATGACTAATGATTATGCAGATAAAAGCGTAGCCTTTGTGGCAATTATGCCTAACGACCCCGCATCAATTACGTTAAGTGAACTGGACTATACAGATATGAGCGATTCCTTTGAGGAAATGAAAATAAGGGCAGAAGAGAAGAAGTTTAATTTCCCTTACCTGTATGACGGAGATAAAGAAGAAGCGGCTAAAGCGTATGGGCCGGTTGCCACTCCGCATGTTTTTATTTTTGATAAAAACAGGAAGCTTCGCTACCGGGGAAGAATAGACGATATAGAGGATCCTGCAAAAACACCCCGAAACCATGACACAAGAAATGCAATTGATGCTTTGTTGTCAAATAAAGAAATAAACCCCACCACTACAAAAGTATTTGGCTGCTCCATAAAATGGATTGAAAAAAGCGACTGGATTAACAAGGCAAAAGAAGAATGGGCTAAAGAACCTGTGCAATTAGAAAGTATGGATGAGAAAGGTGTAAAAGAACTGCTGCAGAATAAATCTGATAAATTGCGTCTCATTAATGTTTGGGCTACATGGTGTGGACCCTGTGTTTCTGAATTTCCTGATTTTATTACTATATACAGGATGTACCGGAAAAGAGATTTTGAGTTTATAAGTATAAGTGCCGATAAGCCTGAAAAAAAAGATAAAGTTTTGCAGTTTCTTAAAAAACAGCAGGCATCTAATACCAACTATATATATACCGGGGATGATAAATATAAACTGATAGAAGCTATAGATCCCAACTGGCAGGGCGCCCTTCCATATACTATATTAGTAGAACCCGGCGGTAAAATTATTTATGCAAAACAAGGAACAATACAACCTCGGCTGATGAAAAAAACTATAGTGGAGAACAGGTTGTTGGGCAGATATTATTAAAGCATTCCTGTCACCTCTGATTTACGGGTTCTTAATTTTCAACATTATTCAAGCGTGATTCAACAAATAGTTCCGGCAAACACGTGTTGATGATTTTACAACTTAATAGAAAATTTTCACGAATACAGCAATATTATATTTTGAGGTATTGATCCGGATTGAAGAATTGATTTAAAAGGCTTGCTGATTAACTGACCATATTTTCAGATCAAATTCAATATAAAAGAAGCACACAATTATTTTAATATCATTTACGAATCTCCACTACATATTCGTGTATTCGTGGCTTTGTTGAATACGTACTATCGGTACACTTACAGTCTGCCGGAAATAGTCGGGAACAACCCCTTTTTCCAAATTCCTGACGAAACGCATTTCATTGGAGTCAGGTGAGCCATACTGTTGCATTGAAGTATAAAACAAAGAAATTGCTATAATTTTACTTCGCCGGGGTAATGATAATATTCCTGTATTCGATAGGCCCGTGATCACCCTGAATAAGTATAGGTCCCGGTTCTCCTTCATTACTGTTGATAGCACCACCGGTAATACCGGGAATTTCCCTGTTGCAGATAACCGTTTTGCCGTTGCATACAACGTTTACCATTCTGCCTACGAGTGTAATATCGTAAGACTGCCATTCTCCAGCATCTTTAGCTACCATTTCGGAGGCTGCAATAAATCCATATATAGCGCCAAGCAGATCTTTTTGGGGTTCAAGCCCTTTACTGTCTGTTACCTGCACCTCATAGCGGCCTCTGAGGTATACCCCACTATTGCTTTCTTTGGGATAACGAAACTCTATATGCAGTTTAAAATCATTAAAAGTTTTATCCGATACAAGATTTGATCCTGAATGCGGGCTCTTGAGTACTCCACCCGGTTCAACTATCCATTGATTCTTGCCGGTAGTATGCCAGCCGCTCAGGTCTTTACCATTAAAAAGTTTTATTGGTATACCCCATACCGGTTGTTTTGTCCTGCGTAAAAGGGGCGCCCTCACACCCGTCCAGGTGCAGGTTTCACCTTCAGGATTGATCATGGTACCCGATAGTTTGTCATTTTCAAGTTCACCTTCTACCCGCAGGTCTTCGGTGCCTTTGTCCCATTGCCGTGGAATGGCAAAGCTCATCTTACCATTTTCAAAATTTATTTTCGATATAGGCCTGGCACTCCCTACAATACCTACGTATTGGCCGACCAGTGTATTTGTTCCGGAGTGGCTCACTTCCAGCCAGGAGGGAAACTCTTTTCCATCAATGTGAAGCGTTAAATCCCACCTGCCTTCGAGCGGGGAAGCGTAATAAGTAGCATCATCAAAATTATTGGCCTTTGCAGCAGGTAAGTTTACTGCTATTAGAAAGAACATAAAGAGCGGAATTGTAAACAAAATTGTCCGGTGATAATTATTTTTCATTCGTATATATTTTTAAACCGCGTTAAAAGTACTTATAAAATTTTAACCGGGGCTACCTTCCATTTCTCATATCTTGTATTCTTTCAAAGTATTTGTAAAATTTTTATTGTCTGCTTATTTGTGCATTTAACTGGAAGATATGCATACCGGTAATGAAGGAGTGTTTGCATTAATAAAAGTTTTGCATATTTTTTAGAGAAAAAGTTCATTCTAATTTTCATAAGCTACTTTAATAATTTCTATATGATGAAAGTTAGCCTTATCCTTTAAAAAAGCGAATTAGTGGCGGTAATGTTCATCTGAGCAATACGGAAGCTTCAAAACAATCCTAAAAGTAGTACCTTTCCCCGGTTCTGAATGTTTTACAAAAAGCTGTCCTTTGTGATATTGCTCAATTACCCGTTTTGAAAGGGTAAGTCCCAATCCCCAGCCTCTTTTTTTGGTAGTAAACCCTGGTTTAAATAATTTATTGATATTGGCGGCTGAAATTCCCTTCCCGGTATCAGTAACATCAATTAATGCCTGTTTTTCAGTTTGAGTAATGTGGATACTGATTTTTCCTTTGCCGCCGATTGCATCCAATGCATTTTTCAACAGGTTTTCTATCACCCAGTCAAAAAGTGGCGCCGATATTTTTACCGGTATCGAAGCATGATTGTTGGTGTAAATTTCAAAAATTACTTTTTCCGGTGCACGCCTTTTAATATAGTCTACCATTTGGGTTACCTGTCTTACCAGGTCTTTCTCTTCCATATTTGGTGTGCTGCCTATTTTACTGAAGCGGTCAGACACGAGCTGCAACCTGTCGGTATCTTTGGACAGCTCACCGGCAATTTTTTCATTTCCCGGCATTTCTTTCAAAACTTCCACCCACCCTTTTAGTGAGGTAAGTGGCGTGCCTAACTGATGGGCAGTTTCCTTTGCCATACCGGCCCATAACTGGTTTTGCACCGAACGGTTTCTTACTGAAACCGTATACAGGGTTACTACAATAAACAAGGCCACAATAAGAAGTTGTACCAGCGGATAATAACGCAATTCCTGCAACAGGGTGGAATTGCCATAGTAATAAAAATCTCTTTTCCCATTCAACGGGTCGGTATAGATTATGGGATTATGCTGGCTTTTATACTGTTTGATTTTTTGTTTTAAATAGCTACTGTCTTTTTTTACTTTAACGGAATCAAGATTAATGTATGCAATAATATTGCCTTCTTCTGCCTGACCAATTATGGGGATATCATTGTTGTTGGTAATAATGGCCGATACGAGCCTTGTATCTGTATCTGCCGGAGAGTTGATCAGAAATTTGCCCGCTTCCACCCAGGTCTCTACTTTTATTCTCTCTTCCCTGGCTAACTTCTCTGCCAGGTAGCGGGAATAAAAAATAGTACCGGTTACTATAGCTATAGCAATAGTGGTTAATATTGTGCGCCAGTTTACAAAACGTTGAAACATATTTAAAAATAGCAAAACAGTTAGCAGCTTCCTTTATTTTTGAAAAAATAATTCGAAGTATTGTCACATTATCCAACTGTAGCTGTAGTGATATTAAACTGGAATGGCAGAAAGTTTCTTGAGCAATTCCTTCCTTCGGTGCTGGACTCTGTATACCCATCGTTGCAGATTGTGGTAGCCGATAATGGCTCCACCGACGACTCAATTGACTGGCTGGGCAAGAACTATCCAACGGTTAGGCTATTGTGCAATCCGGTAAATGAAGGTTTTGCAAAGGGATATAATACTGCTCTCGCACAGGTACAGGCAGCGTATTATGTCCTTCTCAATTCAGATGTACAGGTAACTCCGGGGTGGATTGAACCTATTATCCGTTTAATGGAAAATCAGCCAATGATTGCAGCATGCCAGCCTAAGATTTTATCATTTCATCAGCCCCGGTTTTTTGAATATGCAGGGGGCAGTGGCGGCTGGATTGATGCATATGGTTATCCCTTTTGCCGCGGGCGGATTTTTGACAACTGCGAAAAAGATGAAGGACAATACGATGATCCCTGTCCAGTATTCTGGGCATCAGGATGTGCTATGTTTGTAAAAGCATCGGTTTATCACGAAATGAACGGGCTTGATGACAGCTTTTTTGCCCACCAGGAAGAAGTAGACCTGTGCTGGCGTATGCAATTGGCCGGGTATCAAGTATATGTGTGTCCCGAATCAGTGGTATATCATGTTGGTGGCGGGAGCCTTCCGCAGGGCAATCCAAAGAAGGTATATCTTAACTATCGCAACAGCCTGATGATGCTGTATAAAAACCTTAGTGTTGCAGAGAAAATCTGGAAGCTACCCCTGCGAATGACACTAGACGGCGTAAGCGGATTAAAAGAATTATTTGCCGGTAATCCCGCTAATATGGCTGCAATAATAAAAGCACATTGTTTTTTTTATAAGTGGATATTTTCCGGAAAAGACAGGCTCTTTTTCCCGGCAAAAAAACCGGCAAAACCACATGGGGTGTACAAAGGAAGTATTGTATGGCAATATTTCGTAAAGAAAAAAGTGAAATTTGTAGAAATTATTGGAACGAAAACCCGGTAGTTTGTTTGCTAACTGCTATTTTTGTAGCAAATACATAATTTATTATTATGGAAGATAATACACTTACACACAACATCACTGAGCCCCGGAAAAAAGATTTTGCATGGAGTTGGGTAACCTCTTCAAGGTTTTTATTTTATATGCAGGTGGTGGCGTTTGCCGCATTTTTAATTGGTGGCAGCTATGCACTCTATCAACACCGTTATAAAGGGAAACCCAAAGTTATGGTTCCTGATAATACCCTGTATACTCCCAAATACAAATAAAGGCAACTTATTCTTAGAAAAATTTTGCGATTCACCTGCAATCCTTAATTTTGCAACCCCATACACAAACAGGTGTGTGGAATAATATAAAGAAGTTCTTTAATTTTTTTACTTCTTGCGGAAGTAGCTCATTTGGTAGAGCACGACCTTGCCAAGGTCGGGGTGGCCGGTTCGAGCCCGGTCTTCCGCTCAGGAAAGTCCTCTCGTGATGCGAGGGGATTTTTTTTGGACTTAGTTGTTGAATTCTCTATCAGCATTTGTTGCGTCGCACACTTGTACTGAAGAAATTCTATTCAGCTCAATCCTTCAGATTGCCCCGGTGGTGGAATTGGTAGACACGCAGGACTTAAAATCCTGTGACCCGCAACGGTCGTAACGGTTCAACTCCGTTCCGGGGCACACTTTCAGCCGATCAGAAATGATCGGCTTTTTTATTTCGACAACCATTCAAGTCCATTTTTTTCTATTATAGAAACTATCTTATTAAGTTTCCCTCCATTGTATATTTTAATAGAATAGCATTGAAGAAAAAGGGGATAGTACTAATTCCGTTTCATATAGGATACACCTGGATAACTTCCCCAGTAATGATTAATGCGCTTGCAACGGATATGCGCAGAAATCCTATTAAGAAGATGATTTTTGGCAATGGTCTGCGATACTATCTGAATAGGGATAAAATTTTCTATGAGAATAAAATTATGTACCCGCCACAACTAATGTCAGCTATGCTTTATTTATCTGCCTAAAAATTTGTTCAGAAAGACTTTGAAATCTTATTGATTTTTTTAACATAAATAGCCCAAAATTGAAACATCCATAAATAAAGATTATCCTTAAATTCAAGAACATATTGTTGATTTAGTGTATGGTGAAAGTGAAAATTTTATCCGGTAGTAAAAAGGATTGCGTTAAAGTAAAAAATGAATTTAATAGTTATTGTTGATGGCCGGAATGAAAATTTGTTTCAGGAACACTATTGAGAAATTGAAATTCAATATGTTTGGCAATTAGCAAATAGTTTTAAAAGCTTTCAACAAAAATCAGAGATCTGAAAAAGATATTTATAAACATCGCAATGAACTTTGCTCTGAAATATTGTCTATTGTTTTTAGGTATTCCGCTTTTAGCAATATACACAACAAATCAGCAGGAATCCGTAATGCCGGGTAATTCTTCGCATTCAAGCAGCTATAGTAAAAACGATGATATACCTGCTTCCGAAAACTTGTTTATACAGAGGCATACTTCAGTTCCAAATACATTAACCAAAAAGTTAAAAACTATCAGGGAAAATTTTAAAAGAATAAATGCCATAACAAATTGGTCAAAAGTAGATACTACTGATCCGGGTAATGCTCTTGAAGGAAGTGAGGCTATGCTCTTTTATCTTAACGGAAAAATTGAAAAAATTTCAGCCACGTATCTGGGAGAAACCTATCGGCAAATTGATGAATATTATCTGTTGAACGGAGAACTCTCATTTGTGTATGAAAAAACCTATCATTACAACCGGCCTATCTACTACGATTCTACAGCGATGAAAACAACAAAGGATACCGAATATTTTGATTTTAAAAAATCAACCATAATTGTATACTTATAAAATCCGGTGTTGTAAAAATAAGGCTGTGCTTTTCCGAATACGTAGTCCACTTTGCAGCTCACTACGCTTAAAAAGTTAAAACTAAGATTAAGAGCAGGTTCCTGATAGTGAATATTTATTCTCTTAAGCCGTTTGTGAAAGGTCGTCCGTTCGGTAAAAAAAATTGTGGTACACAATCCGGAACTCAAAAATATTGAAAGCTCCTATTTACGTAAAGTTTCACTCCGGTAACTGAGGCGGGGAAAAATCATTTCTGTACAATCAACGTATTACCCTTCTTAAATTATCAGTAGGGTTACATTACCTGCACCGCAAACAATCCAAAGCAATAAGGAATCAGTGTTCAAATTATTGCGGATCATTTTTAGTGCACGATCCAGGTGATTTCGGGCAGTACGTATAGTTATGCCAAGGGTTGTTGCAATTTCCTGTAGTGAAAGCCCATCCTTTTTATTGAGATTATAAACCTCCTGCTGTCTTAGTGGGAGTGAACTAATAATCGCATCCAATTTTGCTTCAATATCCCTTTCTACCAGTTTATTTTCAGTATTGCTGACGGTATTATGAATGTGATACCAAATGGATTCCTGGTAGATTTTTTCACGTGCCAGTTTCTTAAAGTGATCAATGATATGATGCTTAGCCATCTTGAGAATGTAGTTATCTGTATCTTTTAAGACAGATAATTTATCATACCTGCACCATACTTTAAGCATAATATCCTGGGTAAGGTCTTCTGCAAGCATTGGGTCTTTTACAAACTGAAGAATAAAGCGATACACCTTCGCTCTATAATATAACATTCCGTTTTCCATCTTCAAACATTATAAGCGGTTAATCAAATATGAAATGATGAAAATGATTATCCTAAACTGTTTGAGAGATTAACAACTCCAAGATATAATAATACCGGTAAATAAAAAAACAAAAAAAATGTTTTTGAGCTGGTCAAAAAGCCAAAAATCTCAGTTGTAGTAAATGAAATGATGAAATGTACCGATTCAAATAGGGAGATATTTTATACATTCTGAATTTGAAATCATAAGCAAGTGAATAATCAGCGATTTAATTATTTGTTAGAGAAGTACAAGAAAGGGAGTTTAAGCCAGGCGGAATATAAAGAACTGATCTGGATATTGGGTGACCATAATATTGAAAAAGATCTGAACGAACGCCTGAATTTTTATTGGAAAAATGATCCTGTTTCTACTGAGACAGTGGAGATGGATCTCAATGATGTTCAGCCGGTGAAGCGAAGGAGGTTTTTTCAATTAGTGGGTATTGCCGCGTCTTCGTTAATACTGCTGGGCTTATTTTATTTTATGTGGGGAATGCGGACGACCTGGGGACAAAAAGAGATAGTATACAAAACCGGGTTTGGTAAACGGTTGGAAGTTAAGTTAGATGATGGCAGCGTTGTTACACTCAATGCAAGTTCAACACTGCACTGGATGGAAGACTGGAATAAAGCTACCGGACGGCAGGTTACATTAGAGGGCGAAGCTTTTTTTAAAATTAAAAAGCAAAACGGTATCCCTTTTACTGTACATACCAATGATGTGGCAGTGGAAGTACTTGGCACCTCTTTTAATGTAGACTGCAGGGAAGAAAAAACAAGAGTTTATTTAGATGAAGGCCGGGTGAATCTGAAATTAAATGAATACAAAAATGTACCTGGTGATCGGAATTCTATACAAGAGATAATCATGAATCCAGGCGAGCAGGTGAGCTATAGTGCAAGGAAGAATACAATCGAAAAATCGAAAGGACAAACAATGATAACGGCAGCGGCCTGGAAGGAGAATGTATTAAACTTTAAAAACATGAAGTTTGGAGAGGTATTGAACTTGCTGCGGGATATATATGGTCAGTCATTTGAATGTAGCGATCAAAAACTGCTGATTACACCGATGTATCTGGGAGTACCATACTCAAACTGGGAAGCGGTAAGACAAGCACTTGAACTGTCGTTGAATATCCGGTTTGAGGAAAGAGCACCTCAACATTATGTGGTAAGGAGCGACAAGAACTAAACATTTAAATATTTATTCATTTAGAAACTAAAACGATATGCAATGGGAATTAAATATGTTCTGACGGTATGGCTTTCTTTATGTCTTTGGTATGGCGGCTTACGCCCCTCAGCACTTCAGGCGAAGCCATCTGGTAAAGAAAAGATTACCCTACTTGAAGCCATTGAAAAAATCAGCCGGAAATTTGATGTGTATTTTACGTTCGACATGACTTTGGTAGCCAAAGTAGAAGTGCAGTATGAGCAGGCGTTGTATAGCTCAGCCGAAGATGCTATCGCCCGAATACTTAATGGTACAGGCATCAAATATCAGTTTTATGACAGACGTTTTGTGATCCTGTATAAAGATGATGCCAGCGGACTGGAGTCATTGAGACAAATGTCGAAACATTTGAATGGATTGATCAGCCAGGGGGAAAAAGAAATGGCTGCAACAAAAAAAGACTATTTGCTTGTCCCTGCCAAGCTACCCAGCCAATCTATTTTAAAATCAATTCCTCCTGTTGCTTTTTCCGTAGAAGGCAGGGTAACGAACCAGGATGGCGAGCCTTTGATTGGCGTTACAGTGCAGGTAAAAGGCGATAGCAAGGCTACAACCACCGACAACAGAGGGCATTTTAGCCTGAGTGAGATAGACGTCAATGCAGTGTTGGTATTTTCCTATGTGGGATTTAAAACACAGGAAATAAAGGTAGGTGGTCAGGTTAATTTAAAGATAATAATGGTTTCTGCAGACCAGGCTTTGGGTGAAGTGGTGGTAGTGGGCTATGGGACTCAAAAAAAGGTGAATTTGACCGGCGCTGTTTCCGTTGTTTCAAAAGAAATATTTGAAAACAGATCGGTACCGGATGCCATGGCAGCGATGCAGGGGAAAATTCCAGGGGTGAGTGTTACGCGGACTAATGGCGCTCCGGGAGCTGAGGGATATTCCCTTCAAATCCGTGGTGCCAGTTCGGTCAATAATGTGGATGTATTGGTATTGATAGATGGTGTTGTAGGATCATTGTCTGCTTTAAATCCGAGTGACATTGAAAGTATGTCTGTATTGAAAGATGCCGCCGCTTCCGCAATCTATGGCTCCAATGCTTCCGGAGGAGTCCTGCTGGTTACCACAAAAAAGGGAGCATCCGGTAAAACCAAATTTGAATACAGCAGTATGTACGGAATGTCAAAAATGGGGAGGCTCCCACATCCGGTTGATGCATATACACAATTTTCTACCTTGAATATTGGTAATAGGAATATGGGTGCTTACGGGTTGGTGTTTGATGATCCGGTGAAAATTGCCTGGTTCAAGGGCGAGCGCTTAGACGAGCCGGATAAGGAGGGAGCCTATTTACAGTATTTTGAACCGTACGGTTATTTTTTTATTGATCCTTCCAGACCGAACGTCTGGCAGTCGGCAAATAGTGTGAATTTATTAAAAGAATATACTAAAGAATATAACCCGTTACAAACACATAACCTGTCTATAAGAGGAGGGAACGAAAAGAATACTTTTTTCCTTTCTGCAGGTTATTACGACAGAAAAGGGATTCTGAGATATGGACCCGATTCAGAAAAAAAGTACTATACCCGATTAAATATTAATAATGAATTGAACCGGTATCTTAACCTCAATTCTTCCATTTCTTTTACCAACAACAATATTTACCAGCCTGGGATCAGTACCAGTTCTATTTTGGAAAATGCATATGCCCGTTTTGCATCCGGGGTACAGTATGGACCTACCGGAGATTATTTTGCCAGCCATGGGCTGTGGCAGTCAATGGTGCAGGAAATGAAGGAGGGGGGAGTAAATACCAACAAAATATATAATGTGGATGCGCGGACTAATTTGACGATAAAGAATATCATTGACGGGCTTACAATCAATGTAGTAGGTTCAAAAAATTATGGCATCAGCAAATTGCTTAATACCAGGCGCACCTTAACTTATTTGGGAGTAAACGGGTCACCGATATTGATTGTGAATAATCCGAACAATATGCGCAAAAGCTCCGCTTTCTCTGATTATACCACAATTCAGGCCTATGCAACGTATACTTTTAAAGTGAGCACTTCTCATAACTTTGGATTACTTGGAGGATATGCGTATGAAGACTTCAGATCAGAAGGTATTGTGGCAAATGCAAACAGGCTTGTAACGAATGATTTTTTTAGTCTGAATTGGGGTAATCCGGATACCAAATCTAATACAGACAATATCATAACCTGGACAACGGTTGCTTCTTTTGGAAGACTGAACTATAACTTTAGAGAGAAATATCTTTTTGAAGCTAATCTTCGTTATGATGGGAGCTCGAGACTGGCTTCCGCTAATCGTTGGCACACTTTCCCTTCTTTATCAGTGGGTTGGAATATAGATAAAGAAACTTTCTTTAGGGGAGTCGGTCTCATTCAGCATCTAAAATTGAGAGCCTCCTGGGGACAGCTTGGCAACTCAAATGCATTAGGTTATTATGATTATATCGGGTTGTTATATTCCGCTTCAAATTTACCACTTAACAATGTGCCTACCCAGTATATTTACCAGAACAAGCTTGCCTCACCTACAAAAACATGGGAAACGGTGGAAACTTCTAATATCGGGCTTGACCTTACTGCGCTTAATGGAAGATTAACGTTCACGGCAGATGCATATATCAAAAAGAATAAGAATATGCTGGCTGAACTTGAGGTGCCAGATATTATAGGTATTGGTTTGCCTACCTATAATGTAGGTGAGCTGGAAACAAAAGGTTGGGAAATGGAAATTACATGGAGAGAGATGTTCCGTAAATTTAAATATTGGGTTACGTTCAATTTGTCAGATAACACAAACAAGTTAGTAAAATATAATGGCAGAAGCATTGTTCAGCCCGGATTGGTAAATCTGATTGAAGGAAAGCCATTGGGAACACTCTGGGGATATAGAACAGACGGATTGTTCAGAAGCGATGATGAGTTTCAGAAATATGATGTTTTTATAGATCCAAAGACCGGGGCTGGTGATATGAAGTATCTCGACCTGGATGGAAATAAAAAGATAGATGCAGGAGAGGGAACATTGAGCAATCATGGTGATCTTGTACTGTTGGGCAACAATGCACCCCGCTATATGTTTGGAACTACCATAGGGTTCCAGTGGAAAGGATTTGATTTCTCTGTCTTTCTCCAGGGAGTTGGCAAACGCAAGTTTTACCCCGATGATCGTTTGTTAACAGTAATGATAAATGCTATCTATATGCCGTACGAAGAACAGCTTGACTATTGGACACCTGAAAATCCTACTGCCTATTGGCCCAGACCTTATGTGAATGGTAATCAAAGTTTTTGGAAATCCGATTACTGGGTGCAGGATGCAGCATATATCCGGCTGAAGAATATAGAGATAGGGTATACCTTGCCTGAATCAATATCTAAGAAGGCAGGTATAACAAAGGCCAGATTTTTTGCTACGGGTCAGGATTTATGGGAGGCTACAAAAACCTTATCTTATATAGACCCAGAGTCCCCCAACAATGTATCCTTTATTTATCCTTTTTACAGAAGTGCATCATTGGGACTAAATATTACATTTTAAAAATGATTTAAGATGAAAAAAAGTAGAATACACTTACTGATCATTTTGCTTCCGTTGTTTATGGTATCTTGTGATTTAGACCGCTTCCCTGAAACAGATCTGTCAGATGTTAATTTTTGGAAAACTGATGATAATTTTAAACAAGCCTGTAATTTATTCTACACCCTGGTTGATGGAGAGAACGATATATTCTTCGATGACATGAGGTCGGATTTTGCTTTTAATTTTGCCATGGGGGTCAACGCAATAAGTTCAGGTAGCCGGGTGGCTTCAGCCACTTCAACAGATTGGACCAAATCGTACCAGATGATATTTGATGCGAATAAGATCATTGAAAAAGCGGAAAATGCGGAAGACGCTAAAAATATAAAGCAATGGGTAGGAGAAGCAAAATTCTGGAGAGCATACGCCTATTACCGCTTGCTAACCCGCTTTGGTGATGTACCGTTAGTGCTTAAAACCTTAGATGTTGACTCCCCTGAATTATACGGGCCTCGCACTGACCGGGCATTGGTTGTTGGACAGATTTATGATGATTTGGATTATGCTGCGGAGAACCTTCCCACATATGCTGCGCTGGGTGCCGCCAACTACGGGCGTACTTCCAAAAGCGCAGCATTAGCACTAAAAGCCCGTGTGGCACTTTATGAAGGTACCCGGCAGAAATTCCACGGATATGGAAATCCATCTTCTAATTTAACGGTAGCCGTTTCAGCCGCTGAAGCTGTTATGGCGGAAGGACATGCTCTTTTTAAGGCTACAGCAACTCCTTATTTTAATCAGTTTCAGTACGTGGGAGAAGGTTATTCAAACAAAGAAAATATTCTCTCGGTAATTTATGGCGTAAATGATGCACAAATTTTACGTAAAAATAATATTACAGGATTAATTTCGAATGGCTGGTATTGTGTAACCCGGCCGTTGATAGAGCAATATTTATGTACCGATGGATTGCCTTATGACAAATCTCCGTTAGCTGAATATCCTGAGACAGGTTTTGCCTCTATGTTTAAAAACAAAGATCCCCGCTTAAATGCGTCAATCATAAAAGAGGGAGATGGTTATACTATTCCCGCTGTTTATCCGGCAATCCCTCCCCAGAGAATAGGTACTGCATATTCTGCGCGAAAATATTTTATTTACACCGATCCCTGGCAGCAAAGCAGGTCATTTATAGATGTTTCGATAATCAGGTATGCAGAAATCTTATTAATCTATGCCGAAGCAAAATATGAATTGAATGGGTCAATAACGGATGCAGACCTTGATAAATCCATCAACCTGCTGCGCGACCGGGTTGCTATGCCTCATCTTACCAACCAGTTTGTTACTGATAATGATTTAGATATGCATACGGAAATCCGCCGTGAAAGAAATGTAGAGCTGGCACAGGAAGGCTTTCGGTATGACGATATCAACCGATGGAAAATTGCAGAAGAAGTATTGCCGAAGGCTATGAAAGGTGCGAAATACTTTCCTGAATTTGGAGGTGGATGGAATATCTCAGATGACGGCTATCTGGAAGTACAAAGGGCCAATACAAGATTTTTCAATCCTCAAAGAGATTATTTATATCCTATCCCTACTAAAGATATTGCGTTGAGTGGTGGAACAATCACTCAAAACCCTAACTGGTAATAACTAGAATAACTTTGATAGGTTGATGATAAAACTTTTATTTTAGCAAAAGAGATATTGCATAATGAAGAAAATAGCCTGGCTGTTGATGGTAATAACTGCACTCACTCCGCACGGTGTAAAAAGTGAAACGGGAGAAAGCCAAAAGAGGTACCAGGGAAACAAAGGAGATACTACATTGTTATTGCGGGAGAGTTTTTCAGCAAATCACGATAATGTGATTTGGAATTGGGACCCGGGGTACAGGAGTTTTAACCTGAAAGAAGCAGATGGCAACCTGATACAATTAAGCGGGTTGGGGGGTGCAGTAGAGATAGACGGTAAAACCTATTTTTTGGAGAATGCCAAAGTTGTTTCAAAGCCCGTTGGGAAAAAAGCCGGCAATAGAACAATAACAACGATAGAATATTTACTAACCGGTGTTGCCTGTTCCTGGATATGGGAACTGGAGTACACTGACGGCAGGCTGGAGATTCAAACTACCTTACAAAATAAAGGAAAAACACCACTGTCCATCGGGAATTGGGATGTGGTGAATTTATCCAAAAAGCGGAATGGCGGGTTTAAATTTGGTAATAATCCTGCCGATGCCAGGTTCTTCAGGTGGCGCTCTTTGGATATGCGTGTTGAAACCCTCAGCTCAGATAAAGGTATGCATGCTTCTGATAATCTTTGTTTGTTGTACGACCGGGAATTAAAACAAACCTTTCTCTCTGCCTTTCTTACGATGGACAGGATGCAAGGCCGCCATACGGTCAATTTTTCTCCTTTGGAAGGAATTGAGGAATATAAAGCCACCTGCAGCTTTGGAAAATATGTGTTAGCTCCTAAACAGAAATTCGTTTCAGAAAAGCTTCGTATTTTATTTCATGCTGATCCTTATGAAGCACTGGAAAGCTGGGCCGATTATATTTATGATATCAAAAAACCTGTTTTCCCAAAACTGCCTCATGTTGGACTCAGCAGTGGCGCCTGGAGGCAGTTGTACACCGGTGACGGGCATCTGATTGATCATTCGAAAACAGGATTGGATAATGCCAGGGCATTTAGAAACAGGCTCAAAGGCTTTGACGCGGACATTTTCCGATTAAGCACCTTAACTACTTTAAAAGATGGTATTCCCGGGAACTGGATGGAAGCCAATGAGGATTTTTTTCATGACAGTAACGGGTATAAAAATTTCTTAAAAGAGTTAAATTCGCTTGGATTTAAGCCGGGTGTATGGGTTTCTCCATTCTGGTTTTTTAGCGAAGCGGATCATGTGTTAAAGGAAAACAGCCAAAACCTGCTCAGAGACTGCAAGGGCGACCCTATTCATTATACCATGAACTGGACGGGTAATGTTGCCGATACTTCTTTTATGTCCCGTTTAAACCAGTATTTCCTGGATGGCACGCATCCCAAAACGGTTGACTACATTAAAAAAGTATTTTCCTATAACAGGGATATAGGTGTTCGTTTCTATATGCTTGATTTCCTCCAGGTACCCACCAATAGCTGCGTGAGCGATCCTTCCCAAACCCCGTTGCAGGCAGCAAGAAATATTTTAAAGGTTATTCGTGAAACGGTGGGGAATGATACCCATCTTCAGACAGCAGTTTCCTCTACACCGGCCTACACCGGACTCATTGATGCAGCCCGGGTAGGGCGTGATTTCGGCGAAGGGCGTCCGCTGGATGGTGCGCCGCTAAGCGACTGGGGTAATGCTACCTATATCCTTCATGACCGGAATTACGCCAACCTGCATTATTTGCTCCAGAATTGTGCGGCTTCTTTTTTCACGCATCGCAAGTTATATATCAATGACCTGAATCTCCTGACTGTTGACAAGCCGATACCGTTAGAACATGCCCGGTTTGCAACAACCATTTTCGGACTGTGTGGGAGCCCGCTGATGCTTGGAGATGATTTGCATACCATCAACCAGGATCGGTTAAATATGATTAAATTGTGCCTTCCCAGAACACAGGGATGGCCCGTTGCGGTTGATTTGTTTGACAACGTGTATCCTGATAGTTACTCCAGGTACCTTAAACTTCCTGTGAAAACACCCTGGGAAGAATACCAGCTTTTAGCCGTGTTTAATAGTGATGAAGCGCCATACGATGCCAGGCTGGATTTTGATAAGTTAGGACTTGATAAGACAAAGTCCTACAGGATTTATGAATTTTGGAATGAGGAATATCAAGGTACTTTTAAAGGGTATTTTGACTATCTTGTTCCACCAAAATCCTGCCGCTTATTCCGTATTTCAGAAGCGCGTGATCATCCCTGGTTACTTTCAACAGATATGCATATTCAGCAGGGTGCAGTGGAGGTGGAAGAACTTCATTGGGATGAAAAGAGTATGCGGCTTTCGGGTAAGGTGACCCGTCCTGTTGGAGAAACCGGCAATTTGTTCTTTCTTATGCCACGCAAAATGCGTGTTTTGAATACCGAAGGATTGTGGTTAATGAAAGAGTTGGATGATATGAATTTGATAATCCGTAAGGAAATCAAATTTACCCGCGAACATGAAACGTTTGAAATCTTCTTCGAACCCTGGGAAAGAAAATATATTCCTGAACATTTAATGAAAAAGGCTACTGAAGAGGAATGGATGGAAAGTATGAATAAAGGGAAAAAGAATGAAAATACACGGGTGCTGCAATAGACGGGTCAATAATCACGGTAGTTACGTGATATTTAATAATATTGTTCTTGTTAATGAATAATCATAGAATAACGATGAAAAGATGTAGATATCAATGCCTGCTCGGTTTACTTTTTGTTCTCGCCGGCGTGCACTCATCCAAAGCTGAAATAAAACTGCCAGCCATTTTTGGTAATCACATGGTGCTGCAGCAAAAGACAGAAGCTCCTGTTTGGGGAAAAGCAACCCCTAAAAAAGTAGTCAGGCTGACTACTTCCTGGAACAGGAAAAGTTATTCGGCCATAGCTGATCAAAACGGAAAGTGGCTGATAAAAGTGGCTACGCCTCCTGCGGGGGGACCATATTCCATCTCTATTTCAGATGGGAAGGAGACCGTATTAAATGATGTTTTAATCGGAGAAGTGTGGATATGTTCTGGTCAGTCAAACATGCAAATGACGATGAAAGGTTATCCTAATGAACCAGTACTGGGATCTAATGAGGCGATCGCCACTTCAACGAATAATAATATCCGGTTGTTTACAGTAGACCGTGATAAAAGTCTTGTGCGTGCTGAAGATTTTCGTGGAGAATGGCTGGAGTGTTTACCTGGTAATGTTGCCGATTTCAGTGCGGTGGCCTATTTTTTCGGTAAAATGATTCAAAATACAATAAATGTACCCGTGGGTTTGGTTTGCTCCAGTTATGGAGGTACCCGTATTGAACCCTGGATAAGCGAAGACGGCTTTGGTGAATATGATTGGATTAAGATGCCGGAAAAAAGCACAAAGGACGACTATAGTATACAAACTCCAACAGTATTATTCAACGCCATGATTGCACCGATGGTAGGTTTTGCTTTTCGGGGTTGTTTATGGTATCAGGGAGAGTCGAACTGGAAGGAACCCGGACGATACGAACAATTGATGCCGGGACTGGTAAAGAACTGGCGCAAACAGTGGGGCATAGGCGATTTTCCGTTTTATTATGTACAGATCGCTCCCTTTGGCTACGTGTCGCCGTTTGAACAAGAATCACCACCCGTGCCTTTGTCGGCTTTGTTACGCGAGGCGCAATTCAAAGCATCTGCAGTAATTCCCAATAGCGGAATGGCTTCCCTGTTAGATATCGGAGAAAAGAGATCAATACATCCGCCCAGGAAAAAAGAGGTCGGAGAACGACTCGCTTTCCTTGCATTAGCCGGAACTTATGGATTCAAAGGGATAGAATATTCCGGGCCTGTATTGAAAGAAATGACAATAGAAGGTCAGCTCGTTAAATTAACCTTTAATCATGCCGAAAAAGGACTCACTACTTTTGGGAAAGAACTTGATAATTTTTCTGTTGCAGGTGAAAATAAGCAGTTTTTCCCCGCAAAAGCATTTATCACAGGCAAAGGGATTACACTTTTTGCGCCGCAGGTAGAAAAGCCGGTTGCAGTCCGTTATGCTTTTGATGATTTTGTGACCGGAACACTATATAATACCAATGGATTGCCGGCATCTTCTTTTAGAACGGACAACTGGTAAGCAGGCATTTATTGTTAATTATCTATGAACCTTATGATAGCCACATTTGTTTTCCCTAAGCGCATTACCCTGGTAATATTCCTGCTGTTTCTATTCGGAAGTTCATCATTGTCTGCACAGGCAATTGATGATCATTCAAAACCAAAAATTGTCAACATCATCAATTTTATTCGGCTGCTTGAACCGCGTAATCAGGCAATAACCGAAGATGTACTATATCAAACTGTAGTAAAGCAGGTTGAGATCATGAAGCAATATGATTTACCCGGAACTTTTTTATTACAATACGATGCGCTAATGGACAGCCGTTACCAACATCTTCTGAAAGAACTGCCGGCACAGTCTTTTGAAATTGGAGGCTGGTGGGAAATACCCCAACCGCTGGCGGAGAAGGCCGGTTTAAAATGGCGTGGCCGGTATCCCTGGGACTGGCATGCAGACGTAGGGTTTTCCACCGGGTACACTCCTGCAGAACGGGAGAAACTTGTTGATGTGTATATGGCCGACTTTAAAGTTATATTCGGTTACTACCCCAAATCCATAGCCTCCTGGTTTATTGATGCACATACATTGAATTATATGTATGAGAAGTACAGGATTGTTGCATCTGCAAACTGTAAAGACCAGGTGGGCACAGACGGTTATACTTTATGGGGCGGATACTGGAACCAGGCCTATTATCCCAGCAAGATAAACAGCTATATGCCGGCACAAACAGAGGTAAATCAAACTCCTGTTCCCATATTCAGGATGCTGGGCAGCGATCCGGTAAGGCAGTATGATGATAGACGCGGATCAAAAAAACAGGGTGTTATTTCTCTTGAGCCGGTTTATAAATTTGGTGGTGGTGATTCTGCCTGGGTGCATTGGTATTTCAGAGAATTTTTAGAAGGCGCCAGTATGGAATATAATTATGTGCAGGCAGGACAGGAGAATTCCTTTACCTGGAATGCGATGCAGAAAGGATTTGAGATACAAATGCCATTAATTGCCAAACTCAGAAACGAAGGGAAACTAAGAGTAGAAACGCTGGCGGCATCAGGCGAGTGGTTTCGCAACAAGTATTCACTTACCCCTGCAACGGCTTTGACTGTAAATAAAGACATCAGCGGAAGTAATAAAAAAACAGTATGGTTTAACAGTCGTTTTTACCGGTTTAATTTACTTTGGGAAAACCATACACTTCGTTTCCGGGACATCCATTTATTTAATGAAAACTTCCCCTCTTATTATACGGAGCATATAGCTACTTCAAATGAATGCTCTTTCTTCACATTGCCCTTTGTGGATGGCTACCGGTGGAGCTCAGACGAAAAGACCGCCGGGTTGTGGTTTAAGGCTATGATAAACGGCAAAGAAAGTATGCTTGAAGGGGATGATCCCATAATAAGAGACGTAGTGCCTGGTAAACTATCTATTGAATGGCCCTTGAAAAGATCCGCTGCAAAACTGATAATGGAAGTGGATGAAAGGCAAATCAGGATGAAATTAGAAGGTGCTGAGAATATACAATGGTTTTTAGCACTCAACGTTGCGGATAGTGCTAAAATGCCTTTCTCCAAAGTTGCTTCGGGGGCTTTGTATTGTGAATTTGATGGAATGAAATACAAGGTTAAAGCTGTTGAAGGTGTATTTTCAAAATCGCCCAAAGATGAAGTGATTAGTATAAAACCGGGTGGGAAAGGGATTGTCTTGAATTTTTCTGAAAAAGACAA
Organism: Bacteroidota bacterium; assembly: GCA_018268105.1. Lineage (GTDB taxonomy): Bacteria > Bacteroidota > Bacteroidia > Chitinophagales > Chitinophagaceae > Agriterribacter. Next base: position 2,587 of record JAFDXG010000165.1, on the reverse strand, counting down.
GCATTACAAAAAGAAAAATCCTAAATAACGATGAATCAGAAAGCCAGGTTAAGGTCAGGCAGTTCACGCAGAAAGTTTATAAAAGATGTTTCCATTGGAGCTGCCGGTTTTTTTATTGTGCCACGCCATGTATTGGGTAAAGGATACATCGCACCAAGTGATAAGTTAAATATTGGATCTATAGGTGTAGGCGGACAGGGAGGCAGGGATATTCAGGGATTTGCAAAAAGCCCGAGAGTCAATATAGTGGCATTGGCAGATGTGGATGATCGCCAGTCTGCAAAAACCCGGGAACAATTCCCTAAGGCAACCTATTATCACGATTTTAGGGAAATGCTTGATAAAGAAAAAAATAATATAGACGCCTGTTCTGTTTCGACACCCGATCATATGCATGCCGTAGCTACACTGGCAGCCATGCAATTGGGTAAACATGTGTACACTCAAAAACCGCTCACTCATGATATTTGGGAAGCAAGAATGCTTACCCGGGCAGCTAAGAAATATAAAGTGGTAACACAAATGGGGAATCAGGGTGGTTCAGGAAAGGGAGTGAGAAGAATGAAAGAATTATACGACGCCGGATTGATTGGCGAAGTATATAAAGTAGAATCCTGGACAAACCGGCCTGTTTGGCCGCAGGGCGTCGCTCCGCTTACAGGTGTATATACTGTTCCCAAAGAACTCAACTGGGATCTTTGGGTGGGTACTGCTCCAATGTTGGATTACAACCCGGGATATCATCCGGTTAACTGGAGGGGTTGGTGGCGTTTTGGCACCGGGGCTCTGGGAGATATGGCCTGTCATATAATGGATCCCATCTATCGGATATTGCCTATAGACTTCCCCGATGCTGTTGAATGTAGTGTTGCCAATAGTTGGAGTGATTTTTTCAAGGAAATTGATAGTTCCGAGAGTGCCCCCGTTGCTTCGGCTATTCATTTGAGTTATCCAAGGAAAGACGGAAAAGGAAAAATTAAAGTAAGCTGGTATGACGGGGGTATTATGCCGGAGCGGCCGGAGGAATTGCAACCCGGAGAACCATTTGGCAGCCCGGATGGTGGCGTTTTGTTTATCGGTACGAAGGGTATGTTGCAGGCAGACTGTTACGGAGCCAACCCAAGGCTGTTACCACTTTCACGTGAGGAAGAGGCAAAGGCGATTCCTGAAACGATTGCGCGGGTGCCGGAAGGGCATTATCTGCAATGGGTTAATGCTTGTATTGCAGGTTATGGAAATGCAGAGACGAGCTCTGATTTTGAATATGCGGGTCCCTTTGTGGAAAGTATTTTGATTGCCAATCTGGCTATTCGCAGTCATGGACTCAAAAACCTCAATGCAAAAGGAGGTGAAGACAGATACCCCGGGAGGAAGCGTCTACTATGGGATACGCAGAATATGCGAATTACAAATTTTGAAGAAGCGAACCAGTTTGTTAAACGTCAGTACCGTGCCCCCTGGAGTTTGAATATATAGCGGGGGTGTCTGCAGTATTCAATTTATGGATGCATCTGAGGTAGTATAGATTGAACAGAATGGATACATATTATACCCCGTCTCAAATTATCAAACATTACTCGTATGAGAACTGTATTATTCATCTTTGTTTTACAATGGTTTACCGGCCCCGTTGTTTATGGGCAGGAAGAAAGACGTAGTGCTTCAATTGCAGTAGTAAAACCAGGAAAAAGTTATGCTAAACCGCCTTCTGATGCCATAATCCTTTTTGATGGCAGGGATTTAAATAATTGGGTGAATGCAGAAGATAGAACTTATCCTGGCAGATGGAAAGTCAGTGATGGATGTTTCACGGCTCCGTCGGGTTTTGGATATATACAAACCAAACAGGCTTTTGGAGATTGCCAGTTGCACGTGGAGTGGAGGACACCAACGCCTGTTATGCGGAGTGGACAAAATCGTGGAAACAGCGGAATACTGCTTCAGGGATTGTATGAGGTTCAGGTGTTAGACTCTTATCAAAATGACACCTATGCAAATGGTAGCGCCGGGAGTATTTACAGGCAACATGCTCCTCTGGTGAATGCGAGTCTTCCTCCCGGAAGCTGGCAGACCTACGACATATTTTTCACAGCCCCGGTTTTTAACCAAAATGGCGATTTGGAAAAGCCCGCATATATATCGGTATTGCAAAATGGGATACTGGTTCAAAACCATGTGGAGATCAAAGGAACAACCTTTGTTTCTCCGCCGGTTTATACAAAGCATGATGTATTGCCTTTAAAAATTCAGGGGCACGAAAGCCCGGTGAGTTTTAGAAATATTTGGATCAGACCCTTGTATTCACAAGAATGAGTTATTAAAAAATATTTTTAAGAATTTTTAAAGTAGTTATTATCGGCTGTTCGAAAAAATAGAAACCTAAAAACTGATAATTTATAAATTCAGGCTTACTGCAATGTGAGAATAATTATCTTCAAATTTTTGGGTAAAATATATAAGGGACATCCCACCCTTTTTTGGATATACTATCTGATATACAAAAAAAGCAGATCATTTTACCTATCTGCATTTGTATTTTTATGTGGAGAACAGGGGAGTCGAACCCCTGACCTCTTGCATGCCATGC
>JAFDXG010000164.1 GCA_018268105.1 Bacteroidota bacterium | reverse complement strand
ATTTTCACCTTTCAGACGCCCTGCCCACGAGTTCCGAGTGATGGGCAGCCAGATCCGGTTGTTTAACAACCGTTCATCTGGCCGATTGCGGGAAAGTTGCAATCTTTCAGCTTTTAGAACCTCTTTCGGACATTGATAAGGCTCTAAAGCAAATAAGAAGCTCAAGCACTTTTAAGAAGCTAAAGCGGCTCTTATAGTTCTGCTGTCTTTTATTTCAACTTCTGTTTTTGATGTTTCCTTTGCGGCTTGCCGAAATTCACCATCCAGTCATTGAAGTCCTTGTGGTTTTGATAAAGGCTGCTTTCATCCTTGTATTTACTGGTTAGGGAAAGTGCATATCGGCTGCAATTTTGTCCGGTAGTATCCCTGTCAAGATAGAGCTTGATAGTCTTATGTTTTTCCATAAAGGGACGTGCAGTTTCAAAGAAGGAAACAGAGTTCAGCACTACAAAATCAAAGCGGTCTTCAGGGTCTTGTTGATGAACGACCCTGAAAGAAAGGAAATCGGTAAAGCCTTCAAAGACTATGACCTCATCGGCATTGTTATCAAAGCTCGTAATGCCTTTAGGGGAACTGCTGGCTTTAAAGTAAGGATTGCGTATTTCAAAGCCTCCCAAATCATTCCTGAAACCGATACCGTAATAGACTTTTCCATTAAGTTCGTAACGCACTTCCCGACAGTAATGGTCAGCTACATCAACGGGTATTCGCCGTTGCTGCAGGTATCTTAAAAGGGCGCTGGAAGACAGAACAAAATCGCCTAAAATCTTTATCTGCTTCTCCTGTTCTTCTCTCGCAAATGATTGTTGGGAAACCGGCTTTTGAAGGGAAAAATTACCGCTTAAATTCTGGAGTAATTCGGACACGGTACACCCGTGAAAGAGGATAGCAAAATCAACCAGGTTGCCACCTTTGCCAAGACCGTGATCGTACCAGCGGTTTAGCCTCCTGTTAACCTTAAATGAAGGTGTCTTTTCATCCCGTAAAGGAGAGTGATACCAATAGTCGTTGTTCCTGATCTTCGCTGGTTCATAACCTAAACCTGCAAGGAAATGAACCATATCTATTTCTTTGGCTTCGCTAACGGAAAGCCGGTTCTTACTGAAATCCATAACCACACATTTATCAAATACACATTCAGTTCTTCTAAGCGAAGTTAAATAGGCGATATGGGATTCACCTATCCTCATCATATTTTGATGAGGATGCAGAGGGCAGCGTTATTTACTTTTGTGCTGTGAGTATTGTTTAATTAAAATCGTGTGATTATGCTAACAACAAGTGATGTAGCCAAAGTATATGATACTATTCTCAGTATCCCTGGCATGAGTGAAACAGTGAAGATTGACATGAGGATCTCCCGCAAAAACGTACTGTTATTGCACAGTGTCGTCAAACGTGGGTTGATGGCGAAAGATGATGATAAATCGTCTGCTTTGCTGGAAAGTATTCCGCAGGAAGCATTGCAGGAATTACACGTAATTGCTGATGATTACCTAACAAAAGCAGGCTTAACCGAACTAAGTGAAAAACTAAAAGCACTTAGTACCAAATAGGCAGGGGTAACGTCAGAAAGCCACTTGGAGAGAATGGATGAAGATATAAACACCGATTCTTCAAGTGGCTTGTTTATGTCGCAATTTAAAATGGTGTCAATAGTTGCGTTTTACAATAATAATAGTAGCGACAGTTACCATTTTACCATTGGTGTCGAGTTCAGAAACATTCATTTCCTGAACCCATACACTGTCAAAATCACTGCGCGATAAGAAACCCCTCCGGCCATACGTGCGTCTCCGTACATCAATTGCCGTAAGCTACCGTCTTGTTTTACATAGTAATAGTTGTTCCACTTCTTTTTATAAATACTTTGCGTATGTAAAGTTCCGGACGCAGGAATTTTAAAGGTGCGTTTTTCACCACTCCGGTTTTCAGGTGTGCCCGCAGGCTCGTTAAAGAACACGGTAGCAGTGCCGTTAAAACCTTTCGGTAGCAGGTATATATCTGCCCGCTCTTCGCAATAAGTCATAATGAAAATAGCTGTGGCAAACAGCAATACCACGTCTGTCAAAATGAGCGGTATTTTGTACGAATCTTTCAATGAAAAAAAACTGCTTTACATAAGTAAGGTGTTTTTGCATAGCATTTTGGATAGTGGTAGCCGGGCGGCGAATGGAAAACATAGTTGCCGTGGAATATTGTATCAGTTCTTATGTTTTCTTAGTTATGACCCATCCGTCCTCTGATCTAATATTCGCTATTTTATTTTTCTCCAACCATTTTGTGAATGCTGGTACATCTTTAGGAGTAAAATGAATGATTTCACCGTTTTTCAGCATAATGGTAAAAAAGTCGCATGCAGCAAGAAACTTCGATAATTGTTCCGCGGTGTAGTCAAAATTCGGGTAGTGATCGGCTGAAGTCATGGTCTGTTGCTTTTAGTGATTTCCTCTGACTGTTGCCTGCACAAAAAAGAGCGCAGGCAACAGCTCACCGCACTGAGGTCTTAGGAAACCCGGCAACGATAAGTGCGCCCACGCCGTAGCATGAGCGTTTTCCACTTATGTCCCATTGCCAATTGAAATTCCTAAGTTTCAGTGCGGGACTTAAAGCTAAAACGCTTCAAGAATATTTTGCCACAAAGATACAATTTTGAAGATACATCTAAGAAGATCCTATAATGCAACCTATGAAGTTTTAATAAACAAACAGATTCATAATTTTAGACAAACCTTTCAGTTATGACAACACAAAAAGAACAGAGTAACATAATAATCGCATTTCTTTTCTCTCTTCTTATTCCTGTGATCGGATACTATTATCTTGGAGCTTTATATGCGACTATTTTCTTAATTGGTTATTTGGGAGGCTTTATTCTTTGGATTTCATTACCATCCCGAGCATCCTGGACATTTCTTAAAATACCCTATTGGCTTACGCTGTTTGCCTTTTTATTCCTCCATAAAGTGGAAGAGAATCGCATGAAATTCTTCGAGGTTGTTTCAGCAAAAATAACAGGCGGAACGGTTCCTGAATTTAGCGTTGGGCTTATTATTGGACTGTTGGTATTACCCATAGGGGCTTGGCTTATACTACCCTTATTGCTTAAAAAGAAACATGAGCTTGGTTACTACGCAGTCTGGACGCTTTTCGCTTCAATGGGAATATCAGAGCTTGCACATTACGTTTTTCCGTTTATGACAAATGAGCCGTATGGTTATTTCCCAGGAATGCTAAGTGTTGTTGTATTGGCGCCTTTGGCATGGTGGGGAATGTACAGGCTTGTCAAAGGAGATCACCGATTCGGCTTATAGTCGGAGTTAAACCAAGAACTTAGCATCACTATTGCTAAATACTTGATTATCACACTTTAAACTAAGATTGCTGCGCCAAGTTTTATCATGCAATCGCGTACACTTACTGAACTGGTAATTATTTGCTGTCATTTTTGGTATAGGTGAACTGCATGACAAATATTATAGATCGTAATTTCATTTTTACAACTTTAGTTTTCTATCTTTGCAGTCTTGAAAATTACTGCCTTCATATTATCCATTATTGTTTTAGTGCTAAGCTGTATGCCTTGTACAGATGGTGTTAGGGCTACGGGTAAAGTAAAGCAGGAAATAGCCAAATCCGCCCATCAGCAGGATCATCCTCAAAAAGATGGCTGCTCTCCTTTTTGCAGTTGTTCATGCTGCTCAGGTACACCTATTCCACACGTTTTAGGAAAAATGGTTCTTCTAAAGCCTGAGTTCAAAAAGAATTATAGCTCCTTCTATTCGTCTTCTGTTAAAGGTATTTCCCTTCCTGTCTGGCAACCGCCCCAATTGGTGTAATCTTTCCTTTAAGCTAATCTCAGCTTATGTATTGTTTGCCTAAATAGGCAATTCCCGTTTCACTTTCATATTACGCCGATTTTGACAACAAAATCCAGTAAAAAGAAACGAAAAGTTTCACCACGACCACCGTTCAGGACTTTTAGAAATATTTCTATAATCATCCTGTCCATTTTAATGATAGGCGCTATCGTAGCCATTATCATTAAATATTATCGTTTGGTTACTGGATATTAATCCTCTTTAAACAGATGCTAAATAGAATTATTGATTTTTCCGTAAAGAATAAATTGGTAATCGGACTTTTTACCCTAGGCTTAATCATTTGGGGTGTCATGTCCTTAAAAACCTTACCAATAGATGCTGTGCCCGATATAACGAATAATCAGGTACAGGTTATTACCCTTAGCCCTTCATTAGCGACTCAGGAAATAGAACAGTTTATTTCCTATCCGATAGAACAAACCATGTCCACAATTCCTGAGATACAGGAAGTGAGGTCTATTTCACGGTTCGGTCTTTCAGTTGTTACCATCGTTTTTCACGATGATGCCGATATTTATTGGGCCAGACAACAGGTGGCTGAACGACTGCCGGAAGCAAAAAACTCTATTCCTCCGGGTCTCGGTAACCCCGAAATGGCTCCTATTTCTACAGGGCTTGGAGAAATATACCAGTATGTCGTTCACGCTAAGCCAGGTTACGAGCAGAAATATGATGCCACTGCCTTACGAACTATCCAAGATTGGATTGTGCGAAGGCAATTATTAGGCACTCCTGGAATTGCTGAAGTCAACAGCTTCGGCGGTTTTTTAAAGCAGTATGAGGTTGCATTAAACATTGACAAATTAAGAAGTTATAATATTTCCATATCAGATATTTTTTCTGCCCTGGAAAAAAATAACCAAAACACAGGTGGATCTTATATTGACAAAAAGCCCAATGCCTACTTTATCCGAAGTGAAGGCTTAATTAATAGTCTTGATGATATTGGAAGAATAGTTGTAAAGAATACTGAAACCGGTGTCCCCATCACCATAAACGACGTAGCAACGGTACGATTTGGAACTGCTACACGCTACGGCGCTCTTACCCGTGATGACAGAGAAGCGGTTGGTGGCATTGTAATGATGCTAAAGGGTAGCAATGCCAACGAAGTAGTCGCCAGCGTAAAAGCAAAAATGGAGCAAATTAAAAAATCATTACCCGAAGGCGTAGCTGTTGAGCCATTTTTAGACCGGAGTGAATTTGTAGGCAGGGCTGTTGATACAGTTAAGAAAAACCTTCTTGAAGGTGCGTTAATCGTAATCTTTGTATTAGTGCTTTTTCTGGGTAATGTTCGCTCAGGACTTATCGTAGCATCAGTCATTCCGCTTGCAATGCTCTTTGCTATTTCCTTGATGAAAGTGTTTGGTGTTTCTGGTAACCTGATGAGCTTAGGTGCGATTGATTTTGGATTGATTGTAGATGGGGCGGTAATTATCGTAGAAGCCACCATGCACCACCTTGTTCATCGAAAGGAAGGGAAAATCACGCAACCGGAAATGGACGCAGAAGTCTCTCATTCAGCAAAACAAATGATGAATTCGGCGGCTTTTGGTCAAATCATTATCCTTATCGTTTATTTCCCTATCCTGGCATTGGTGGGTATTGAAGGAAAGATGTTCCGTCCAATGGCAGAAACCGTTTCTTTCGCTATCATCGGCGCTTTAATATTATCGTTGACGTATGTGCCAATGATGAGTTCGTTATTCTTAAGTAAGAAAATTTCGCACAAAAAGAATTTTTCAGATAAAATGATGGAGCGTATCCAGCGGGGATATAGTCCGCTAATTAAAGGTGCCCTGCGGTTTAAAAGGACCGTGGTGTTGCTTGCCTTCGGTTTATTGGCAGCCGCCATAGTTGTATTTTCTTTTTTTGGGGGTGAATTTCTTCCGACATTGGAAGAGGGTGACCTTGCCGTCGAAACGCGTCTGCTGGTAGGTAGCTCTCTGGAGCAGTCCATTGAGAAAGTAACCCAAGCTTCTACTCTGTTAAAGAAAAATTATCCTGAAGTAGAAGAAGTAGTAGGCAAAATAGGAGCATCGGAAATACCCACCGATCCTATGCCTATTGAAGCCACGGATCTGACCATTATATTGAAGCCCAAAAAAGAATGGACAAGTGCCATCACAAGAGAGGAATTAGTGGAAAAGATGCAGAAAACCCTTGAAGCCATTCCAGGAGTGACTTTTGGTTTTTCCCAGCCTATACAATTACGTACGAATGAATTGATATCCGGTGTACGGCAAGATGTCGGTATCAAGATATTCGGCGATGATTTGGAGGAACTGGCTGATTTGGCAAAAAGGATTGGGGCTTTAATTCCTTCAGTTCCGGGTGCAGAAGATCTTTATATCGAACAAGTGTCAGGTTTACCGCAAATCTCTATTAAACTAAACCGCAGTAAGATTGCCCAGTACGGGTTGAACGTAGAAGATATTAATAGTGCTATCAATAGTGCCTTTGCAGGCGGTATTGCCGGAACTGTATTTGAAGGTCAGAAGCGGTTTGATTTAGTGGTGCGATTAGAACAATCGGAACGGCAAAGTATCGAAGATGTAAAAAGATTGTTTGTTACTACATCTAATGGTAATCAGGTTCCCTTAGAGCAGGTAGCCGATGTTAGCTATCAGTTAGCGCCCAATCAAATACAAAGGGAAGAAGCCCGAAGGAGAATTATAGTAGGTTTTAATGTTCGGGGTAGAGATATTGCTTCTGTCGTAAAAGACATTCAGGCAAAGATTGACCAGAAAATTAAATTGCCCACTGGTTATTTTATTACTTATGGCGGACAATTTAAAAACCTGGAAGAAGCGAACAAGCGATTGTCGGTGGCGGTACCGGTAGCGCTTGGATTAATCCTGTTACTGTTATACTTCACTTTTGGTTCGCTGAAATATTCATTGCTCATTTTCACAGCCATTCCCATGTCGGCTATAGGCGGGGTATTCGCACTCTGGATACGGGGATTTCCTTTTAGTATATCAGCTGGCGTTGGTTTTATTGCGCTGTTTGGTGTGGCTGTATTAAACGGCATCGTGCTGATTACGGAGTTTAACCGGTTAAAAAGGGATGGTATGAGAGATATAAATAGCATAATTCTAACAGGTACAGCTATCCGTTTGCGACCTGTACTAATGACTGCTACCGTAGCATCGTTAGGGTTTATGCCGATGGCATTGTCAACCGGTGCAGGTGGCGAAGTTCAAAAGCCTCTGGCAACAGTGGTGATTGGTGGTTTGATTACTGCCACGTTATTAACCCTTCTGGTATTGCCTGTGTTATATTCTTTTGTAGAAAAGATAAAACCACGTAAGAAAAAAGTAAAACCAGGAGGCATTGCCTCTCCCACGGCAATAATGTTGCTTTTTTCGTTGGGCATTGCAGGTGTAAGTCAAGCACAAACCCCTGTAACCACTCCGCCAGCGCTTTCTACCATTGATTTGCCCACAGCGATAAGCAATTCACTGGCAGTAAATCCAAATACGAGAGTGGGAATGTTGGGTGTTCAATACCAGCAGGCACTCAAAGGTTCTGTACGGGATTTGGGAAAAACGAATATTAATCTTACGTATGGTCAGTATAACAGCCCTGTTCCATACGATAATAACATCACGATTATCCAAAACATTCCTAATCCTGTTTATTTAAAGAGGTTGTCGGAATTGGCAGAAGCAAATATTAATGCCAGCCGTTTTCAAACGAGGATTTATCAAAGCCAGATAGCATATCAGGTAAAAAGTATTTATTACAACCTGCTTTATCGCACAGAACAAAGAAAACTTAACCAGGAATTGATAACGCTTTATGAGCGGATTTTACGGGCAGCAGAGGTTCGGTTCAAAACAGGCGAAACGAATATCCTGGAAACGTATAATGCTAATACCCGATTGCAGGAAGCCACTGCACAACTGCAACAAACCAATGAATACATTCGTACTCACTTGCAACAAATACGGCAGTTTACCAGAGATAGCTCTGTCGAAAACATTGCTGATACTGTTTTGAAGGAAAAAACGGTTGCAGTAACTCTTGACAGTTCTATCCTTGGCAATAACCCGCAGTTGCAAGCGTTGCGAAGCCAAATAGAAGTAGCGTCCAGAGAAATACGTGTTGAAAAAAGTAAACTGTTGCCCGACTTCAGTATTGGGTATTTTAATCAATCGCTTGTAGGCACTCATGAAAAAGACGGCGTCTCCAAATATTATGGTGTGGGCAAACGCTTTCAGGGAATAGAGGCTGGAATTAGTATTCCGCTTTTTTCTAAACCGCAAAGAGCAAGGATTAGAGCAGCAGAAATCAACCAGCAGATTCAAGAGGCACAGGTGGATGCTTTCTATTTCGGTTTGTTCCAACGTGGTTCAACGTTGCTTTCCGACTTAAGGCGTCTGCAAATCCAAATTGACTTTTACAGGAATACAGCTATTCCACAAGCTAATCTTCTCATCACTACTTCTCAACGGGCATTTGAAGCAGGCGAGCTGGATTACTACCAGCTTTCTCAGTCCATCAATAACGCTGTAGACGTACGTAAACAATATATAGAACTACTTAATCAATATAATCAAACAGCTATCGAACTGGAACTAATCGCTGGCTTGTAAAATTAAAAATCAATAGTCATTATGCTTAATTCATTTTATAAACCGCTTTTCATTGCCGCCTTATTTTTGGCAGCCTGTTCTTCAAAAAAGTCGGAAGAAACGCAATCAGAAAAGCAAACCGTAAAAACGGTAGACCCCAACATCGTGGAGTTTACTCAAACGCAGTACAATGCAGTTGGCGTTCAGTTAGGAAATGTAACAGAAAAAAACCTTTCCAATTACATCAAAGCATCAGGAACCATTGATGTTCCTCCGCAGCAAACCATAAGCATCACTTCCCCTTACGGAGGCAATATAAAAACGATGAATGTAATTGAAGGGAAATACATAGGAAAAGGACAGGTAGTTGCTACTATTGAAAACCCCGAGTTTGTACAAATTCAGCAGGATTACATGGAAAGCAGCAGCCAATTATCTTTCTTAAAGCAAGACCTTACAAGGCAGGAAGAGTTGGTAAAAGAAAACATCGCTGCTCGTAAATCGCTCCAGAGAGCGCAGAGCGAATACAATAGTATGGTGGCGAGGGTTGAGGGATTGAAGGCAAAATTGCGTATGATTAATATTAACCCTGCCCGTGTTAATCATGGCAATTTCACTCCAAGGTCAAATATCTATGCTCCGCAAGGTGGATATGTAACAAAAGTGTATGCTAATGTAGGAAAATTCGTGAGCGCAAATGAAGTTATAACCGACCTTGCTAATACGAATAATATGCTGGTACGTGTGCGGGTGTTCGAAAAGGATATTCCTCACATTTCTTTAGGGCAAACCATCCGCTTCAGCGCTACTGGACAAAGTGACGAGCATATAGCAAAAGTTTCTCTAATTGGTAAAGACATTCACGAAGACCGTACGGTGGATGTACTTGCCCGTATCTCAAGCCCATCCTCAGACTTGCTGCCAGGTATGTTTGTGAATGCTATTATTGAGTTAGGGGCATCTGCCTTGCCGGCCTTGCCACAGGAAGCCGTCGTACAGTCTGGAGGTAAAAACTACATTTTTATTTTAGCAGAAAATACGGAAACAACTGCAGCAAACACAACGGATAGTACAGAAAAAGCCGAAGAACAAAATATCGCTTTCCGTATGGTAGAAGTAGGCGTAGGCATTACGGAAAATGGATTTACGGCTGTTACTCTTCCCGAAGGTTTTAACATGCAAAGCAAGGTAGTGTTAAAAGGCGCTTACGACTTATTATCTAAAATGAAAAATGCAGAAGAGGAAGAATAATCATATGGGTTGGAGCCCTGCATGGTTCTTACCCTATGGAAGAACTATTATTGAATAGCAGGGTTTCCGACCCACCATTGTAACATTGTAGCAACACAACGCAAGTATAAATCGGTAAAACAAACGATCCAATGAGCATGGAACTGGAAAACGTCTTGATTGCAAAGCAAGTTAATCCTACGGCAGTGCGACTGCTGGTTTTGGAATATTTATTAAAGCAGAAAGCAGCCATTAGCCTGAGCGATTTGGAAACGGAACTGCATCGGGCGGACAGAGTAACACTTTACAGAACGCTAAAAACGTTTGAAGAAAAAGGCATCATTCACACCATTAAAGACGGAACAGAAGTAACCAAATATGCGCTATGCCAAGATGAATGCAATAACGGACTTCATTCAGACATGCACATCCACTTCTATTGTACAAACTGTAAGGAATTGTATTGTTTGCCGAAGGTGCAAATACCCAAATTAAACCTTCCGGATGATTTTAATCTTCAGGAAATGAGCTTAGTAGCAAGAGGCATTTGTAAAAATTGTAAAAAATGAATGCAATTGAGTTGCATCACCAATCAAATAATTTTGTAATCCTCAAATTGAGGGCATTTTTCACTTAAAAACAAATACGATGGAACATCAACAAAGTGGTCATCATCATTCAGGGCACAAACACGAAGCCCTCATTCAGCAACTTTTAGCCTGTGCTACTGCCTGCGAAAATTGCGCAGCTTCTTGTTTGGACGAGCAAGACGTAACACCAATGGCGCATTGCATTGAACTGGACAGAGATTGTGCAGACGTATGCTTTCTCGGCGCTCAGCTATTAATCAGAGATAGCGAATTTGCTCATGATTATCTGGCTGTTTGCGAAAAAGTATGCCGCGAATGCGCCGAAGAGTGCGGTAAACATGAACATGAGCATTGTAAAAAATGTGCAGAGGAATGCCGTAAATGTGCCGATGCTTGTCATGCACATCACGGAAATGTTCAGGTAAGCTAAATGCCGTTAAAGTATGTGCAGTGTAAAGTGCCTGCACATACTTTATTCCTTTTTATTAATCATTAAACAAAAAAGCAATGAGATTGAATTGTTGGAAGTGCGTGGTGTTGATATCCGCATTACTTGGGCTGATAAGCACTTTATAGAATTTGAGAGACGTTATAAAAAAACAAACGCTTGAAGTATAAGTAACATTATTCCTAAATAAGTTCTCAACTATGAAATGTCCAAACTGCAACGAAACATTAGCCATGACCGAAAGGCAAGGCATTGAAATTGATTATTGCCCCAATTGCCGGGGTGTATGGCTTGATAAAGGCGAGCTGGATAAAATTATTGAAAAATCGCTGGAGCAACGAACGCCTGAACCCAATCAGTCCAATCCAAGTTACAACAATCCTAATTACCAGGGTGGTTATGGAGGAGGAGGCCATCAGGACAGCAAGCACGGCGCGTATGGTAAACATGGCAGACGTGGCTTTTTGGGTAATCTGCTTGATTTTTAATCACAAAAAATAGCATTAAGGTATGTCGGGAAATCATGCATCGGCAGGTTATAAAAACAAAAGGAAGCTTGTAATTGTACTCACCTTAACAAGCTCGTATCTCATTGCCGAAGTAATTGGTGGTATTCTTACTAAAAGCCTTGCTTTATTGGCAGATGCCGGGCACATGCTTACTGATGTGGGCGGCCTGGCATTGGCATTGTTTGCAATTAACGTGACACAGCGTGCTGCTTCGGCCAAACGTACCTATGGTTTTTACCGCGCCGAAATTTTAGCCGCCCTTGCCAATGCTGTTGTATTAATCGGTATCTCACTTTACATTTTGTACGAAGCATACCTGCGCTTCTTAAATCCCCCCAAAGTAGAAAGTAAGGCTATGCTTATTGTAGCCGCCATCGGGTTGGTTGTAAATATCACGGGTATGATGATTTTAAAAAAAGGTTCTGGCGAAAGTCTGAATATGAAGGGAGCTTATTTTGAAGTGCTATCCGATATGCTTACCTCTGTTGGCGTTATTGTAGCCGGCATTATTATGCTTACTACAGGTTGGTATTATGCTGACCCGATTTTATCTGCCGGTATAGGCTTATTTATTCTACCCCGTACATGGATACTCCTGAAAGATGCTGTAGGTGTGCTTTTGGAAGGGACACCGAGCGATGTAAACCTGGAGGAACTACGCATAGGTATTGCAAGTATTCCCGGTGTAAAAGCCGTTCACGATTTGCATGTATGGACACTCACTTCAGGATATAATGCTATGAGTGCGCATATTATTATCAATGAAGGTTTGCCTTACAATGAAACTTTACAATTAATAAACGACGCTATTATGGCTAATTATAAAATTCATCATACTACCATACAAATAGAAATGGATAGATATAAAGAACAGGAAACGCATTTGTAACGCTATTACAACCATGCGTGTAACTTATGGTGCAGCAAATAAATGATTCACAGGTATGGAAGACATAGTTTTTAAAAAGGAATATCAACAAGGAATATTTAGCTACCTGAATATTTCACAGCCACCTGTTACTGTTTCTTTGCCTGTAACAGACTCGCAGGCGATCTTATACAAATATGAGTTCCACAATTATATTGCCTTAGCTGAATATTTAATGTCTCATTTAGAGAAATACCTACTTATCAGGTATTCACCTTATCTCTTAGAATTGTCATTTATTAATGTTATAGCAGAAGTCAACTGGAAATACGAATTACTTTCCAGCGATCGTTTGGGCTTAGGGGTTGATAAAGGGTTTTTAGGCGTAGAAGAAATTTCAACAGAAGCAAGCACAAGCAGCTTATGCAGAGTTCTCAAATTGCTGCCTTTAACCATGCTACCGGAAGATACATTTGGCGATGCCGTTTCATGGATTAGCATTTTTGGTTTAAAGAGCGACAGAGAAACAGCGCTTAAAATGTTTCTGCAATCTGATGGCCAGCCTGTTTTATCCGATTTTCTTCAAAAAGGTGAAGTGTTTGTGCACATTATTAATAGTAAAGAAGAAGGATTTTATAACTCATCGCTGATAAAAAGCAAAGATGATATTGAACAGATCGTGTATTCATTTTCGGCTGTAATTGATCCTAATAACTGAGAAACGTTTAGTAAATCAAATGAAAATATTCAAAAGATAATGCTGGTTTTAGTTTTTTGGAATGTTATTGTAAAACGAAAAATATATTGTTTATGGATGGCTTGAAGCTAAATAGCTGGAGAAAGAAGTTTACAGAACAGGCAACAAGTATCAGGATGGAATATGATGCTTTCTTCCTTAATAAAAAGCTGGAAGACTATTATTCTTTATTCATTGATGAAACGTCAGAAGAACTTGAATTGCGGATAACCGACGAACTTCCCGAGGAAATAAAAGACCGTTTATTAAAGTTGCTGATAACAACAAAACCCGAGGACAGCATTTAAAACAGAACAAAGCTTATGTACTTTTTTATGTAAAGGAACCATTTAAAGCAATCATTATGTTACAAATATTAGCTGAAACGCAGGATAACCTTATAGCAACAAAAGCTATCGGTAAATTAACGGAAATGGATTATGGAAAGCTGTTGCCATTGCTCTATAATAAGCTAAAGCGGTACAAAAATATTCGTTGGTATTTTGAAATGGAAGATTTTAAAGGCTGGAAACTGAAAGCCTTTTGGGAAGATGCAAAATTTGACATGCAACATGCTAATGACTTTGAAAAAATAGCAATGGTAGGCGAAAAGGACTGGCAGCAGTGGATGACAGAGATAATGAAGCCATTCACAAAGGCAGAAATTAAGTTTTTTGAGTCAGCGGATAGTAGCAAGGCGCTACAATGGATTAAATCAACCAATGTTTAGCATTATTACCGGCACCTTAATATTGGGCGCTATTCATGCGCTTATTCCCAACCACTGGTTGCCATTAGTAGCTATTGCTAAGAGCGAAGGTTGGGCAAAGTCTGAACTCATGTTCGTTGCATCCATTACCGCATCTGCCCATGTTTTAGGTACTATTATCCTCGGAGTCGTCTTAGGATTGGTAGGATCAAAATTAGCACATCATTACGAAGATTATTTGCATGTTGTAGCTCCGGTAGTATTGATTTTATTTGGGTTGATTTATTTTTCAGTAAATCTTCCACACCATCATCAGACAGTAAAGGAAGACATACAACAATTTAAAAAATCAAAAACCAGGTGGATATTGATTTTTGTATTAATGATGTTCTTATCGCCATGTCTTGAGGTAGAAAGTCTTTTCTTAGCCGCCGGTGCCTATGGGTTGGATAATATTTTATTGTTGGCATTGGTGTATGGAGTTGTGAGTATAACAGGCATCGTAACACTGGTGATGATTGCGTATAAAGGAATACAAATGATTAATTCTCATTTCATAGAACATAACGAAAAACGCATAACAGGATTGGTATTGATATGCGTTGGTATAATAACCTTCTTTATTCATTAAGTAGATTTTTATGGAGCATAATTACAACAAAAAACAAGATAAAGACTTACAGTTAGATGAGCTTACAAAGCTTACTCCAAAAAAGCCTGAACATACTCATACAAAAAATGAGGAGCATGATCATGATCACGAGCACGAAGATGATGACCCTGACCATGAACACGGTGCAGAAGCAACACCCGGCAAGCCGGGGTGGATGGAGCATTGGAATTTGTTAGCAGCATTATTCATTCTTGCAGTATTGCTTATAATGGAATATGGTTTTAAGATAACACTTTCTAAGCCTATAGGATTTGCTGTAAATGCAGTAGCTTATTTACTTGCCGGCTCAAGTGTGTTACGAATGGCATTCCGGAAGGCTAAAAGAGGCGATATTTTTAACGAGTTTGTATTAATGAGCGTGGCTACCATTGGGGCTTTTGCTATTGGAGAGTATGAAGAAGGCGTGGCGGTAATGGTATTTTATACTATTGGTGAATGGTTTCAGGATACTGCTGTACGGAGAGCCAAGGCAAGCATCAAAGCGTTGCTGGATATTCGACCGGATGAGGTTACTGTAATGCGTAATGGTAGCACCCGGGTACTAAACCCTTCCGAAGTAGAGTTAGGAGAAACCATTCAGATAAAACCCGGCGAAAAAGTAGCGCTGGATGGCGAGCTTCTTTCACAAAACTCTTCATTTAATACAGCCGCACTTACCGGTGAAAGCAGACCTGATACAAAGTATCAAGGCGAACAGGTTTTAGCAGGTATGATTAACCTTAACACCGTGTCTGAGGTAAAAGTAACATCGTTATTCAAAGACAGTAAGCTAAGCAAGATTTTAGAAATGGTGCAGGACGCTACTGCACGCAAATCGCAAACGCAATTATTTATATCCCGTTTTGCTAAAGTATATACGCCTATTGTATTCTTTCTGGCGTTGGCAGTAGTGTTAGTCCCTTATTTTTTTGTAGGTAATTATGTTTTTATAGAGTGGCTATACCGAGGTTTGGTATTTCTTGTTATTAGTTGTCCATGTGCATTAGTTGTATCTATTCCATTAGGTTACTTCGGTGGCATTGGGTTGGCATCAAAAAATGGCATACTATTCAAAGGCGGAAACTTTTTGGATGTGATGACAAAGGTGAATGCTATTGTAATGGATAAAACCGGGACACTAACAAAAGGCGTATTTAAAGTGCAGCAGGTAATGCCGGAAACGATAGATGAGAAAGATCTGTTAAGAGTAACGGCAGCTCTTGAAAAAAATTCCACGCATCCTGTTGGAAAAGCAATTGTAGAATATGTTGGTGATGGCATTGGCAATACGGCAGCGACTAATGTGGAGGAAATAGCCGGACACGGATTAAAGGGTACTGTTGAAGGTAAAGAAGTACTTGCCGGAAACTTAAAGCTGTTGAAAAAATACAATATAGAATACCCCCCTGAATTAGAAAACTTGGTAGATACGGTTGTTGTAACAGCTATAAACAATAAATATGCGGGCTATATCACTATAGCCGACGAGATAAAAGATGATGCCGCTGCGGCTGTAAAAGAAATGCACGACCTAAAAATCAAAACCGTAATGCTTTCGGGTGATAAACAGGCTGTTGTAAATAATGTCGCCAAAAAGATAGGTATTGATGAAGCCTATGGTGATTTATTGCCCGAAGCAAAGGTAGAAAAGGTTCAAAAGATAAAAAATGAAGGCAGGCATATTGCATTTGTGGGTGATGGAGTAAATGATGCTCCTGTAGTGGCATTAGCAGATGCCGGTATCGCAATGGGTGGCTTAGGCAGCGACGCTACTATTGAAACAGCAGATGTAGTCATTCAGAATGACCAACCTTCTAAAATCGTTTCGGCAATTAAAATTGGAAAAATAACAAGAAACATTGTCTGGCAGAACATCATTTTGGCAATGGTGGTTAAAGGTATTGTGCTGGTATTGGGAGCAGGAGGCGTGGCAAATTTATGGGAAGCAGTGATAGCTGATGTGGGAGTTGCGTTATTAGCGATAATGAATGCAGTTAGAATACAAAAAATAAAACTCTAATATTATGAACAGCCATTTACATAAATCATGAACATCGCTTCAAATACCGATGTCTTAATTGTTGGCGCTGGACCAACTGGATTAATGCTGGCTTGCCAACTTGCCATTCACAAAATCTCCTTTCGCATTATTGATAAAACCAAGGACCACACCGCTCAATCCAGAGCACTCGTTATTCAGGCAAGAAGTTTAGAAATTCTTGACCAAATGGGTATCGTAGAAAAGGCAATCCAGCAAGGAAAAATTGCAAAAGCAATTGGTGCTTTTTTTAACGGCAGAAAAGTATTACGGGTTACAGTGAATAAAATGGGAACAGGGCTTACGCAGTTTCCTTATTTGCTCATGCTCGAACAGTCACATACAGAAAGTATTTTGGTAGAATTTCTAAATGATCACAATCGTCATGTTGACAGGCAGACTGAGTTAAAAAGTTTTATCAATAATGATAACGGTGTTTCCGCTATTTTGAAATTGCCCGATGGAAAAGAAGAAACAATTGCAGCAAAATATTTAGTTGGTGCTGACGGTACAGACAGCATGGTTCGCGAGCAATTAAAAATCCCTTTTGGAGGAAAAACTTATGAGCAATCTCTATTCGTTCTCGACTGTAAGGCGAAAGTTGACATACCTGATGATGAAATGTATTTAGCTTTTTCTGACAACGCATTTGGAGGCTTTTTTCCACTCACCAACAGACGATGGAGGATATTAGGAAACATTCCAAGAGAGCTTGAAGGAAAGGAAGATATTACATTTGAAGATATTGAAAGCAGGTATGCCGAAAGAACCCGAATGAAGGTAAAACTTTACGATCCGCAATGGATTTCTGCCTATCATGCTCATCACCGCTATGCTTCTACTTTTAAAAAACAACGTTGTTTTCTTGCAGGTGATTCAGCACATATTCATAGTCCGGTAGGTGCACAGGGCATGAACACCGGATTGCAGGATGCCTATAACCTTGCATGGAAGCTTTCACTGGTAATTAAAGGGAAAGCAAAAGCATCTTTGCTTGATACCTATACAGAAGAACGAATAACTATTGCCAGAAATCTGGTTCGTTCAACAGATAGAGTATTTAATGTTGTTACAAGTCAAAGGCAGTTCATTAAAATTTTTAGGTTATACATCATTCCGGTTGTATTAAAATTTGTAGCTCCACTTTTTGAAAAACTAAAATTCATTCAGCGGTTAGCTTTCAAAATGATTTCTGAAACTGGAATTAACTACCGAAATAAAATGCTATCGCAAAATGCCTCTTTAGGAAGATTCCCTCGCCATGCACCTAAACCCGGAGACCGTTTGCCTTTTATTCAATATTCTGGTGAAAAAAGCGAAACGAAAAACATTCAGGAAAAGACTCAGGGAAAATTCTTTTGTCTTTTTCTTTTTTCCCAAACAGTTCACAAAGAAATAATAGTCTTGCTCGAACCTTTCAAAGATTTATTTTCCATCGAACTAATTCCATTTACTCAACAAACAAAAATTCTGTATAACAAATTTGGAATAAGTGATAGCGGATGTTACCTGATTCGACCAGATATGTATGTCGCATATAGAGCAGCAAAGCTTGACGCTGAACATCTGAAAAAATATCTCTTACAATTTTTGGAAACAGAAAATATATTGCTATGAACAGGAAAACCAGCCATGTTACCCTCAAATCACTCCAAGCATTGAAGAGAAATAAGAATCAAAAATGAAAATAGCAATCGCACGGTAGAATTATCATATTGGCAATTTCGAACTGACTAGAGAAAAGATAATCAGGGCCATTGAAAGAGCCAAAGCAGATAATGGAATTGGTTCAAGGGAAACGAATTGCACTCACAATATGCGAAGAATATGGCGTTTAACCGAAAATTCCTTATCAGTACGTTAAAAAATATGCTTTTATTTAAGCAATTGCTTAAATAATTACATTTGTGGTATGAATGAGACTTGTATAAGACCTTATGCTGATAAGGCGCTGATAAACGAATGCAAAAAGAACATAACATCAGCAGAAATTTCTTTTCATCGTTTAAGTCACGTATTAAGCCTTGCCGGCAACGATGTACGGCTGAAAATTCTTTACCTGCTGGAAAAAGAAGATGGTGGTTTATGTGTTTGTGATTTGGCAGATATTTTAGAAATGAGCATTCCGGCTGTTTCCCAGCACTTGCGAAAGCTGAAAGATGCCAATATCATTCAGCCCTGCAAAAAAGGACAAACTATTTACTATTCATTTGCAAAAGAACATCGTGAAATCATCAAACCGCTTTTCCAATACATCACCATATCCAACAGAAAAAAACAAAAGGCATGAAAGAAGTCACCACATCAAAAACGGCTGCAGGTGTAGGATTGTTTGCAGCCATTGCAGCATCACTTTGTTGCATCACACCCGTCTTGGCTTTGTTGGCTGGTGCAAGCGGCGCTGCTTCATCCCTTTCCTGGTTAGCGCCTGTTCGTCCTTATTTGATTGGTTTGGCAATAGCTACTTTAGGGTTTGCCTGGTATCGTTCCCTCAGTACAAAAGAAAGGACAGTATGCGGTCCTGACGGAAGTTGTAAAGTGGAAAAGAAACCTTTCCTTTCATCCAGAACCTTTCTTACCATCATTACCATTTCAGCAATTGTCCTAATGGCTTTTCCATACTATGCTAACATATTTTATCCAAAGGCAGAGAAACAAAATGTATTAGTGGTTGAAAGCAACAACATTCAATCCGCTTCTTTTAGCATAAAAGGCATGAGTTGTAAAGCCTGTGAAACAGAAGTGAACAATGAGCTTTATAAGGTGTCTGGTGTAATCAATGCACAAACCTATTATGCCAAAGGCACCAGCATCGTAAAATTTGACAAATCAAAAGCATCTGTTGAGCAGCTAAAAAGTGCGATTGCAAAAACAGGATATGAAGTAACGAATTATCAACTTTTAAATAATTAAAATATGAAAACACGTTCCATTATTATCGCAGCGTTTTTATTTGGCGCAGCACCGGTTTTCGGTTATGGTAATAGTAAAGCCAATGCACAAACAAGTGTTCAAACGGTAATCAAAGAAGAACCCAAAACCGTAAAATTAAAAATCACGGGCATGACCTGTGCCGGTTGTTCTAATCATGTTGCCACAACTTTGAAGGCGCTTGACGGTGTGATGGACCAGAAAGTATTATACCCCGGAGACTTAGCTACCGTGAAGTACGATGCCAGGAAAACATCTATTGATAAGATTATAAAAGCTATCGAGAAAATTGGTTACAAAGCGGTAACCCTCTCAGATAAAGCGATGGCAAAGCAAGGATAGCCAGCTGCTGTAAATTTTGTTTATATTCTAAATGTTGAAGCATGAGTTGTTGTAACGTTAGTCCGGATAATGAGTACGAATTAATTATTATAGGGGGAGGTTCAGCAGCGTTTGCAGCCGCTATTAGAGCCAATGACCAGGAAGTAAAAACGCTTATGGTAAACGGGAGGTTGCCATTGGGCGGTACCTGCGTAAATGTGGGTTGTGTGCCTTCCAAGTTCTTAATCAGAGCCGCAGAAAGTATACACAAAGCCGCTCATTCTTCGTTTAACGGCATTACCGTTAATAAGCCACAGATAAACTTTAAGCAAATCATTCAACAAAAAAGAGAATTGGTTGCAGATATGCAACAACGTAAGTACGCTGATTTGTTAGCAGGATTGCCTTATGTAAAAGTAATGGATGGCTTTGCAGAATTTGTTGGCGATAGAACCATTGAGGTGGAAGGAGAACAATACGAAGGTTTAAAAGTTATTATAGCCACAGGAGCATCTACCTACATTCCATCGATTGAAGGACTGGAAGGCGTTCCTTATCTCACCAACATCAGTCTGTTTGAACTGGAAGAACTACCACAGTCACTTGTGATATTAGGTGCAGGGTATATTGCTTTGGAAATAGCACAGGCTTACAACCGTTTTGGTACAAAGGTCACCATCCTTCAACGTTCAGCAACCGTTTTATCCAGGCAATCGCAAGATGTTTCCAATGAAATAAGAAAGCACCTTTCTGATGAGGGCATCACCATTCTCACTAAGGCTACTGTTAACAAGGTTTGGAAGGATGGTGATATGATAAAAGTGAAGTACAATCAAAACGGTTTAAATGATACGCTTACTGCAACGCATCTTTTAGTAGCTACAGGAACAAAAGCAAATACCGAAGGATTGAATTTGGATAAGGTAGATGTGAAAACAGATGGAAAAGGGCATATTGTGGTAGATAATTATTTACGAACCAGCCACCCCGATATTTTTGCAGTAGGTGATGTAACCAGCTTTCCGGCTTATGTTTATACGGCAGCTTATGAAGGGGGCATTGCCCTTCAAAATGCTTTTTATAATCCAAAGCAACGAGTAGATTTTACAGCTCTTCCTTGGGTGGTCTTTACCGATCCGCAGGTGGCAGGTGTAGGGATGGATGAAAAAGAAGCAGCAGCAAAAGGTATTCCTTATCAGGCAACCACACTATCCTTATCTGAAGTGCCCAGAAGCATTGCAGCCTTAGACACAAGGGGCTTTATCAAGCTGATAAGAAACACCGAAACCGATTTGCTAATTGGTGCAAGAATAGTAGCACCGGAAGGCAGTGAACTGACAATGGAAATCAGTTTAGCCATCAAATACAAAATTCCGGTGCATGAATTGGTAAATATGTTTCACCCTTACTTAACGCTTAGTGAAGGCATTAAATTAGCAGCTCTTTCCTTTACGATGGACGTGAAGAAAATAAGTTGCTGTGCAAGCTAAGAGCAATCATTTTTAGTTTTGTGCATAGCCTAGTCAAAAAAATAGTTCCGGACATCATCATCATTTTGCTGAAAGTAGTTTATCCCATTTTTGCCTTTCCTAAAGTTATCGTTTGCTAAACAAACTACTTTTGATTGCAACATTGTTAAGATTTGAATCAATAATACTTAATTATATGCGCATCTACATAAAAAACATGGTCTGCAATCGCTGTATTTTAGTAGTAAAGCAGGAATTAGAAAAATTAAGAATGGAAGCTTGCAGCGTTACGCTTGGCGAAGTGGATCTATTAAAGAAGCCAACAACCAGCCAACTCAATCAGTTTAAAACGAACTTAAATACTTTGGGTTTTGAACTGTTAGATGACAGCAAAAAACAATTGATTGAAAAAATAAAAAATACAATCATCCAGCATATTCAATATAATTCCTTCGACAATAAGTATAACTTTTCAGAGGTTCTATCTAAGGCACTGCACAAGGATTACTCGTATTTAAGTAGCTTGTTCTCTGAAGTCGAGGGTATAACGATAGAAAAATATGTCATCCATCAAAAGATTGAAAAGGTGAAGGAATTACTCATTTATGATGAACTGAGCCTCAGTGAAATTGCTTTTCAGTTAGGCTACAGCAGTGTGGCGCACCTATCTTCGCAATTCAAGAAAGTTATCGATCTTACTCCCAGCCACTTTAAGCAGGTAGGACGAAACAAACGTAAGCCATTAGATAGTGTATAGTATAAGAATAACTCAATGAATAACATCTATTCTTTGCATCCTTCTTGTCTGCAATGAAAAGAAAGCTGTTCCGAAAGCTGATTTTGTAATAACAAGTGGTTCAAATGCCAAATATGGCTAAAGATAAAGCCGGTAATCTTCATTTGGTTTATGGCATAGGTGATAGTATTATGTACACTTATTCTTCCGACAAGGGCCAAT
>JAFDXG010000163.1 GCA_018268105.1 Bacteroidota bacterium | reverse complement strand
GCGTTCTCTATTCGTTTGGCTGTATAATATTGTAATTCATTATTACCCCATCCGCTATGGCCAGTATCATAACCCCATTTTGTTCTGTCGGGTAACCCGCTATAATTAAATTCATCAGACCAAACAAGTTTTTTGAATTGTCCGGTTACATTCATTACATAAATTAATACTGCAGTAGTAATTAAAAGTTTTTTCATAATAAATATTTATAAAAGATATGCCGCCATTCATTTGCTTACTTAACTTAAGTAAAATAAATTGGATGGCATCAGGATAGTTCATGAGATCACTCCATTGTATGATCCCATGAACTATATCATTTTAATACCCGGGATTCTGATGATCTTTAAGTTGTGGATTTTGCCCCAATGCATCCAGCGGGATAGGCAACAGATAGTTTTTAGAAGCGTCAAACGACCATTGCGGTGCGCTGGAAGGCACAGCGGGAATCCTTGTATATGTATACCCACCACCACTTTTTGCCTGTATTTTCATTCCATGCATTACATGGTTCAAATTTACCTCGGCTATTTTCCATCTTAGCAAATCGAAATATCGTTTTCCCTCCATAGCGAGTTCTACTCTTCTCTCCCTGCGGATCAACTGACGCATTTCCGCTTGTGTGGCACCCGCATAAACATCAGAAAAGGTTGGGATACCAGCTCTTGCTCTGATTTGATCCATTGCTTCGTATACAGAAGCGTCTGGTCCTACAGCTTCATTTTGAGCTTCTGCATAATTCAACAATACTTCCCCATAACGAAAGAAATAATAGTTTTGAGCACTCGCTCCCCACTGAAAAATATTTACTGTTGTATCCATTCTCTTTTTTGTACAATATCCTGTATTTGTATTATCTGTTGCATCTGCAAGATCAATTGCATTATTACCAGACCCAACTGCACTCAGAAAAACCGTGCCGTTAAAGGTATTCCCATTGTATAAAATACTTTGGCGAAACCTTGGCTCCCTGTTATTGTAAGGTTGGGTTGAGTCATAACCTGAGCCTGCATCGGAAATCGCTTTTCCGTTTGCCATTGAATATGCATCTACTAACTCCTGGGTAGGTGTAGATCCGCCCCAACTCAACCAGTTTGTTCCTACAAAATTAGGACCCTGGTAGCCGATAATATTGCTGCCTTGTTTTATGGTAAGATACTCCCGGTATAATATCCCTTCATTATTATCGTTGCCGGTCGTAAGAAAAAGTTCATCATATTTTGGATATAAGGTGTAGCCCATTTGCATAACCTGCTTGCTGGTAGCCGCTGCATTAACCCATCTGCTCAAATCATTATTAGGATTATTGAGTGGACTTGCATAAAACAATTCCACCCACCCTTTCAGAGTAAGCGCAGCTCCTTTGGTAATCCGTCCGGCGCCATTGTTACCAGTATTATCAGGCAGTAAATTCGCTGCATCTGTGAGTTCGCTTTTTAAAAATGCAAATGTTTCATCAGCGCCTGCTCTCGGGTGGAAGATGGCATCTCCATCTGAATTTCTGTTATCAGGTTTGGTAATAATGGGCACACCACCGTACAACATCCAAAGCTGATGATAAAAAAACGCCCGTAATACCTTTGCTTCACCAATTCTTTTGTTTTTGTAATCATTTGATACAGTAGCTGAGTTTTGAACACCTTCAATAAATAAATTGCATTTGCGAACTCTTTTATAAAGTGTATTCCAGTCTAGCCACATTGAAGCACCTGACCAATCATAATAAAGAGTAGTGGTAGAATTGATATTAGCCTTACTACGGACTGCCTGAGAACTGATATTCCAGTTAAAGCCAGTCATTAGGTCGTCAGACCAGGTATCGAAGGGCTCAAAAATAAAATTATTGAAGTCGGGCAGGTTGCTGTATATGTCGTTCAATACCAGGTCTGCCGATGATTCGGTGGAAAAAGCTGCATCACTGGCAACAGCGCTGGCATTAGGAACTTCCAAAAAGCTATCTTTAGTGCAGCCAGAAAGTAATATCGCAGCTACAAGAACCCGCAATAAAAATTTGTTATAATTTATTTTGAATTTCATATAAATCATTATTGAAGTTTAAGATTAGAATTGTACTCTCAATCCGGCAGTAAGTGCTTTTTGTGTGGGGAAATACCATCCTCTGCCGTTACTTATTTCAGGATCAAAATTTTTAATGGGTGTCCAGGTGAAAATATTCTGTCCCGACAAATACACCGTTACCATACTCATACCCCATTTATCAGTTATACTTTTGGGTAAGGTATAACTTATAATACCTGTCCTTAGCCTCATATAAGCGAGGCTTCTTTGCCAAAACGTGGAGGTTTGAGTGTTATTTGGGGTTGGTGTAGTTGTCATTCTGGGATATGAAGCATTGGTATTTTCCGGTGTCCAATAGTCAAGCGTTGTTACCGGTGCGTTTTTGTTATTATCAAATGCCCATGCCGCACTGCTTGATATTTGAATACTCCTTTGCCCAACTCCCTGAAAAAGCAGGGAAAATTCAAATCCCTTATAATTAACACTGGGAGTAAACCCGTAAATGATAGCAGGATATTCGGGATAACCCATGACCACCTGGTCATTATAGTCAATTATTCCATCTGGCTTACCCGCGGGTCCGCTGATATCTGCGTATCTTATATCGCCGGGAAAAAGCTTATCGTTGAATACCTGTTTTGCAATTCCCTCTTTAAGATCTCCGGAACTTGTAAAATCATCTTTCGTAAAATAACCGATAGCTTTGTATCCGAAAGGTACGTTGAGCGGTCTGCCAGTCTTTCTCAAATTCGGATTGTCATAAGTAGAGGGGTTTTCAAATATCTGCAGCATCTTGTTTTTGGCATAGGTAAAGTTGCCGCTTAAGCCTACTTTCAGATCTTTTGAAAAAGAATACTCTGTAGAAGCTGTAATTTCAAATCCCCGGTTCTGCATCAGTCCTGCATTCACCTGGGAAAGCCCTATACCATATTCTGCAGGAACGGTAACATTAGGAGCAAACAGCATATTAGCTCTTTTTTCAAAGAAATAATCTGCTTCTATATTTATTAATCCGTTTAATAATCTTGCTTCAAGACCTATATCTGTCTTTTTAGCCTTTTCCCAGGTAATATTTGGATTGGGCTCAGTATTTTCATACAGCCCCTGTGTTTGTCCGCCGTTAAGAATGGCAGACGTGCCATACAGTGTAAATCCTGCCAGGTATTGATAAGGCTGCCCGGCGAGATTACCGGATTGCCCCCAGGACCCGCGCAGCTTCAGCTCATCTACCCAATTCACATTTTCCATAAACTTCTCCTGGGAAATACGCCATGCTACCGAGAATGCCGGGAAAAACCCAAAACGGTGACCCGGTGCAAAATAATAGTGCCCGTCGTACCTGCCGGCGGCTTCAAAGAGGTACCTGTTGTCATATCCGTAGGTTACCCTGTATACCAGCGAGCGTTGTTTGGTGGCCATGGAACTACCGTTATTGCTCAGGTCCGTTTCCCCGGTACCGCCTGCAAACAGCTCCTGTATAGGCAGGTTGTAATTATTTCTTCCCGCGCTAAACTTAAGAGATTTGGTACTTCTTGCTTCCAGCACCACTAACCCGGTTACTGCACTTTTACCAAAATTGCCTGAATAATTAATATATCCCTGGTAGGTAAATGCCTGTGTTTGATGATATTCTTCTGAGAATGAAGGTAAAGTTGAAACAGGAGTTACCGGATAAGTATACGGATGAGTAGAAGTATCAACCGTATAGAAAGGAAACGGCTGCCCCCAGCTTCGCCTCACGCTTACTATACCATTATTGTCTATATTGAAGGGATCATAAGGATTGAAATCGTAAGATCCTACAAATTTTACGCTAAGTCCTTTCACGGGCAGTTTCTGTTCAATAGATATCTGGCTGAGCAGGGTATTGCCGGTAATATCATTATAGCTGGGATTATCATAAAAGTAAGCATACATATAAGGGTGCAGACCATTACTGTATATCAATGGCGTACTATTGGAAGTAGTATTGATCAGGTTTTCAAAAATACTCTGGTTGTTATAGGCGGCGCCCGATAAGTTTCTTTTTTCAACTCTTCCATTGAGAGACAGCGCAATTACTGTTGTCTTTGTTGCCTGTGCCTGCATGTTTGCCGAAACATTGTAGCGTCTATATTTCATGCCCGGAAACATACCCTGCTGATCGAAATAGCCGAGTCCCATAGCATATTTTATCGCTTCGGTTCCGCCACTAAGACTCAGGCTATGGTTTGTAATCAGGGTATTTCGCAATATCATATCTGATAAGGGATCGATATTGGGGTGACCGTCCGGGTCTGATCCGTCACGGTATTTCTGAATATCACCATCGCTATAAGGCATATCAGTAGCGCCTGCATTACGTGCACCCTCATTTTTCATAAGGGCAAACTGGTAGGAGTTGACGAAATGAGTGACTATTGTAGGATTTTGAAATCCCACATAACCATCATAGCTAAGCGTAGGTTTACCTGTTTTTCCCTTTTTTGTAGTAACCAGTATTACCCCGTTTGCACCGCCCAAACCATAAGGAGCCACCGCAGCCGCATCTTTCAAAACTGTGATGGATTCTACATCTGCAGGATTGAGTTGGGTGAAATTCCTGGGTACGCCATCTACTATCAGCAGGGGAGCTGTATTACCATTAGTGCCGATACCCCGGATAAGGATCCTGGAAGCATCATTACCCGCCTGACCGCTTGCCTGCGTGAAGATCACCCCACTCGCCCTGCCTCCCAATGCGTTAGAGAGATCGCTCACCGGCTGCCGCTGTATATCACCCCCCTTAATGGTGGAAACAGCCGCTGTTAAGGAGGTTCTCTTTTGAGTACCATACCCCACAATCACTACTTCATCCAGTTTATCTACACCAGGCTCCATTTCAAAATTCTGGATTCCACTATTGGTGATAACCCTATCGATAGGAGTCATACCAGCATAGGTAACAACCAATATAATTCCTCTTTGGGGTACAACAATCTTAAAATTACCCTCAATATCTGCAGTGGTATTTACTCCACCACCCTTGACGCTAACCGTTGCACCAGATAGCGCCTCCCCGGTTGATTTATTGGTTACTTTACCTGAAACTTGTAATGTTTGTTGCGAAAAAGCCTTCAAAAAAAGGCCTTGAAGTAGTATGACTGTGCAAAATAGTAGAACAGTTTTCCTTTTCATAAGCAATTGTTTTAAAAAATTTATAAGTAAATGTTTTATAGTGATGTAAAACTATTTAATATAAGAACTATAATTAAGTTTTATTCTACATCATTACTACATCAAACCTGTAGAGATAGGCAAAAATGTTACTTCATTCCTACAACTAAGTAGCTTTTACTATATTTGATTAAGGTAAACCCGAATGAAAAAAGTTATTTTTTCTTTTCAGTTTGTATTACTGTATACCATCCCGGTATATTGCCAGAATACAATTGCCCTGCCTGAAATAATTAATTATTCAAAACAACTTTATAAAGCGGGTACTCAAAACTGGGATATTTGCCAGAGCTCAAATGGATTGATCTACTTTGCCAATAATGAAGGGCTGCTAAGCTTTGATGGAAACTACTGGCGTTTATACCCATTACCTAATAAAACAATAGTCAGGTCACTTGCAATAGGTACAGACGGGAAAATTTATGTAGGCGGACAGGATGAAATAGGTTATTTTTCGCCTGACAGGAGTGGAGAACTGACATACCATTCACTCACCAAATTAATTCCACTAGCACACCGGTCATTTTCTGATGTCTGGGATATTATCAGCAAAGACAATCAATTGTTTTTTCGGTCAAATCAAAAAATTTTTTATTACAACAATGATAAAATCACTGTATATCCTGCAGATGAGTGGCAATTTATGGGAATGAGCCACAAAGGAGTCTTGGCTCAGGACGAGTATAATAATCTTTTAGTATTTTCCAAAGGTATTTGGACTGTAGCTGCGAAAGAGGCCCTACCACAAAAAAGTATAATATCTTCGTCTCTGCCAATTGCCAAAGATTCAACCATTATTACTACTTTAAAAGATGGCATTTTCCTTTTCACTGGAAGCAATTGTACCAAAATAATCTCTTCCGCACTTAAAGATATAACTGATCAAGTTATATATAATGCTGCAATTATTGATGAGAACCATATTGTTCTGGCTACATCGTCTATGGGGTGTTTTATAATTGATAAAAAAGGTAATCTTACTCAGCACTTTTCCCGGAAAGAAGGGTTACAGAATAATAATATATTGAGCGTCTTTGCAGATCACAACAAAAATTTGTGGTTAGGATTAGATAATGGGATTGACTTTGTTGCATATAACAGTCCAATTAAAAGCATATATCCCGACAATCAGAATGAAGGATCGGGATATTCCTGCATTATCCACGACAAGAGATTATACATTGCTACTACAAGCGGATTATACTCAGCGCAGTTAAATGCAAGCGAGAACCAGGATTTAAGTTTTCAAAAATCTGATTTTACGTTGGTGCACAATGCCAGAGGCCAGGTTTGGAATATTTCGGCAGTCAATGATCAATTGCTGATGGGACACCATGAGGGTGCTTATCTTATTAAAAATAACAGCGCCATTCCTCTGAACAAATCAAGCGGCTTCTGGACATTTATCCCGCTTTCATCCATACAACCTTCGTATATAATGGTTGCAGGATCGTACAGAGGAATTCAACTTTACAAATATAAAAATGGGACATTTGAAAATATATTGGATCTTCCTTTTGAATCAGCACGTTATATAACTATAGATGACGGGAATATTTGGGTATCGCATCCTTATAAAGGCGTATTTAAAGTTGCTATCTCTGCCGATAACATACCAAAGGTGACCCTCTACGCGGAGAAACACGGACTTTCTACTCAGAACAATTATGTTTTTAAAATTAAAAACCGTTTGGTGGCTGCCACAGATCACGGAATATATGAGTATAATAGTAATACCGACAGATTTGAAATATCTACATTTTTTAAAACTATTTTTAACACTGCAGCTATCAGGTACTTAAAGGAAGATAATTCAGGAAATATATGGTTTGTGGTGGATAAAAAATTGGGAACAGTAAATTTTTCAACCGGTAAACCACAGATAACCTACATCACCGAATTAAATAATAAACTTGTCAGCGGATTTGAACAGATATATCCGGTTAACGACACAAATATTTTTATTGGTGCTGAGAGGGGATATTTTCATCTCAATTATTCTAAATATCGCCGGTACAAACCGGTGCTCAACATCCAGCTCAGAAAAGTTATTGCCATTGGTAAAACAGATAGCACTTTGTTTATGGGATATTTTGATGAAGTTAATAAACCTCAATTGCAGAATTACATACCATCTGTATCGTATCAAAGGAACAGTTTCAGATTTGAATTTTCTTGTCCTTTGTATGAACAGCAGTCTAATATCCAGTACAGCTATTTTTTAAAAGGGTATGACAACCGTTGGTCAGACTGGACAAGTAAACCAGAAAAAGAATATACTTATCTACCCGCGGGTAATTATCTTTTTTTAATAAAAGCAAGAAACAATCTGGGGAGCGAATCTTCCGTAAGCAGTTTTGCTTTTGAAATACAGCCTCCATGGTATTTAACTAAATGGGCATACAGTATTTATTTATGCCTGTTATTTTATGCTGGCTACACTTTTTACCAGTGGCAGAAAAGAAAATTTATTGTACAGCAACAGCAATACGAAGAAAAGCAAAAAAGATTGCACGATCAGCACCAGTTAGAACTTGAAAAAAACGAAAAAGAAATTGTAAAACTTAGAAATGAAAAGCTTGAAGCTGAGATTCACCATAAAAACAAGGAGATGGCTTCTGCTACAATGCACCTTGTAAAAAAGGGAGAACTGATTACAAAATTAAAAGATGAGCTTCAGCGACTTACCAGGGTACTGGATGACGATAACTCACTCGATGCTATAAAAAAAATGATTAAGGCCCTGGATGAGGATAACAAGATGGACGAAGACTGGGAACATTTCACTATGCACTTTGATAAATCGCACAATGATTTTTTTATTGCACTAAAAAGGCAACATCCTAATCTTACTCCAAATGAATTAAAACTTTGTGCTTACCTGCGAATGAATTTAAGTACAAAAGAAATGGCGCAGCTTATGAATATTTCTGTTAGGGGGGTTGAAATAAGCCGTTATCGCCTGCGGAAAAAATTGCAATTAGCCACTGAAACAAACTTGTTTAACTATCTGCTTGATTTTCGTGCAGTCAACATTGATAACGGAAATTTATAATCCTTACAAAAGTGGGGAGGTAGATAGAGGGGTCCTTTGCACCAACTAATAACCGCGATGCAGTTCAATTACATTCATCAGTGGTTTATTCTTTCTGAACAAATCAAGGTTTTGCAAGAAGAACCTCACAATACCTTCATTCTCCGTTATATTTCCGCCACCTGTATGTTGGCTAAGTATAGTATTAGGACATTTCCACAATGGGTGATCCGGAGGTAATGGCTCAATTGACGTTACATCTAAAACAGCACCGCCAATTATTCCCCGTTGCAATACATCCACCAACACTTTCTCATCTTCCAGCAAATTACCCCTCCCGATATTGCAAAAAACTGATCCGGGTTTCATTGAACGGATCATTGTTACTGTAAAAAGTCCCTTGGTCTGCACTGTTCCGGGCAGACAACCGATAATAATATCTGCAGATGGAATTGCAGACAGCAGTTGTTCAGAACTGCGTAAAACAGCTTCAACAGCAGTGCGGGCGTAAAAAGATATCTCACAATCAAAGGAGTTAAGTATCTTAGCTACATGCTTACCCAATCCACCCGCACCCAGGATAATCACTTTTTTGTTGTGCAACAATTGTAGTTCTGCACGTATGGGGTAGCCAATCCACTTTTGTTGCTCTTTCAATACTGCAAACTGGTTCATCCCGCGATACAATGCTATGATACCGGCAATAGCCGTCTCCGCGCAGGGTTGTGCATAATAGTCTTTCATATTGGTGACTATTGCAGGTATATTTATCCCGGCATAAATGTCAAACCCGGTGGAGTGTAACTGCACCCATTTTAAATTTACAGCCTTACCCAACCAATCTGCAGGCTTTGGATTGCCCAAAAGTATATCAGCACTCAATAAGGCCAGCAACTGGTCTTCCGGCTTTTCAATTTCGTCTTTAAAAATAAACTGTTCATCCGTTGCGCCGGAACGTAATATAGCTTTATGTTGTTCTTTAAATGGTGCGTCTACATATATTATCATGTC
>JAFDXG010000162.1 GCA_018268105.1 Bacteroidota bacterium | reverse complement strand
CCGTCAAACAGGCTGGCAGCCGTCACAATCCGTATTTTTGATATTAAATGATTCATAGCAATCGGGTCATGTAAAGGTAGGCAAAAACTAATGGCTGTTAGGTGTGGGCTTCCTCTCCCTTTTCTTACCCCCTGGATATTTCCTCATAATGCAGTCATTTGCAAAAATCGTTTGGCACAGATAAAAAATGGGAGTAGCTTAGTCCGCACAAAATGGATATAGCATGAAATTAATTAGATTTGGTAAAGCAGGAAAAGAAAAACCAGGTATTGAACTTGAAGGAGGGAAACGCATTGATGTTTCTTCGTTTGGGGAAGATTATTCGGAACAATTTTTTGAAACGGGAGGTATTACGAGGTTAAAAGATTGGTTAACAGCTAATGCAAATTCCTGTCCTGTTGTAAGTAAGGACGAACGGCTTGGGGCACCAATTTGCCGGCCCTCTAAATTGATTTGCATAGGGTTAAACTATTCAGATCATGCGGCTGAAAGTAATATGCAATTACCTGTAGAGCCTATTATTTTCTTTAAGGCAACAACTGCTATTTCGGGACCCAACGATAATGTGATGATACCCAAAGACAGTACAAAAACCGACTGGGAAGTGGAACTGGCAGTTGTGATTGGGAAAAGGGCTTCTTATGTGGAAGAGAAAGATGCAAGCGATTTTATTGCCGGTTATGTATTACACAATGATTATAGTGAGCGGGCCTTTCAACTGGAAAGAGCTGGTCAATGGGTAAAAGGGAAAAGCTGTGATACGTTTGCACCGCTTGGTCCCTGGCTGGTTACTAAAGATGAAATAAAGGATGTGAACAATGTTCGGTTATGGCTCACTGTTAATGGTAAAACATATCAGGATGGGAACAGTAAGAACCTGATTTTTAAAATACCTTACCTGATATCGTATCTTAGTCAGTTTATGACACTCCTTCCCGGTGATATTATAACCACAGGTACCCCTGCCGGCGTTGGATTGGGACAAAAACCCCAGGCGATTTACCTGAAGCCGGGGGATATAGTAG
Organism: Bacteroidota bacterium; assembly: GCA_018268105.1. Taxonomy (GTDB): domain Bacteria; phylum Bacteroidota; class Bacteroidia; order Chitinophagales; family Chitinophagaceae; genus Agriterribacter. The sequence goes on along the minus strand of JAFDXG010000162.1, from coordinate 3,961 downwards.
AACTTGGTATAGATGGTTTGGGACAATCCCGTCAGCAACTGGTAGCCTGGAGCAGGTGATCAAAAAAAGGACTGAATTTAAATATATCGTCAAATCTATTTTTACCCATGATCAGATATTGCCTTGCCTGCGATCTTAAAGACGACCCTGCAGTAATAGCAGAATATAAAAAGATTCATCAGAATGTATGGCCGGAAATCCTGAAGCAAATAAAAGCTGATGGCATTACGGTAATGGATATATACCTTACCGGTAACAGGATGTTTATGATCATGGAAGTAAAAGACGGATTCTCTTTCGAAAAAAAGGCTGCTTCTGATACCGGCGATCCTAAAGTACAGGAATGGGAGAATTTTATGTGGTCTTTTCAACAGGCACTTCCCTGGGCAAAACCAGGAGAGAAATGGGTGCTTATGGAGAAGATTTTTGAATTGCGATAAATTGCCTTTATGAAACGCTTACTGATATTTGCAACCCTTATTTTCATTCTTGCGGTTATTTCTGCTTTTAGAATGATGCAAAAGAAAAAAATTATTTTTTTTGGCGATTCTATTACACAGGCAGGAGTGGCTCCACATGGTTATATTACACTGTTGCAGCAAATGCTTGTAAAAGAGGGCAGGGATAATGCTTTTGATCTTATCGGTGCAGGTGTGGGCGGAAATAAAGTTTATGATCTCTACTTTCGGCTTGAAGATGATGTATTATCCAAAAAACCGGATATCGTTTTTATATATGTAGGTATTAATGATGTATGGCATAAACGGAGTATGGGTACCGGTACGGATCCTGATAAGTTTGAGCGGTTTTACAGCAGGATGATTGATAAGCTGCAGTCTGCGGGTGTTAAAGTAATCATTTGTACACCAACAGTAATTGGCGAAAAGAAAGGTTATGTGAACGAACTGGATGGCGATCTGAACAAATATGCAGCAATCATTCGGGAAATAGCAAAGAATAAAAATACCGGGTTGATTGATTTACATAAAGCTATTGTCGAGTACATCAATGATCATAATCCTGAAGATAAAAGTAAAGGCGTGCTTACTATAGACGGCGTACACATGAATGATACCGGTAATGAATTTCTGGCAAAACAGTTTTATCCTTATTTGAAATAATGAGTTACAAAGTGATAATGATATGTGGTAAGTGGTATGTAATAAGTAGTAAGTATATAAGTGATAAAGTAAATAACCGCTAATAATATGAATACACCTATTGTAAGATTTGAGGATTTGATTCTAGAAATAAGAAAGACTTTGTAAGATTTTTGAACATTTCACGTACTCTTGTAATGAAGTCACCAAAATTATTGTAGGATTAATACGATCAATAGAAAAACAACTAAAAACATAAACAAAATTTACCATTTACTGCTTACCGCTAATCACTAATCACTTACCACTTACTACTATATGACAATAGACACACATGTACATTTCTGGAAATACAACAGGCAGCGGGATGCATGGATGGATGGAATGAAAATCCTGCAAAAGGATTATGTACCTGATAATATAGCTTCAACGTTAAAGCGCAATGGTGTAGATGGCTGTGTGGCCGTACAGGCCGATCAGGCAGAAGTAGAAACAAGGTTCCTTGTGGAATTATCAAAAACACATTCTTTTATTAAGGGAGTTGTAGGATGGGTTGATCTTCGGGCAAATGATCTTAATGAGCGCTTAGAGCATTTTAAGCAATATGATATCATTAAAGGATACCGGCATGTTGTGCAGAGCGAGCCAGATGATTTTTTATTAAGAAAAGATTTTCAGGAAGGTGTGTCCGCTCTTAAACCCTACAACTATACGTATGATATATTGCTTTATCATCGCCAGTTAAAAGCGGCAGCAACATTTGTCACCTTGTTTCCCGATCAAAAACTTGTCATTGATCATTGCGCCAAACCTGATATTAGGAACAAAGAAATTGCTGAATGGAGCAAATGGATGAAGGAAATTGCACAGCAACCAAATGTGTTCTGTAAGCTGAGCGGACTGTTTACTGAAGCTGCATGGAAGGAATGGAGTCCAGCAGATTTTTATCCGTATCTTGACGTTGTGTTTGAAGCGTTTGGTACAGACCGGTTGATGTTTGGAAGTGACTGGCCTGTAATCTTGGTATCCGGATATTATGTGCAGTGGAAAAGTTTATTGGAAAAATATATGGAAAATTTTTCAGAAGATGAACGCGAGAAAGTATTTGGTGCAAATGCTATTGCTTTCTACGGACTTTAATATTTGGCAGACTGAATAATTATTGAAATAATATAAATAAAAAACATGGATCTGAATCTTACAAACAAAGTATTTATTGTAACTGGCGGGGCTAAAGGAATAGGTGCTGCCATAAGCAAAACGATTGCAGCAGAAGGTGGTATCGTGGTAGTAGTGGGGAGAGGCAAGGATGATAACATTAAGATTGTGGATGAAATTGTAAAATCAGGAGGCAAGGCAAGCTATGTTACCGCTGAGTTGGGAACAGCCGCCGCTTGCAGGGAGGTGATTGATTTTACCGCTGAAAAATATGGACAGATTGACGGGCTTGTAAACAATGCAGGTATTAATGATGGGGTTGGACTGGAAAAAGGATCGCCTGAAAAATTCTTTGAATCACTGCACAAAAATCTGAGCCATTATTACAACCTTGCTCACTTTGCACTACCCTTCCTGAAAAAATCGAAGGGTAATATTGTAAATATCGGATCAAAAGTTGCAGTTACCGGGCAGGGAAATACCTCAGGTTATGCTGCTTCAAAAGGAGCTATTAATGCATTAACCAGGGAATGGGCTGTGGAACTATTACCTTATTCCATCCGGGTGAATACGGTACTTCCTGCTGAGGTTTGGACGCCTTTATATGAAAACTGGATCAACAGCCTGCCTAATCCAAAAGAAAAACTCGAACAGATAGTAGCTAAAATTCCTTTTGAAAAAAGAATGACCACCGCTGAAGAAATTGCTGATGCCACTGTTTTTTTACTTAGCAGCAGGTCGAGCCACACCACAGGACAGATACTGTTTGTGGATGGCGGTTATACTCACCTCGACAGATCATTATAAATTATTAAATCAAATTCATAAAACGATTGCATGGCCATCACTTCAACCAGTACTGCTCAGGCAGCGCCCGGCGACGGTAAAGGGTATCTCTTCCCGCTTATTTTGGTAACAAGCCTTTTTCTTTTATGGGGACTGGCGTATGGTTTGCTGGATGTGCTGAATAAACATTTTCAGGAAGCGCTGAACGTAACCAAAGCAAGGTCTACCTTATTGCAGGCAGCCTATTTCGGCGCCTATTTTCTTATAGCATTACCTGCGGGTATTTTTATGAGTAAATACGGCTATAAAAAAGGTATCTTACTCGGGCTGCTGTTATATGCTGCCGGCGCCTTTTTGTTTTATCCATCGGCGCAAATGATGAGCTTTAATTTCTTTTTACTTGCTGTATTTATTTTGGCCTCCGGGTTGACCTGTCTTGAAACTGCGGCAAATCCGTATGTTACTGTACTGGGCAAACCGGAAACCTCAGAGTTTCGCCTGAACCTTTCACAGTGCTTTAATGGCGTTGGTTCTTTTATAGGACCAATCATTGCTGCCAATGTTTTTTTTAATGAAAGCAGCAACGAAAGCAGCAACAACCTGGATTCGGTCAAGTTGGTTTATATCATCATCGCTATTGTGGTTTTATTTGTGGCTTTTTTATTTTGGAGAACCTACCTGCCGGAAATAAAAGAAAGTGAAATGGTATCGAACAAAGTGCAGGATACCAAACCGTTGTTTCAGCATAGTCATTTTGTATATGGCGTGATTGCCCAGTTTTTTTATGTTGCCGCACAGGTAGGTATTGCGGCGTTGTTCATTAATTATTGTACTGAGGCGAAACATGAGATTGATAATGCAAAGGCTGCATACCTGCTTTCAATAAGTCTTTTATTGTTTACAATAGGCCGGTTTGT
>JAFDXG010000161.1 GCA_018268105.1 Bacteroidota bacterium | reverse complement strand
TTTTATTCCCCTTATCTCAATTCCCTGGTATTCGTTTTTTACTGCAAAATCAAGTATGTGTTCAAACTCCCAATCGGGACAACCCAGGGTGGAGAATGATAAAAGCGGCCGTTTTTTGAAATAATTATCATAATTGGAGGCGAGCGCCTCCAACGGGAGAAGCGATATACCCATCTGCAGGAATTTTCTGCGATTAAGATTTGTCATCTGGCTGATTTTATTAGTAATAAATGTAAACATTTATGAGTAAAATAATTCCTTTAATAGTTTTAAGTTTGATCTTCCCGGATAATATATTTTATTGGTCTCAAAAGGTTAGTTTAAGCTATGCACTTTAGTGCAAGGCTTTAGTTTCAATAAATCTGGTGTAGATTTGATGGATGGAGAATATAAGAAAAAGTAGTCATAGTGTGCATCATCTGCACGTGCAGGTCGTTTGGAGTACCAAATATCGCTATAGTTAGTGTGTTACAAGGCGAGGTTCAAATACGTTGCTGGGATTTAATACGTCAAGTTTGTGATGCAATGGATGTGCGGATATTAAAAGGAGTTGTGAGCAAGGATCATATTCATCTGCATTTGAGTTATCCACCGAAGGTATCAGTAAGCGATTTGGTAAAGCGGTTGAAAGGTTGAAGCGCCTGGTTATAATTAGATGAGTTTGCGGAAATAAAGAAGCAATATTGAGTCAGTATTTATGGGGTATAGGGTATGGTGCTTGGAGTACTGGCAATATAACAGATAAAATGTTACAGGACTATTTGGATCATCACCGGGATGGGCCAAACAACGACCAGAATTTCATTCTTTCGTAGTTTTAATGAACTTTAAGTTTACAGTTTTCAATGCTGTTTATTGCAAGTTCAACTGTATTTTAACCTGTGGATTTTTAATCCATAGTATATTGAGTTAAACATTACACTGATCTAACAGTATTCATCAGCTATTTTAAGCGCTTCTGAAATTAAACACAGCCCATCTTCTGCTTGTTCAATAGTTATGTTTAGAGGCGGTGTTATAAAAATATAATTCCATTTCACGAAAGTGTACAAACCGGATTTTCTCAGACTGGCTGATATTTCATTCATGATGGTCATATCTGTAGCTTTAGCATTAAACGGAGCCATAGGTTCCCTCGTATCTTTGTTTTTAATTAACTCGATACAGCCTAAGAGTCCGGTATTCCTAAAATCTCCAATACTTGGGTGTATCCCCTGCAATTCTTTCATACGATCGTCGATATATTTTCCCACCCGGGCTGCATTGGCGATCAAATCCTCCTCTTCATATATTTTTAATACTTCCAGTGCGGCAGCACAACATACCGGATGGGCAGAATAAGTTAATCCCAGCCAGAGCACCTGATCATCAAATTTTTCGGCAATCTTATCACTTACGATGAGCGCTCCGAGCGGCAAATATCCGGCAGTTATTCCTTTTGCTGTAGCGATCATATCAGGAACAACCTCATGAGTTGTTACACCAAACCAAGTACCTGTTCTTCCAAAACCACTCATTACTTCGTCTGCAATAAATAGTATATCATATTTATCACACAACGCTCTTATTCCTTTCAGATAATCCGGAGGATATTTAATACAACCCGATGTGCCGCTTTCTCCTTCCATAATAATTGCTGCAATCGTTTCGGGTCCCTCAAACTGTATCACGCGTTCAATGTGTTGTACACATTCTCTTTTGCACAAGTCTGGCCCCTGCTGCGACCAGGGGCAGCGGTAACAATAAGGGTCTTCAAGGTGTACGATGTTCGGTATTTGCTGGCTGTCGTGTGGTGTTTTTCTCGGGTCTCCTCCCGCGCTCATAGCGCCGTAGGATGCGCCATGAAAAGCCCGATACCGGGATAATATTTTATACTTACCTGTATAAAGTCTTGCAAGTTTGATAGCATTTTCTATGGATTCGGCGCCGCCGGTAGTGAATAGAGTTTTGTTTAACTTCTGAGGTGTTATTGCAGCCAGTTTTTTTCCGAGTTCGCCCCGCACTTTAGTAGCACAGCCGGGAGATACATAACTTATCTGGTTCATTTGTCTCATTATAGCTGCTGCAACACGGGGGTGCCCATGTCCGATATTGACATTCATAAGACCGGAAGAAAAATCAAGATATCTTTTCCCGTCGTAGTCATAAAAGTAAACACCTTCTCCTTTTTCTACGACAATAGGATTGATGCCTTTTTGCTTGCTCCATGAAAAAAGAGTATAATCAAGGTTGTCCCTGAGTATGCTTGCTGACTGTGTTTGCTGTGCCATATTTTCAATTATTTTAATGTACTACAATTTCCCCCATCTTATAAAACCCTCCCTGTATTTTCCTGCTGTCTTTTATAGGCAACTCAATAGATTTGTTATGAAAACCACATTCATCACGTAGGCCAATAGCAATGTCGTAAACACCAGGTTGCATACTCTTATCCACCGTTAATGGGTGTTGCTCAGCTATGATTACTCCAGGCAGCCAGTTGCGGCAATCCGATCCCGCTAATTGCTGCTCAAATCTTTTTCCATCCGACTTATTGATTAAAGCCACAGATAAAATGAACTTATGATAGGCCGGCGCCACCCCGTGGTTTTCCCAGGTAAGCCGCAGATAATTGTGGGCGCCGTTGCTGCGCAGGGTATCTGGCAGCATGGCGAATTTGGGAAAATACCAGTAGCCTGCAATGTTGGCTATCTTTTTTGCATAGTCGTAATTTTCACGGAGCCATTCCCGGGGATAAAAATGAAATCCTACCATCGAGGCATGGGTTTCGTATACCGCTTTTAAGAGGCCTTCGCCAGTGTTCCACATATTGCCTTTTACCACATCGCCGTAGTGATCAGATTCAAGCACCACGGGGATTTTCCTGTAGGTGGCGGAGAAAAGTTCCGGTGAACGTATACAGGAGGGGCCGAAGCCCAGGTATTTATACCATTCCACATTACCGCTGTCATCCCTGAAGCCGATGTCGTTTTTCAGCGCGTATTCGAAAATTACATAATCCGATCCGTCGTCTGTATCCCGTTGCCCTATCGCATCGTCGCTGATGATGAGTGTTGTTTTTTTATACCAGCGTTTATATAAATCAATATGCTGTTTCACTATTTCCACCGGAATATCTTTCCAGCCGGAATATGCAGTATGCGCTTCGCCCCAGTCACCCAGGCTCCCGATGTCAACATATTCCACCCAGGGTTGCCCGTCGTACTTTTCTGCAAATGCTTTATGAAAGTTGTTCAGCTTCTGTAAAAACACAGGATCATCATACTCCGGCGCCCATGCTTTTATTTTAAGATCGGGATGATTGACGAAGGTTCCTTTGGCGCCGGCAAGCCTTACCCATTCGGGGGTAGCATACACGATATTCGTTTCCTTGCAGGTGATGCGGAAGGAAACCGTGTGTCCCCATTTCACCCACTTCTGAATAAGGGTGTCTATCAATGCCCAGTTATACACACCTTCCTTCGGTTCGAGATAGCTCCATGCCAGCCTGAAATAAATATCATTCAATCCCGGGAAGTCAGCAAGGGAATCGTCGGCTGCTAACCGGTTCCCGTAGTTAGATATACTGTTGCTGAAATAATGCACGCTCCATCCTTTATGGGGATTGGAACAAACTTTGGCAGTATCCCAATACCTTTCCAGATTAAAGAAAGTGCGGTTCTTATACGTGCCTTTGCCTTTTTCAGGATCTGTGCCCAGCGCCTGCGAAAAGGAAAAGGAGTAAAATACTAACAGGAATAAAGCTGACAATCCGGTTTGTTTGATGCAGCCTTTGATATGCCCAATAGGGAACAGGATGTTGAAGTGTGCGACGCAACGATGTTTAATAGTAACCATTCTGTTTGGCTCATTATAAAAAACACCTGATTGAAACTTCCTGCAAGTATTGTTGTACATATATTATCTGCTTTTTAAAAAATAATCGGTGATACCTGATGCCATGCCTTTGCCGTATTGATAGTAGTCTTCTATCGTCAGGTATGCACCACTTTTGATCCGGGATTGCGGTATTTCAAAAGTGCCTGCGGGAATATTGAACTCTTTTACGAGGCAATTGTTCAACGACCCTGAAAATTCCATGGGAATATATTCTATCGGCCAGTATTTATTAAGATAAGGGGTAAGATCCGCCAGCACATCTTTGGGGGTATGCAGCAGGTTCATATTACCTTCCTGCCCCTGGCTGTGCACATCAAGCCCCAGGTCAATGGTCTTCCCTGCACTTTTCCATTCGCGTATCCATTTTTTTACACAGGCTGCTTCGGGCTCCACGGGGAGATGAAGGGTATCGGTAAAGTCGTCATCCCATTCCTGGTTCAGGTCTTCGAAGTTGCCGTTGAACCTTGTGATGCCGTGGAAAATACCATCGGGGTTCATCATGGGGATGATCTTGTATATGGTCGTTTTTCTTGCAAGTGCAGCACCTTCCTCATCCGACAGCAGGAAATGAATAAGCGCTGACACCACATACCCGCCGCAATATTCACCTGCATGCTGCAACGTGGTAATAAATACAACTTTTTTTTCTGTATCCGGCACACCGGGATCGGTGATCGTCAATAAATGAATATCTCTTTCCTGTGCTGTTTTGCCTATCACTTCAATATTCAAGAACGGGTTGCCGGTAATGCTATGGATCAGCGCCAGCCCCTGCTCATAAGAGAAAGGATGTGCATATGCTATCCATACAGCATCCGCGGTGAAGACATTACGGAAAGTAAGCGAATGCTGCCTGGCATCGTATTGCACATCGCTTATTCTTTGCCAGTTTTTCTGATCATAGGAATAGACAGGCTGTGTGCCTTTGGAATAAATGAGGTGCGGTCCACCCCTGTAAGTACCTGCCAGGCTGTCAAGCTTAATGGTAATATTTTTATTGGCAGTATGCTCAAGCTTAAAATAAAACCAGTAATACTGGTTGTCGCTGCTGCTTTTCTGCTTCCAGTGCCTGGGCCAACCTGTGAGAAAATCCGGCTTTGATTCCCACAGGGTGTCAATGCTGCCGGAATCAAAATCGCTGCTTACGGTTATGGCAGTGTGCTTATTATTAGTAACAGCAGCGCTTTTGCCGGAACGACAATGAATGCCGGTAAATGCAATAATAATTATGAAAAAATATATCCTTACGCTATACATAGTCCTGTCGTTTGATAATAATATCCTACCGCCATTAGGGTGATGAATGATGCATACTGCGCAGCACAAGCACCCAGTCTTTATAACCCGATGTGTTTTTAGAAGGCGGCGTAAATTTTTGTACGCCTTTATTTGAAAAAGGAGTGGAGCTAACAGCTATAGTTTCTCCGGTGGAGGGATCGAGCCATGTAGCCCGGATCTTATTTTTCAGTGCAGCCATATTTACCATATTGTTTCCCTCATGCGAAGGAGGAAGATAGGCTACCATTAAGTCGCCTCCGGGTGTGGCGGCAGCGGTCACAAAATCTGAAGAAGCATCATTGCCTCCCCCTTCCGTGATCAGCGTTTTCATTCCATTCATACCCGATGGCACCAGTTTCCACCATTCGACGGATTGTATGAAAGCATTTAATCTTTTCAAATCCTGTGCTGCCTGCGTATCCAGATGTTGCTGCCAATAAGGATCAATGAACTGCCAGATAAAGCCATTGCCTGCCATATATCCGCCAATGGTGGTAAGCCAGCCCCACCAGGCAAACCGTCGTACCGGTTGTGTGGCATGCGGGTTGCGGGCATTGCCGTCGGGTCCTTCTTCATCATAAGGCTCTTCCAGTAAAAAAGCCGGCATCACCGGTTGCTGCGAATAGGCATGGCGGCCTAAACGGGGTACGCCCACGCTGTCCCAGGTATACACGCCGTTGAGATTCATCTCATGACCGAAATGAGGCTGATCACGGGCATTCTGACCGCTGGATGACTCAGCGCTGTAAAAAATGGATTGCTGACCTGCAACGCTTTTCAGTCCTTTAATAAGTGCCGCCTCTACCTCTTTTTTAGCGTTATCAAATTTGCCATCATCACCCAGCAGCATCCACACAAGGTTTGCCTGTTTTTTATATCGCCGGGCGATCCACTCGCCATAGCTGCGGATCCTTTCAGCGCCATTCGCTACCAGTTCTGTCATCCAGCCTTCATCGGTGCCCGGGTATCCGACATAAGCAGGAAAAAGCAATACCAGAATACCTTTCGACGCACAATAATTTAAGAATGTATCAACATAGGCCCAGTACTGTTCATTGGGCGTGGTAAAGTCCGGCGCTTCGGCCAGGGTATCCCTGTATTTGAGGGAGCCGTCCCAGGCAGCGCCATTGATCTGCCGAAGAAAGGGCACAGCACCATTCCCGCTAAATGGCGGATGATTACTGTCGGGCCAATGAAAGACACCAGCCACTTCAATGGCATTAAAACCCTTAGTTAGAGAGTTCTCAATAAACGTGCTGTATCCTATAGGCGGCTGAGATATGATAGTCCAGGCTGTGCGGCCGAGGATAGGGAAAGGCTTGTTTTGCCTGTCAATGAGATAGCGATTGTCCGGGCTGGACTTTAATGGAAATTGTACCTGTGCCAGGGCAATGCCGCATAGAAGATGAACAACAAGCAGTAGGAATAATTTCATATGTGTAACTATGTTAGAAGTGAAACGTGAAAACCTCACGTCGTTCTTTTCACGGCTCATAATTGTTTAATTGTAACTGTGCCCGCCCCAGGCAAGTGCGATACCCTCTGGTTCAAATCTATAGGTAATGTACAACCAGTTTTTAATCTATTCCGTTCATTCATTACCTTATTTTGTTTTAACCTTACTGCTGCTATGTCAAAGGTGAAACGTGAGATGTGAAAGTTGTCTCACATCTCACGTTTCACCTTTCACGAAAATGAACAGCCATAATTTGATTGACTTTACCCCTTCCTTTCGCTCCTGTTTTTCACTTTTAAAACCCGGGCGTTTGCACCAGGTTCGGATTCACATCCATTTCCGTTTGCGGGATAGGATAATACTTCATATGCAGCTCATCAAACGGGCGTCCTACGGCCTGCAATACTTCCTTATAACGGTTTAGCCGGAGCAGGTCCCACCTGCGTTGCCCCTCTATGCAAAATTCCCAACCCCTTTCATTTGCCAGCGCTGTAATAAAATCGTCGGCTGTTGGTGTGTTGGTAAAATTAAGAGGTCCTATGCCGGCGCGGCTCCTCACCGCATTTATGCCGTCAAATTTAGCCGTGCCGGAGGGATCAACACCGTGCTGCGCTTCAGACTGCATCAGCAGTATATCCGCATATCTTAAGATGATCCAGTTGTTCCTGCCAAAAACACCGGGAGGAACACCATTGTCATCATATTTGGATATCTTATGAGCGGAGCCTTCCATATTGCCGATATTTACGGTTCTTCTGATTACATCATCCGGCTTATAGGAGTTGTAATGATAATCCAACCCGCTATAGGAGCCGAAGCCACCTTTTGCTATCGGCTGAAAGCCCATGTTGATAATATTGCTTGCATTGGGTGGAGCGCCAAACTGCACGTTGAATAATATTTCTTTACCGTTCTTTGTGTCGGGATTGAATATATTGCCAAACGTTTCTTCTAAAGCCAGGTAAGTGGGGTGGCTGTTGGAATAGCTGATCACTTTATTGCACAATGCCAGTGCGTTGGAATGGTCAGTTGATTCTGCTGCGCCGGTGCTGTTCTTTTGCAGGTATACTTTAGCCAGTAATCCCGAAGCGGCTTCAGATGTGGCTCTGCCGACTTCCTGTTCAGGCAGCTCTGCAATGTGCAGGCAATGCTCTTCCGCATATTTCAGGTCTTCTATGATCTGCGCATACACTTCAGCTATGGGAGACCTGGTAGGGAAAAGTGAATCAATGCCGGGTGCGAGGAGTACAGGCACATCTCCAAATCCTTCTACCAGGTTAAAATAGCATAGACCTCTCAGGAAACGGGCATTGCCTACAATATTATTCTTACTATCCTTGTCCATATCAATCCCGGGAACATAGGCGATAACATCATTTGCATTTTTTATAACCAGGTAGTTAGCCAGCCACCAATCATGTACCACACCATTGGTGGCGGTAAATGTTCCCTGGAATATGGAGATACGATCTGCATTACTGAGCGTTATGTAGAACAGGTCTGCCGGTAAGTCTGATAACAGCCATACAGCCCTGCCATACATGTCCTGTGAAAAAAGATTGGCGTATGCGCCGTTCAAAGCAGCATTGGCGTCTGATGCATTGGTATAAAATGTGTTGGGCGATAAAAAGCTGTGCCCTTTTGTTTCCAATGCTTTCTTACATGCAAAAAGCGATGTAAGCATGATCAAAATTGATATTAGAAAATGATATCGTTTCATCATTGTAGTATCTTTTTAGTTTTGTATTAAAACGAAAAGCGCACACCGGCCAGGAAAGTCCTGTAATTCGGGTAAGCATTGTAATCCGTACCGAGGGACAACTGGTTGCTGTTATCGAATGAGTTTACTTCAGGGTCATAACCGCTGTATTTTGTAAACGTTAGCAGGTTTTGTGCAGTTACGTATATTGTTGCTGCTTTAAAAGCAGATGTCAGCTTATTTAACGGCAACTCATAAGAGAGGGTAACGGTTTTAACCCTGAGGAAGCTACCGTCTTCCAGCATGTCGCTTGAAAAGCCGACGGCGCGCCTGTATTTGCTGATGATGCTGGGCAATGTATTGCTTGTATTCGGCCCGGTCCAACTGTCGGTGGCTACATAAGCGAGTTTGTTAAAGGTAGTGAAACCATTCTCTATCTCGTACCTGTTTTCGTTGAAGATCTTATTTCCATATATGCCCTGCAGGAATATGGTCAGCCCGAACCTTCCGTATTTGAAATTATTGGTGAATCCATAAATGAATTTAGGAAGCGCCTGTCCTATGATGGTCCTGTCAAGACCAGTGAGTGATTTATCACCATCAATGTCGCGGTATTTCGGGTCTCCCGGTACAACGGGTTGCTCTGTGTCACTCCTGTCAATTTCATCCTGGGTTTGCCAGATGCCGTCAAACTTATACCCATAAAATGATCCTATAGGCTGGCCTACCTGTATAATACCTGAAGTGGCGCTGAAAATATTGTTGCTTATCTCACCTACATAAATTTCTTTGTTTGTGCCGATGTCAAGTACTTTGTTTTTATTGGTAGAGAAATTCAGGATAGATTCCCATTTGAATACAGGATTAATAATATTCCTTGAAGTCAGTGAAAACTCGAACCCCCTGTTTTGGACAGCGCCGATGTTCCTTAGCAAACTTTCATAACCGGATGTCAGGGGAACATTAATATATAGCAGGAGATTTGTTGTTTTTTTGTTGTAATAATCTGTAGTGATTTCCACGCGGTTATTCCAGAGCCCGATATCCAGCCCGATATCAGTCGTAGCCGTTTGTTCCCATTTAATATCCGGGTTGGCTACCTGAACAGGGAATATGGCAGTCACCGGAGAAGGATCCCGGCCAAGCGAGTAAATATCGTTTACGTATACAGGCAGCGAAATATAATCGCCGATTTCCTGGTTACCGGTGATACCATAGCTGAGGCGAAGCTTTAAGGCGCTGACATTCTTTATATTTTTCATGAAATTTTCCTCAGCGACATTCCATGCAAAAGCTCCGGAAGGGAAATATCCCCATTTGTGTTTATCCCCGAAACGGGAAGATCCGTCTGCTCTTGCGGTAAATGTAAGCAGGTAGCGGTCGGAAAAGCTGTAATTTATTCTTCCGAAGAAAGAAGTCAGCACATTTTCATCAAAAAAGGCCGAAGGGATAACAGGATCGCCGATACCGAGATTATCATATCCGAGATTGTTGTTGGCTAAATTGGTGATACCGGCAGAAAAGCCTTTGCTGTACCAATGCTGGAAAGTAAAGCCGCCGACTGCATTTATTACATGTTTGTCGCTGATAGTTTTGTCATAAGTGATGGTATTTTCTGTCAGCCAGTTATAGTATTGTCCTGAACTTTGTGCTGCATATCCATTGGAAGACGCTCCGGCAAAGATGGAAGAAGGCGTAAATACCCTGTTGCCCCTGTTATCATACCCCGCGCCCAAAGAGGAACGCAGCTTTAATCCTTTCAGTATTTCATATTCCACGAAAAAATTAGCGGTGGTTGCAAACCTGTACATCCCGTTCTTTGACAGGAGCGCATAAGCCACGGGGTTCCCGAGAGGATCTACATTAGGGAGCGGCCCGTTCAGGTAAGTATAATTTCCATCATCGTCTTTAACCGGAACTGCAGGATTAAAACGAATGGCATCCCATAATACGCCGGGGCTGGTAATGCCTCCGGCTGTATTTACAGAGGCCACTTTCTGGTAGTCGTAAGAAAGATAGGAGGATAAGCCCATCTTAAACCGGTTGCTCATATTATGATCAACATTGAAACGGAGGATACCTCTTTTATAATCAGTGGCGATCATCACTCCTTTCTGATCGAAGTAGCTGAGGCTGGTATAATACCTGGTATTATTGCTTCCGCCATTCAGCCCGATGGTGATATTAGAAACAGGTGCTGCCTTGAATACGGCATCCTGCCAGTCGGTGCCTTTGCCCATCGCGCTTATTGCAGCGTCGGTATAAGGCAACGGATCATTGGTGCCGTTTTGCTGATTGGTCAGGGTTTGTATTTCGTTCAGGTAAGTAGCAAACTGCTTTGCGTCCATCATCTTATATTTCTTTGCCACTTTCTGCACGCCCGTATAAGCGTCAATGGTGAGTCCCCTGGCATTGTAGTTCCCCCGCCTGGTAGTGATCATCACCACGCCGTTGGCGCCCCTGCTCCCGTAAATGGCAGTTGCTGAAGCATCTTTTAATACACTGATGGATGCAATATCGGACGGGCTGACTGAGGCGATATCACCGCCGGCATACCCGTCAATTACGTACAGCGGTTCATTACCTGAGTTGATGGAGTTGGTGCCCCTGATCCTGATAGAAAATACTGCACCGCCCGGTTGTGACTGGTTTTGCGATACCTGTACGCCGCTCACCTGGCCTTCCAGCATCTGTTCCGTAGCAATAATGGGTGACTTATATTGCTCCTGGACGTTTACGACCCCTACAGCGCCGGTCAGATCCTTCTTTTTCGCGCTGCCGTATCCCACCACTACTACTTCATCTGCCTGGGTATCCTGACGTGTCAATACCACTTTAATATCTGTTCTCCCGCCGGTATTTATTTCCTGCGCAACATAGCCTACAAAAGAAATGACCAGCACGCCCTGGTTGCCGGGAATATTCAGGGTGAATTTTCCTGCAGCATCAGTAGTAGTTCCCGTGCTGCTCCCTTTCAGCCGTACAGAAGCGCCGGGCAGCGGTTCCCCGGCACTGTTAGTGACGGTTCCCTGTATTTCTGTCGCAATGATCTCAGGCTCGCCCGGATCTTCCGGGGAGACAGCGGATATTGTTTTCTTTGGTGAAATGACCACCGTTTGCGCCACAATGGAGTATTCAACAGGCACATCTGTAAAGCACAGATCAAGGGCTTGCCGGATAGCAGCATTTTTTACGGAAAGGCTCACCCTGGGAGCATTACGCAACAGCTCTGTTTTATAAAAAAAGCTATATCCCGTTTGCTTACGGATTTCTTTCAGCACTTTTTCAACAGGAGCATTGCGTAGGGAAAGCGTGATACTTTGTGAGAAGCCAGTTGCACCGGTATTGATGCAAAAGACAAATAATAAGACCACAGTTAATTTCATAACCCTGAACATTAGTACAGGCGGATATAATCGTTTGCCCCACCTGTGGGTTTGGTTAATTTGCATAGCTTTGTACAAGTTTTTGGTTAAACAATAAGCGTTCCTGATCAATGTATGTTTATTCGTTTGCCATGACTGTTTACGGGGGTGTTCCAGCACTCCCGTTTTTTGTAAGCAAACAAAACAATACCTCGTTAATACATTTTTTGTGAATGGTGAATAGTGAATGGTGCATTCACTTCTCACTTCTGACGTTTGACTTCTCACCTCTCACGTTTGACCTCTCACGATATACCTATGTTACAATCGCCCCATCATCAGCTTATCCTCCGGTAATAACCACCATTCTGTTGTCCAGCCGGTATTTCACTCCTACTATTTTCAATATCTCCATTACTTCGGATAAAGTCGCTTTTCGTGGAATAGAGCCATTGTATTCACCTTGCGGGATATTACCCTCGAAGCGTACGTCCACATCATACCATCTCGACAATTGCCGCATGATGTAGGGTAGCTTATCATCACTAAACTCAATCCTTCCGTTCTTCCAGGCGATCTCTTTATCTATATCCACTTTTTTAACATCTATCTGCCCGGAGCTTTTTTCTAAAGCTGCCTGCTGCGTCGGCGCCAACGGCGTTATGTATTTTCCATTCCTGATCTTCACTTTACCTTCGGTAAGCGTTGTTTTAATATATGCTTCATCTTCGTATGCCATCACATTGAAATGGGTGCCTGTAACTTCCACTTCCATATTACTCCGGGTAACAACTTTAAAGGGCTGCATGGCATTTTTAGCTATCTCAAAATAGGCTTCGCCTTCCAGGTATACGATCCTCTCCTTTTCCACGAAACGAGTGGGAAATCTTAAATAAGAAGCCGCATTCAGCCATACTTTGCTTCCATCGGGCAATACCAGCTCATATTCGGCGCCGCGGGGAATGTTCAGTGTATTATAAACCACTTTGGGGCTATTACCCGGGGTATTATTGTATATGATCTTACCGTACTGTTTACTGATGGTAGTGCCGTCGCCTTCTTCTATCTGCGACACCGCAGTAGCATCAAGCGCGATCACTGATCCGTCGCCCATGACCAGCGAGGCTTTGCTGGTGCCGGGCAGGATGTCTTTTGGTGTTTGTGCAGTGGCGGTTGCCGGAGCCGGCACAGTTTTTTTCCCGGGATTATACAAAAACAGGAAGCCGGTCAACGCAACGGATGCGGCAGCGCTGTAATACCACCATATCCTGCCGGCTTTTTTCCGGGGAGGAGATTGCATTGGTATTATATCTTTTTCGTTGCTGCTTTGTTGCAGCCCGCTCCATGCCGCCTCCTTTAGCTCCGCTATTATTGCATCAGTCAGGTCTTCTTTCCTGCTCCATTCGAAGGAAAGATACCATTGCTCCAGCCATGATCTTTCTTCGGCAGTGCATTGCCCGGCATTATATTTTTTAATAAGCAGCTCCAGCTGATGTGTTTCCAATATGTTTTTTGAGTATTAACAGTTGGGCTAAAGGAAAGTACCAGGGCAGCTGTAATTTTTTTTGACTGTTGCGGTCAGTGCAGCAGCAGTTCAGCACAAAGGATGTAAGCGGGCATATGCGTATTGACCAGGCTTTTTCTTAACCGGTTCAGGGCATTGTACAGCTGGTTTTTAACTGTTTGGTTGGAAAGACTGAGCAGCGTCGCGATCTCCGCGTGGGTAAGATTTTCTTCTTTGCTCAGGAGGTATATCTGCCGCATTTTTTCCGGCATGGCAACTACCTGCTGCGCAATGAATTGTTGCAGCTCCTTGGTACAATAGCTGCTGAAAATAGTTTCTTCCCCGTCGGCAGGAAGAAACTGCCGTTGCATTAATTTTTGCAGGCGGTTATTGTTCTTTTCAAAATGATTGAAGATCCTGTTACGGAGGGCAGTATATAAGTAGCCTCCGAGCGAGTCATCCACTGAAATATTACCGATATTGTTCCATAAAGAAAGAAATACATCCTGTACCAGGTCTTTGGCATCTTCGGCCGAATGCAACCGCCGGTAAGCGATCCTGAAAAGATCATCCCAGTATTTTTCGAATAAGCGGCCAAAGGCTTTTTCATCCCCGTTTTTTGAGGCGTCAAGCAGTTTTTGATCACTCTGGGATATGTAAGAAGCATTCATATCAGCCAACAAGGTATGAAATTACAATTTCTTTTTTAAGGCTTATCATGTAGTCGGGGAACATTATTACCTAAGTAACAGGTTTATACCAAACATATCCTGCCTTATTATCTTGCAGGGAGAAATAATGTAATAAGCCCGCCTGACCGGACGGGCAGGGTTAGAACGTAATATTAATGAGTGAACTGATAGAATATCTTCCTGCAAAAATTATATATACCCCATACAGAAAACGCCAGTTACAAAAACAAAACACTCCGGCACCGTCATTTCGATCCCGCCGAAGAAGGGTTTAACTATAGTGTTCGTATTGGCTCGGTTCGAAATACGGCAGCAGGTTGATGATTTTGTAACTTTCATGATAATTCAGGTTTATAAATAATTCTTATTTTGATTATTATAATGTTTTGTGATGTGGTATGATGAACTATGCTGTAATTTCGATTAGCAGGAGAGATTTATTATCACATAATGTAAAATAAAGTGTATGGAAAAATCCGGCAGAAGAAATTTTTTAAGGAACTCATTGCTCGGGGCTGCTGCAATAAATATCGGGAGCATACCGGGAAGTCCTGCACCACTGCTGCAGTCAGGCAATCCTTTATACGACGGTGGCAGAAATGTATGGATAGCATCCATGACGCAGGACGGCATTACCGGCAGGGATTGGAAAGAAGCTGTGCAGGCAGCAGTTAAGCAGGCGGAAAATGCGCTCCCGTTCAAACCGGATATTTATTGTTTCCCGGAAATATTCCATGTGGCTCAATTGACAGGTACACAACCTCCGGTTAAAGATGCTGCTGAAGATGGCTCAGGCCGGGTGATCGCGCCGCTACAGACATTTGCAAAGCTTCACCACTGCTATGTGGTATGCCCCGTGATTACTGTGGAGAATAGTATTTATTATAATGCTGCCATAGTGATTGACCGGCAGGGAAAAGTGATGGGTGAATACCGGAAAGCACACACTACGGTTTCGGAAATGGGAAAGGGAGTCAGTCCCGGGCCGATTGATCCGCCTGTTTTTCAGACCGATTTTGGTGTCATCGGGATACAGATATGTTATGACATTGAGTGGCCGGAAGGATGGCAAAAGCTTGTGGAAAAAGGCGCTGAGGTCATTTTCTGGCCCTCTGCTTTTGGAGGCGGCAAAAAGGTGAATACGCGTGCCTGGACCAACCAGGTTACAGTGGTATCCAGCACATGGAAGGGTACCACTAAGATATGTGATCCGGTAGGCAACGATATTGCAGGAAGCGGTATCTGGAGCCGGTGGGGTGTTTGTGCGCCGGTTAATTTAGAAAAAGTCGTGCTGCATAGCTGGCCGGATTTCGAAAAGTTCGGGGATATCCAAAAGAAATACGGAAGAAAAGTAATTTGCTATTCGTTACATGAAGAGGAGCTGTCTGTTATAGAAAGTCTGTCGCCGGATGTAAAAGTGAAGGATATACTGCGGGAGTTTGATCTTAAGCCTTACCGCGAGGTGCTTGGTGCGGACGAGAAAAAGCAGATGGGGAAGCGGCCGGCGGTTTAATATTTTGAAGAAAGGTTTGTTTTTTACTAATAAAACTTTCACTTTTCGATAAGCTGCTATTCTCGCTACATACAACTAATTTATATTTTACTATAAAATTATCGCCACTTTTTCCTACTATGATATTGGCGTATTATGGGGAAATTATTTGACATTAACATGAGGGCGTATATAATGAAATCACAGGCAATAAGTTTTTTTATAAGAACCTGTTTTTGAACGTGTGCAGTTCAGATTTTCGCAGTTTAGAAAATATGTACGCGTAAAATACCTGCTCTGCCTTTCATAGTGAATTAAAGGGTGATGATCGGGCATGATCGTCATCTCGACCAAGCCAACACGAACACTGTAATTAAATCACCTTTTCGCGCGGGAGAGATCTGCCTGGCTTTTGTACAGGTGTTCAACATTGGTACTAATGCCCAACGGATTTCTCAGCACACTACAACTCGTTAATACAAACAACCCGCGGTGCCATCGAAATGACGCTCGCGGTTTTCGTATTCTTTGCGAGCCGCTGTATCAACCCTAAATCATTGGTCTCTTTCGCGGCGAAGCAATCCCATGCGTCTGCAACTTGGTTATTGCGAGGGCTGCTTCTCCCGCTGCCACATTCATTCAGTTCAAATCTTGATGCTGGCGGGATTGCAGAGACGACGCGAGAGTGTTTTGTTTTTTTAGCGGGGATTTACTGGTAAATATTAATATGCGAAAATCTGAAATACGACTCGTTTACATAAATTCATGTTTTTCTGTAATATATCCTGAGACAAAATAGGTTACTACTTTCTCCAAATTGATGAATCGTTGATATAGGTATACCTTTAATTTTGGCGACAGAGCAAAGTATTTTGCTGAGGTTTGCAATGCTTATATCTTTCTGCTTTTTACAAAGAGAAGATTGCGTCAATCAAAACTGTTTCCATATGCAGTTAAAAGTTTTATTACTTATTGCCTGTTTTATTTCCGGTATATATGCTTATTCGCAACCCGCCATTACAATATCCGTTAATGGTCTTAACCGGTTGCAGACGATAGATGGCATTGGCGTTAATATCAATACCAGGAGCTGGAAAGAAGATGAGCTGAAGCCTGCCATTGACCTGCTGGCAGACTCCATGCAG
Source organism: Bacteroidota bacterium (assembly GCA_018268105.1). Lineage (GTDB taxonomy): Bacteria > Bacteroidota > Bacteroidia > Chitinophagales > Chitinophagaceae > Agriterribacter. The sequence continues at coordinate 19,263 of JAFDXG010000161.1, read as the reverse complement.
GCAAAGATTTTCCGGGTGATCGTAGAAACGCCGAAAGAATGGGAGGATGTGAATGACAATGATGATCCTTTTGTATACAACTGGAAATATTACGATAACCTGTATGCCACGCCAAAATTCACCAGCGTATGGAAAACCATCGCGTATCTCAATAAGAAAGGTATCTCTCACAATATCATGGTCAATCTGATGGGATACCTGCCTGCCTGGATGGGAGGGGAGACGGTAGCCCCCGGGCAGGAAGATGAGTTTGCGGAAATGTTTGTTTCCTTTTTGCAATATGCCAGGTTTAAGCAGCATCTGAGATTTGGAATGGTAGCGCCGTTTAATGAGCCCGATATTCAAAAAGAAGGTCCGCAGCTCAACGAATCACGCTATGTGGCGATCCTGAAAAAAATTATGGTACGGGTAAAACAAAGCGGGATGAATGATATCCGTTTTGTAGGCCCGGATGCGGCGGGTATGGATAATAGTGTAAACCGTTATATCCCGGAAATGATGAAGGATCCGCTCATCATGTCTCATCTCAGCCGTATTGCCGTGCATAGTTACAGTGGCTATTATGCGCCTGTAGATTCGCTTATCAGACATTCGGCTTATCCCGACATGAAATTCTGGGTAACAGAATGGAATGCCTGGAGAGACGGGCTGGATGATGGCATTATGACTGCTTATAATTACCAGTTTGCAGCACAATGCGTGGGGTATTTATTGGACCTGCTGAAGAATGGCGCTGCAGGGGCACTGGTATGGGAAGGATATGACAGCTATTACGATCATCATGCGCCGAGCCTGTTCAGCTACTGGGGGATACTTGGGTATGATAAAGAAAATAAAACTTATACCCCGCGAAAACATTTTTATGCTATTTCGCAAATATCGAAATATGTAACCCCCGGCTCCTGGCAGGTAGCGCTGCAGAGCAGCGACGACAGGGCGCCGGCATTGTCCTTTTTCAACGCATACCGGAATGCGCCTGTGGTAGTGGGACTTAATACTTATAACAAACCCGTACAGGTCAATCTCTCGTTGAATAACCTCCGGGATATCACATCAGTACAATTGATCTTTACGGACAGCCTCAATGATCTTAAAAAACAAAAAACATATTTCCCTGATAAAAAAGGAAAATTTAAGATAGAGGTTCCGGCAAATTGTATATATACGCTTGTTGCAGATACCGGCGTTCCGGTAAATGCAGGATCGCTGAATGACAGGCTAAAGAAGAAAGGGTGGTATGCCGGCGATTTACATGTGCACCGCAACTGCGGGGTGAGCACTCCCGTGTATGCAGTGGATACGCTCGCATCTGCTATGAAAAAGAACGGGCTGTCGGTGATCTCCGTGCTGGCGGATATGGGCAACGGGGAGGTATATGATCCTAAAACAGACCTGAAGCTGGTGACAGGTAAGGATGCGCCGCAATCTACCCCGAATGCTATTGTTCACTGGGATGCCGAATGGCACTGGGATGCAACGTACACGGATTTTGCAAAGCAGGCATTGGGCGGGCACCTTGTTTTGCTGGGGTTAACCCACGCGGAACAAATATGGGCGGAGTCTCCTTATGAAATACTTGAATGGGCTAAAAAGCAAAATGCGGTGAGGGGGTTCGCCCACCTGGAATATTTGAATGAAAATATACCTACTGAGCTGAACTGTTGTATCCCTGTTGACCTGCCGGTGGAAGCAGCATTAGGAAATATTGATTTTGTGTCAACAGATGTCTTCGGTTCTTATTCCCCGAATTATGGATCTTATTTTGGTAAGCAGTCGCTCGATGTATATTACAAAATGCTCAACTGCGGCATTAAGCTGCCGCTTGCTGCCGGCACGGATTTCCCGTGCAATAATCTTGAGCCGCTGGGAACTGTGCTGACCTACGCGCAGGTAAATACAAACCTTACTTATAATAACTGGATCGAAGCGATACGGGAAGGAAAAACAGTCATATCAAGATTAGGGGATAAAGAGTTTCTTGACCTGAAAGTGAACGGTAACCAGGGGCCTGGTGCAACAGTTCATCTTTCGCAAAAGCAAAAAGTAAATATCGAAGTTACCTGGAATGCGGAGAATGACGCGACAGGCAGGATTGAGATATTATGCAACGGGAAAGTTATTGCTACTGCCGGCGGCACCCAGGCTCCCGGTAAACCGTTCGTACTGAAAAAGAGCTATATGATTGATGAGAGCTCCTGGATTGCCGCCAGGCGGGTAAGCGGCAATGAATACCATACGCATACTTCACCGGTGTATGTATATATTGGTGACAGGAATATTGTGGCAGGTAAAGATGATGCATTGTATTTTGTGCGATGGATAGATAATATACTGGCCAATATTGCTGACGACGGAAAGTGGAAAAAATTTTTTCCTGAAACGCTTGATAAGGTAAGGATACATTATCAGCAGGCAAGAGATTATTATGCGAATATTATCAGTGCCGGCAAATGACGGAATACTATTAAATTTTTGCAACGACATAAACCACTTTTGTATCACTGCGAGCCACGTATAGAAATATATTTGTCAATTATAACTAAAGCAAATGAAACATTATTTCCTGTGTGTAACATGCGTATTACTCTTTAGCTGTGGCAACAAAAAACAATCCTCTTCAGAAACTGCAACAAAAAATAATGCAGTACCCAAAACTGTGATGGCGGTATTTGCACATCCTGATGACGAAATTGATGTGAGCCCTTTGCTCGCAAAGCTTGCGATGCAAGGGCATAAAGTTTATTTAACCATTGCTACCAACGGAAATATGGGCGTTCGGGAACATGCTAAAATACCCGCAGGAGATTCGCTTGCCCACGTACGGGCGCGGGAAACGGAATGTACCTGCAAGACGCTGGGTATAAATCCTCCCATAATGCTGGGTTTGGATGATGGGAAACTAACCAACTGGAATGCATTGGCGGTGCTGCGGGAGAGATTAGACAGTATCTTTGCTATTTATAAGCCGGATATTGTTATCACCTGGGGTGCCGAAGGTGGTTCCGGACATCCTGATCACAGGATGGTGGGTGCGGTAGTGACAGAGCTTTTTCAGTCTGCCCAGTCGTCGTTCCACATCGGGAAACTATTTTATACGGCTATACCCACGGAGCACTGGAGAAATGAACCTCCCTACAAAACCAAAGAGCAAACAGGGTATCACAGGATTTATAAAACGGTGGATGAAAAATTTTTGCCTGTACGTATATGGTGCAGTCCCGAAGAAAACCGCATGGCGCGGGAAGCCATGCGTTGTAATGTCTCCCAATATCCGCCAGACGAACTGGACGACAATGAACTTTGGATGAACAACATGAATAAGGATACCGTGTATCTACGGCCCTATACCAATTCCGGGTATATGAGTGATGATATTTTTAAATGATATCGGGGCGATTTGTTTTTACATTTTATGAAATCATACCAGTGGAAGAATATGCCTGTCAATAGACGCTTCAGACATTGTCTTCATGGTTTCTGCTGAATGCAAGCTCCAATATTCCGTGTGTTCCGCGGTTTCTCCTGGCGCTAAGGTAAGGAGCGGGCTGAGTGTTTCAACTTCCAGGAAAGCGCCGTTAATATACACTTCGTTATTGCATCCGAAGTCGGGATAGAGGGCACTCGCTTCATAGGCAAATTTTTTTATCAATACTGTATTGTCAAGATAGTATGCTGCCCATCCCTGCTTGTTCAGTACACCCATTTTTTGTTCACTGCCAAACTTAGCGTCCTGCCTTCCGATGATATACTTCTCACCCCATACCCACCTCGGGTCATTCATTTTGGTGTATTGCCACAAAGCAATTGGTCGTACAGGTAATAGAAAATCATTTCCTTCCCCGTATGGTTCCTGCGGAACTATAGCACAACCGCCAGCTGCCAATGCGGAGATACCCCAAACCGATAACTGGATCTTAGAAGGATTTTCATTGGTGAGGCGATGAACAATAGTGAGTTCATTTTTGTCAGGTGACAGACTGATCTGCATTTCTTTTTTGATACCGGAGGTGCTTTCTTTGGGCGCTGTTACCGTGAGTAGTCCGTTGCTGAAAGAATATGCTACAGCGCTGTTGTCGGGATGATAGCTAAGCGGAATGGCTTCGGGAGCAACCCATAAACGATGTCCTCCATATAACCGCCAGTCGGCGCCGCCGGTCTTACCGCTATCTTCGGGCGACGCATACAACATATTTTGTTTTCCGGTAAAGCCAAAATGAATGATGCGGGGACCGATGTCGGTGGTGACTATCATTTCTACTTCCGCATTGTATAGCTTCACGCAATTAGCCCATCCTCCATAATATATTTTATCCTGAAACATTAGTATAAATTTACTGAAGGCATTTTTTATATTTTATCGTTCGAAACGATGTTGAAATTGAGTGATTATTTCACAACCATTTTCTGTAACTACAACGAGATGCTCGAGCCTGATGCCAAAATTCTCCCTATATATAGCCGGTTCAAGTGCTATCACCATATTGGGTAGTAAAATCATTTCATTATACGGAACGATCCGGGGCTCCTCATGATACTGTATCCCTACGCCGTGCCCGCCGTGGTGCGGAAAATTCCCCGCGTGGCTGCGCATCAGTTTATCTATGTCAAGCGCCCTTACGCCGGGGCGGATAGCGTCAATACCCATCTGTAAAGTTTCTTTTATTCTTGTAAAAATCTCCTTCTGTTCAGTAGTGGCTGAATCTATCACTATCGTATTGCAGGAATCACCCCAGTATCCGTTCAGGCAAGCGGTAAAATCACTGAGCACGAGGTCTCCGCTCTCAATTATCTTATTGCCGGGCATGCCACCACCGCCTGCTGTACGAATGCCTGAACCCAGATCGCACATTAACGGAACTCTTTCTCCCACACTTGATTCAATAGCGGTGCATACTATATTGAAAAGTTCCAGTTCCGAAAGACCTGCCTTCGAGTGCTGCAATACAGTTGCCTGCCCGATGTCGCAAAGGTGAGCGGCTTTCTTAATACAGTCTATTTCATCGCTGTCTTTAATGGCACGAAGTTGTTGAATTTCTCCGGATATATCCACGAACTCTATTCCGGTATACCGCTGTATTAATGCATCAGCGAGTAGCTTTGGAAAGGAAGACGGTTCAATACCCACTCTTGTTGTACCTGAATTATGCGTATCCAGTGCAGCAAATAATTGTTGCAGGAACTGCTGTGCGGGCTGAGTGGGGCTTTCATACCCGTAACTTAAATAGTGACTTACCAAAATACCCGGTAACAAATGCTGTTCCTGCTGTAATTCATTATCGGCTATGATAAGCGTGGAAGCGTACGATGGTTTGACAAACAATGCAGCAGGAACAAAATGAAAAGGCGATATCCCATATTCAAAATAAAAAAAATAGCCGCTGAAATATTTGACGGATGGTGCAGCGGTAAACAGAAAATAATCTATTTTCTGTTGTACTGAAATTGCTGTTAGTTTTTCAACTCTTGATGGCATGACAAGGGAAGAGTTAATTATTTATAGTTGACTGTGTATCGCTTTCCATTTATTATTTCCGGTAGGGTTTTGTTGCGTTCACTCAACAATGATTTGTCCGGATTTTTCCCTCCTGATGGTTACCGCATAATCTCCCGATCCCAGAGATTTTACGGAATAGCCGGATGGGGCCAACTGTTTCCCGTTCAGCAGTATCCTTTTCGGTTTGAAGGAAAGCCTCAGATACTCTGTACCCTTTTTATCAGTTGCAGTATATCGAATCTTACTGGCCTCATATCCTACGTTTTTTAATATCCCCTGTGAGTACAGGATATGATTTTCGTGCGGTGGCGCCCATTCGGGTACAGCAGCTAAAGCATGGTAAAACATTCTTGGCCCTTCTCCATAGCAGTCAGACCACCAGCTTGAAACACTCTTGCTTACGGGACTTTCAAAGGCAAGCCCTATTGAATCGCTGGCATAAGTAACCCAGTTTAGAGAACGATAGGCTTTTTCCTTATAGTCCGCATCTCCCGAAATGGCATACCATTTGGCACATTCAGCAGCATAACGTGCTGTTTGATAATCCATCTTAGGCAAAAAATCATCCTGTTCACCCACAAGATTAGCCCCCCATTGCGTAGCCGGCTCACCTTCATTGCAACGGGTTACAAAATTGGTTTCCGTCCATAGTATCATCCGGGGTATATCTTTTATCCAATCAGGATCGAATGAAGGGTTATCCAGTATATATAACGCGGTATTACTTTTGCCCATATTACTTTTGTACGTGTTGCTTCTTACATCGGTATCGGTGTGCCCGTCAGCCCAGTAGCCTGTTTGCATAGGAAAGCGGAGCATGAATTCCCGCACTTTGTCCATAGCACTTTGGTACGCAGCAACATTGCCTGTTTTTGCTTTTACCAGATGCTCCAAAAGTGAATAGGCCCCTATCCAGTTGGCGCCATAAGGTGCGGTTACTTCGCCGGTATTCATTACCACACGGTAGGGCCAAACCGATCGTTCCGCATTGCCTGTTGTTGCTTTGTCGGCCAACGTATTAGCTATGCCAATTGCTGCTTTTTTATATTTCTCCTTTCCGGTGTATACATAAAGCCGATAAAATGTCAACCCTATATCTCCTGCGTGATCTACCTGCACTTCATGGAGTACAAAACGTTTAGCGGCATCGAAACCTTTAAATTCCACATCGCCTGCATTGGTAGTAGTATATGGAAAATTCGGCCATGCAAAGGTTGCCGGTGTCATACCATGATCAATCGCATACTCCGCAAGCTTTTCTACAATATTCATTACTACAGTATCCCCGGTATAGGTGTAGTATAATCGGGCAGACTCAAACCAGTTAGGGATTTTCTCACCAACATCGTTCATCCATGCATCCGGTTCCTGAAGGATTTTGCCATCGGCTACTTTATAGGCGCAGTAGAAATAATATTGCGGATATTGCGACCGTGGGGGAGGACCCGGACTAAAAGGAACAGAGGTTTTGATAAAATTCCAGCGCTGCCGCAGAAAGGTGTCATACGCCCGGGATTGCGGTTGTATCCACGAAAGAAGTTTAGATTCATTGTCTAAAACCACTTTATGAGTTGCTATCGAGTCGGGTCTTTCCGAATAACGGTTTGACTGATGCTGTGCATACAAGGTCGTTGCGATTAAGCAATTGATAACAAAGAATGTGATCTTATACATAGACAAAAGGTTTTTTATCGGCAATTAACCAGGAATATTTTGTCTGGCTCCCGTAATTTATTCAAAAGTGGGATTTTGGTTTACTTATGTCCTGGAGTTGAAAAATTATTTTAATAAAATATCTCAGCAAAATAAAGTATCTCAGCAAACTTATTGCGATTGACAAAATTATTTATACCTTATTTGGACAAATCTTTAGTTTATTTGGTAGTAGGGAGCACAATCCGGGATTTGATTTTCCAGTTGGCACAAAATAGGATATTGATATATCAAAATCGGCTAACCTGCTTGAGTAATCTACTCATAAATTTGTCTTAATTTGTTAATTGTGGATGAAGTCTTAATTGGTAGTTATAATTCACTATAGAGCAGCAAATACATTTTTTTAACTAAGAAATTAAAATATCACTGATGAATTTATTTTCTGGCGAGGCGGAACTGATTGCTTTTATAAAGCAACATTTATATGTAGCGGCAGTGTGCGATATATTAGATGAAATGGGATATCGCAACCAGGCGATGCATCAAGGGCTCCGCCCGCTGTTACCCGATATAAAAAGGTGTGGTTTAATAGGCAGGGCCAGGACCTTTAAATGGGAAGAAACTAATGTGATAGATGAAGAAAACCCCTACGGAATCGAAATTGAAGCAATGGATTCATTAAATGCAGGAGATGTGGTGGTACATTCCACAGATTTGAATGGTTCCAATGCACCATGGGGTGAATTGATGTCTACAATTGCGAAAAAAAGAGGGGCATCCGGTTGTATTTGCGATAGTCAGATAAGAGATTGTGTGCGTATAATTGAAATGAATTTCCCGGTGTATTATGCGGGGATAAGGCCACTTGATTCTAAAGGAAGAGGCATCATGGTAGATTATGATGTGCCTGTAAATTGTGGTGGTGTGTTGGTTAATCCCGGAGATTTAATTTACGCAGATTTTGATGGTGTTGTAGTGATACCGAAGGGGATCGAGGGTGAAGTGTTAGCAAGAGCAAAAGATAAAGCGATGAATGAAAATCACTCTCGAAAGGAACTGCTGAACGGATCTTCTTTACGGGAGGTATATGACAAGTATAAATCACTTTAAACAAAGGGTAGCGGATGAAACTCGGTAAAAAGGTAATTGTTATAACAGGCTCAGGAGCTGGTATTGGCAGAGCTTCTGCGCTTGGATTTGCGCAGGAAGGCGCCTCGGTGATTGTTGCTGATATCAACCTTGTAGCGGCTACTAAAACGGTAGATCTGATAACTGCTGCGGGGGGCACAGCACTTCCGGTACAGACAGACGTGTCCGACCCGGAGTCTGTGCAAAAGTTGGTGAAACAAACCCTAAGTACTTATTTGCAGGTAGACGTTTTGGTAAATAATGCTGCAGTACAGGTGAATAAAACTGCAGAGGATACCTCCTTTGAAGAGTGGAACCGGCAGTTGGCAGTAAATCTCGGTGGAGTTTTTTTATGTTCAAAATACTTCCTCCCGCTTCTGCGTAAAACAAAAGGCTGCATTATAAATATGTCATCGGTAAATGGCTTTTTTGTAGAGCCTACCTGTGCAGGCTATTGTGCTACCAAGGCAGCAATCATTGGGCTTACTAAGGCTATGGCAATTGATCATGGCCGGGAGGGTGTACGGGTGAATTGTATATGTCCGGGGTATATAGATGCAGGATTGGCAGAAGGGTATTTTCAAAGTCAGGCAGACCCTGTGAAAGCACGTGCTGATGCGGGTAAATTGCATGCGCTTGGGCGTATTGGCAACCCCGGAGAGGTAGGCAGGGCAGCAATCTTTTTGGCCAGTGATGATGCTTCGTTCATTACGGGCGCAGCGCTCGTTGTTGATGGCGGATTTGGCTCAGGGTTTCCGCCTCAATGATTGATCGTTTGTGTACACTAACAACATACAGATGAATTTGTTTACATCTAAAAAGGCGGGTGATTGGTTGCTGGTACTGCTTATTAACTTTATGTGGGCTACCCAGGTGCCGGTTATACGGCTCATTGGAGACAAGCTTAGTCCTGCTACGGTGGCATTTGTTCCGCTTATAATAAGTACAATTATTTTTCTCCCATTGCTATGGCGTGAAACAAAGAAACGCGGAGTAAAAATCAAGTGGCGATGGAACGATATAAAATATTTTATATTGCCGGGACTGATCGGCATATTCCTGATGCAATATGGATATACCATTGGCGCCCGCATGACATTGGCGGCTAACGCCGGAATTATTACACTAACCATTCCTGTTATTGTGGCTTTATTGGCGTCATTGTTCCTGAAAGAAAAATTGAATTTCGTGCGTATTATCAGTTTCCTGCTTGCGATAGGCGGAGTTCTTATCACGTCACTATCTGATTTTTCCGAAGCTGATTTTGGGAAAAATCAATATTTAACTGGCAACCTTATTTTTTTTCTTGCATGCTGCTGTTGTGGCTACTACAATACTTATTGCAAAGTATTGGTAGAAAAAAAAATCACCGAACTTGAAATTTTGGTTTACTGCTCCATTGTGGGAAGCCTTGCCAGCGTTCCGCTTTTGATATGGGTTGAGCCTTTTCATTTAACAACATTGATGCAGAGTGGAAGCACACCGATACTGGGTATATTGGAGCTGAGTTTGATAGTATATGGTATTTCGATGCTGTTGTTTTTTTATGTACTAAAAAGGATGGATGTTACCCAGGCGATTCTGGGCAATTACTTGTTGCCTTTTTTTATAGCTATTCTTGGATTAATTCTCCTCGGAGAGAAGATAACGAGGTCAATGATTGTTGGAGGTTTGCTTATATTGGTCAGCACATTAATGGTTACGGTGTATGAAGGAAAATTGATGGTATTGTTTGCAAAAAAGGGGAGAGCAATGAGCGATCGTGAATAGGCAATGATGAATTTCACTATTTACCATACTTCACAGTCAATTTTTTAAAAAATGAAAATCACAAATGTAACAGCAACCATACTCAGGTTGCCCGAAATTTCAACTGCTGCAGACGGAACGCAGGACGATCTTATTATCACTGTGGAAACCGATGAAGGAATTACGGGTTATGGTGAGGCTGATACTTCCACCATGGTGGGTAAAGCAGTCGTGGAAGCCTACATGGCCCACGGTACCTGCTATGGGCTAAAAGAAGTGGTGGTGGGGAATGATCCTTTTGACTACGAACAGATATGGAACGATATGTGGTCCAAAACATATTACTATGGACGCAGCGGCCCGGTTATGCACGTAATGAGTGGTATTGATATGGCGCTTTGGGATATTATGGGCAAAGCCGTTAACAAGCCTGTTCACAAACTGTTGGGTGGGAGCTATTGTGATAAAGTAAGAGCTTATGCAAGCGCTTTAATGCCGACGGATACAGAGGGTGTAAAGAAAATTGTTACCGAACATGCGGCACTGGGTTATACTGCTATTAAACTGGGCTGGGGCCCGCTGGGCTATGATCCGCGTTTGGATATTGAGCTGGTTACAGCCGCAAGAAAAGCTGCGGGTGATAAAATGGATATCATGATTGATATTGGGAAAAGATACAGGCTCAAAGAAGCTATGTATGTGGCAAAAGCATTGGAACAACTTGGCGTTTACTGGTTTGAAGAACCCCTGCCTGCCGAAGATTATATTGGCTATAGACGATTAACTGAATATACCACACTGCGCGTGGCTACAGGCGAAGAAGAAAGCGGCCGGCTGGCCTTTAAACGTTTGATAGACGAAGCGCATGTAGATATTATCCAGCCCGATATGTCGCGCTGCGGTGGATTAACGGAAGCTAAGAAAATTGCTACGCTGGCTATGGATAATAATATCCTCTGCGTACCACACGCATTTAAGACGGGTATACTGGTTGCCGCTTCCATGCATCTTATTGCTGCTATATCCAATGCACCGGTACTGGAATATTCTGTTACGGAATCCCCCATCAGGAAAGGGATACTCACCTCGCCTTTTGAAATGAAGGATGGGTATGTAAGTATTCCACAGAAGCCAGGTCTGGGCATTGAGATTAACCAGGAAGTGTTGGATAGATACAGAGCATAGCATCTATGTAAATATAGAAATGACATAACAAAAAGTAATAGCAATCCTTTTTATACTATCGGAAAGATTCGCTTGCCAATGCCAGGCGAATCTTTTGGTGTGTATGGATGGCAATGTCGTTTTGTATTAGATAATAGTCAGACAAAACAAAATCCTCTACAAGTATGTCAGTATAAATAAATACAAATTTGGTTACTAAATGGGCAAGATTGTAGAATAAAAAAGAAGATTCGAAAAATATCTTTGTATGGGAGATATGGTTCAACGTCCAATCTTGTTGATTTTTTTATTACAAACAAAGTAAAAGTAGTTGTATGAAATCAAAACTAATGCAATATCCAATTTCCCGAATAGTGCTTCTAACACTGTTTGTTCTTTTCTTTTTTACCAAAGACAGTATTGCTCAAACGGGCTTTACACTTACCGGTAAAGTTACGGACGGTGAAACGCCATTGGCAAATGTGTCCGTTCAGGTAAAAGGTTCCACTGCTGGTACAAAGACCAACGAGAGCGGACTTTTCAGTATCAGTGTTGTAAAAGGTCAGACAGTAGTGTTTACCTATATTGGATATGAAACCCGCGAAGTAACAGTGGGTAATCAGCAACACATTACCGTAAACCTTACGCAAACAGAGGCCAATATACTTGATGATGTAGTGGTGGTAGGGTATGGTACCAGAAAAAAAGTGAATCTTACAGGGGCGGTAGCAACTATATCATCCAAACAATTAGATGATCGTCCAGTTACCAATGTGTCATCAGCTTTACAGGGAACCATGTCAGGTGTCACGGTAATAAACAATACGGGGCAACCCGGTAGGGATCAGGGCTCCTTGCGGATAAGAGGTATTGGTACGTTGGGAAATAGCGATGCTATGGTGGTGGTAGATGGAATGATATCCGATATGAATGATGTCAATCCAAGCGATATTGATAATATTACTGTACTAAAGGATGCCGCTTCGGCTTCTATTTATGGATCAAGGGCTTCGAACGGAGTTATTCTTATTACCACTCGACGGGGAAAAGTTGGTGAGACACAAATTCATTACAATACATATATTGGCAAACAAAAAGCTACCCGATTGCCCGATTATGTGGATTCGTGGATGGCGGCAACATTTTACAATGAAGCATTGCAGAATGAAGGGAAGAATGCCCGCTATACAAATGAAGAAATTCAGAAATTTAAAGATGGTTCAGACCTGGATAATTACCCTAATACAGATTGGTTAAAGTTATTTTACAACGGATCAGGTATTCAGCAAAACCACTATGTAGATATTGTTGGAGGTGGAGAGAAGGTGCAGACACTGCTATCTTTAGGTTATATGTCGCAGGATGGAATTGTGGAGAACACCGGGTTCAGCCGTTATACTTCGAGGTTTAAGATCAGCTCAAAGTTAGCCTCACGATTATCTGTGAACGGAAACTTTGCTTATTCGTATGAAAAATTTCAGGAGCCAACCAATCCGTATATAAAAAACTTTGGGAGTGTTGTATGGCAAATCAATCGTATCGGGCGGAATGTTCCGTATAAATATTCGAATGGTTATTACGGTTATTATGATGACGGCAATCCTATGGCATGGCTCGAGTCCGGAAGCCAGACACGCAATAATACGCACTATCTGAATGGAATAGTTGACGCAGATCTTGAAGTAATCAAAGGACTTCATTTTAAACCGATGTTGGGATATAGATTGACGCTTGGGCGTTCAAAGTCGTTTATTAAAGATATTCAATACTATAACTGGCGAACCGGAGATCCCACTTTTTATCAGGGACCAAATTCATTGACCGCTTTTAATGACGATAACTCTGTAATCACATTACAGGCTTTACTTCAATACGATAAATCAATCGGGAAAAACGATTTTAAACTGCTGGGTGGTTATTCGCAGGAGTATACCAGCTATAATTATCTGAGAGGGTACCGGAAAAACTTCTTGAATAATTCTCTTAGTGAGTTGGACGCCGGACCAATAGATGGGCAGCAGTCAAATGGTTCTTCATCTGAAATAGCGTTGGAATCTGTTTTTGGCAGGCTCAATTATTCTTTTAACGATCGGTATCTGTTTGAAGCAAATATTCGCTACGATGGGTCTTCACGGTTTGCAAAAGATAACCGGTGGGGAACATTCCCTTCTTTTTCAGCCGGATGGCGTATTTCAGAAGAGAACTTTTTTTCGCAACTCAGAAATGTGTTTTCCGAACTTAAACTAAGAGGATCCTGGGGAAAATTGGGTAATCAAAATCTTGTTGGTAATTATCCGTACATATCCACGATCGCATCCGGACAAAATTATGGTTTTGGTAATAGCATCGCTTCTGGAGTAGCCCCTGTAAATGGCGCAAATGCTGATATCAGGTGGGAAACTACCACTTCAACTGATATAGGACTTGATATAATTTTGCTTAATGGAAAAATACACTTTACTGCTGATTATTTCGTTCGCAACACAGACCAGGTATTACTTGATATTCCGGTAGGTAGTGTTTATGGCTTTAATCCTCCTGTTCAAAATGCAGGATCGGTGCAGAACAAGGGTTTTGAATTTGACCTCGGGTATCATGGACAGTTTAAGGATTTTACCTATGATATTACAGCCAATGCATCATTCATCAAGAATACTGTTACCAATCTAGCTGGTACTGATCCTATAATCAATGGTTCCACGTTTATGAAAGTTGGTTTACCCATCAATTCTTTCTATGGGTATCAGGCAGAAGGTATATTTCAAACACAACAGCAGGTTGATAGCCATGCTGAGCAGAGCGGAGGAGATATCGCACCGGGTGACCTGATGTATAAAGACCAGAATAAAGACAATGTGATAGATGGAGCCGACAGGGTCTATCTTGGTACCTATTTTCCAAAAGTAACTTACGGGGTGAATGTAGTGTTAGGTTGGAAGGGCTTTGATCTGTCAGTTTTGTTGCAGGGAGCTGCCGGTGTGAAAGGTTTTGTGGAAGGGGAAGTGTTAGGCTTGGTGAGCGACAAATACGGGAAACCTACAAGTATTTACACAGACCACTGGACTACAGACCGGCCAACCGATAAGTTCCCCCGCCTTTGGAGTTCTAACACTCAAAATGATGCTGCCGCCAATCCGTCGTCTTTTTGGATTCGCAATTCTGACTATATGCGTGTTAAGAATATTCAATTGGGCTACACTTTCGATGGCAGGTGGCTGGATAGAGCAGGTATTAAAAAGCTAAAGATTTATTATAGCGGACAAAATACTTTCACTTTCAGCAGTTTTTACAAATGGATTGATCCGGAGGCTCCTGCGGGAGAAAGTGGTTGGACCCACCCCCAGGTTTTGGTTAACACCGTTGGTTTGAATCTTACCTTTTAAACTTGCAAATCAAAAATTATGAAAAAGAATCTTATTGTCTTAATATGTATATTTTTATTTTTTTGCTCATCCTGCAAAAAGGGTTTTCTTGACCGGCAACCACTTGATGAGTATAGTGAGTCCAGCTTGTGGTCGTCTGCAAAAGATGCAACCGCAGCGCTGAATGGCTGTTATAAAAATTGGGAAGACGGTACCTGGCTTACCTATATGGATTGTGCATCGGATAATGCTTTTGATCCCTATCCATGGGAAGGGTATATGGAATTGGGCAATATGAAATTGTTAACATCTACCAATACAGGAAATCATAAATGGAACTTCAACAATATTCAGAAATGCAACTGGTTTTTAGCCAACGTGGACAAAACGCCGATGGATGAGGAAATGAAGACCAGAATGAAAGCTGAAGCTCGTTTTTTACGGGCATATAAATATTATCTGATATCGCAGTTGTATGGAGACGTACCACTTGTTACAAGTAATATCTCTACTGAAGAGGCTAATGTAATAGAAAGAACGCCGAAACAGGAAGTCGTAAAATTTGTGCTGGATGAGTTAGGGGCAATTGCCGGAGACCTACCCGACAGCTATTCAGGAAGTGATGTGGGGCGTATTACACGGGGTGCCGCATTGTCGTTAAAAGCAAGGACGGAATTATTTAATGAAAAATATGAAGATTGTATTGCCTCCTGCAATCAGGTGATGGGCAAATACAGCTTGTTTCCCGACTATACAGATCTTTTCAGAATACAAAACGAAAATAATTCTGAGATTATATTGGATGTACAGTACATAGCAAACGATTTGCCATTGTGGTCTTTAGGAGTTCTTGTAACAGAATCTTCGGGAGGATGGTGGTCTGTTAACCCAACAAATAGCCTTGTTGAAACTTATGAAATGAAAAATGGAAAACTGATTACTGAGCCTGGATCGGGGTACAACCCGGATGAACCATATCTGAATAGAGATCCAAGATTACAGGCAACTATTATTGCGCCAGGCTCTTTGTACGAAGGTAGCTACTTTGATCCGTTGAATCCTTCTGGGATAGACTATTATGCGGTATACAGTTATACGGGATATTCAATCAAAAAATATACTTCCCATCTTTCTGATATCCCCGATATGTGGAATAGCGGGCTAAATATTCCTGTAATTCGTTATGCTGAGATTTTACTAACTTTTGCTGAGGCAAAAATAGAGTTGAACCAGATAGATGAAACTGTTTACAATGCTATAGATGAAGTGAGGTCGCGCGCCGGCATGCCGATAGTAGATAAGACGGTGTACAATACGCAGGTTAAAATGCGTGAGTTAGTTAGACGAGAAAGAAGGGTTGAATTAGCATTAGAAGGGCTTCGTTGGTTTGATATACAGCGTTGGAAAATTGGTGAGCAGGTAATGAATGGCCCCGTATTAGGGTCAAGACTGGGTTCTGTTAATCCAAATACCGGTGCGCTTACGCTAACTTCAAAACGTATATTAAGTGAACAAAGAACTTTTGATGCAAGTAAAAATTATCTTTGGCCAATTCCTCAGCATGAGATTGACATAAACAAAAAACTTATACAGAATACCGGGTATTAAAATTGTGACACATTTTTGGAATGCAGGATAGTTTCAAAGTTTTGGGCTATCCTGTATTTTATGAAATTAACAAGACTAATACACTATAAATGCATACACTGATACTTAACCCACATTGCAGCTATCCCGACAGAAATTCAGATGTTTCAGTGTTTTGCGATTTTTTTAAATCCGGCAGGGGGACTATGGATTTTTTTCGGGTGAAGGGCTGCTGCTTGTACCGTAAGGCTGTGTATATCTCTTTCACCTGTTGGACTGCAATGTGGGTTAAGTCAATAGGCCATCTTTTATAACTATAAATATGAATTGATAGAATGTTTACACCAATTGATAATTCGATATTTTCAGGAAATTCATGCGATATGTTTTAGGCTGACAATCTTTAAATTTCTTGAACTGTCTGTAAAAAAAAGGGATACTTTCAAACCCTGAAGCATAGCATATTTCGCTTATCTGCTTATCTGTTTCAATTAACATTTTACAGGCCCTGTTGATCTTGTATTCATTCAAAAATTCGAAGAAAGGCTTCTTCATCGTTTTACTGAAATACCTCGAAAAATATTCCTCGCTCATATTTAATTTTGAAGCGATATCGGCAAGTGATATTTGATTTTGAAAATTTTTTTGAATAAAGTCATACACGCCATTGATACGCTTTTTATCTATATCATCAAAATCGCAGGCAAACTCTTGCTCACATAAAAAACTGTATTCATAATTGTGCGAAAGGTACTCAAGTACCTGTAGCAAGATCATCAGTTTTTCAAATGGGGATGCATTAAGCAGCTCAAAAAATTTTGGTTTAAGTGCCGTTGCTATCGCCTTAGAAATTTTCATTCCTTTATTCATCAGCAGGGATAGGTTTCTTATGCCTTCAAACTCGACGCTTTGCATCCAGTTGCTGGTAAAGAAATCCTCTTTCAGATATACTACAATTGCCGTTACAGGTTGGTCCTGCTCGATCATAGTATTCCAGGCATGTGGTAGGTTGGAGCCAAGTAAGACCAATTCTTCTTCGTGAAAATTTTCAATTGAATTGCCTACATATCTAACGCCCTGACCGCTCAAAATAAAAGTCAGCTCAAGTTCGGCGTGATAATGCCAGGGATAATAAAACTCCTGACTTGTTTTCTGAAATTCTACTTTAAATAGTTTTGATTCAGAGGGTATGGGCTTATAGTGCGGTTTCATTCTTATATCTTTTGTTTTTTTATTGGTCGAATGCTTGCGTGCCGGTCGGACAGGAAGCGACACCTATATACTTACTCTGCTTGAAGAAAACTTATACATGAGCGTTTCATTTCATAAATATAGCAAAGCAAATACGTATATCCTTGTTTAATATTGAATCATGCAAAATAGGATAATAATTGTACAAAATAGAGTAATTTATTTCATTCTCTTCCCAAGATAGGGTATTGATTGGTACCTCATTGGGGCTGCATTTGTATCTACCTCTGTATCCAGCGAACAAATAGTGGGTACTATTGGCGCTGCGTATAAAGGCGGATTAGCCATTGCCAACTGGGAATGGTGGGTATTACCAACCTACCTTATGACCATGATATTTTTTATTCCAATGTACCTGCGGAATAAAATTATGACGGTGCCGGAACTGTTAAACCGGCGTTTCGGCCCGCTGTGTGGTGATATTTACAGTTTTGTGATGCTGATCGGTTATGTTTTTGTTTTTCTCCCGCCGGTTATCTACGGTGGTAGCATCACCCTGAGCGAATTAACCGGGTGGAAGATGGAGTATGTGATGGCAGGTATAGTGTTAGTCACTGCAAGTTATACACTTTCGGGCGGACTGAGTTCTGTGATGTGGACAGATGCCATACAGTGTGTACTACTCATTGGCGGTGGGGTGTTGTTTTATTTTCTGGCGTTAAGGCATATCCCGGGCGGATGGGATGCCATGGTAGCCGCAGCGCCGGAGCGCTTTCATCTGTATCAACCTCCTTCTGATCCGGAAGCGCCCTTTCTCGGATTGATCCTTGCTTCTTTCGGAGTGTTCCTGTTTTACCAGTCATCTAACCAGGTGATGATACAGCGAATCCTTTCCGCACGCAGTAAATGGGATGGTGTGATGGGTCTTATTTTTTCAGGATTTATCAATATTATCCGGCCTCTTGTTACCTGCCTGTTGGGATTAGTCCTTTATCACTGGTTGGATATTTTGCACAAGGGTCCTTCGCTTTTGCCCAATGACCAGGATAAAGCTTTTCCCTTAGCACTTGAGTTATTTGCACCTTCAGGACTTAAAGGCGTCATATTAGCCGGCTTCTTTGCGGCAGTAATGTCCACTATAAGTGCACTAACCAATTCAATCGCAACTATTTTTTCACTGGATGTATATAAAAGGTTTTTTCGAAAATACGCAGGAGACAAAGAACTTATCTCTACGGGGCAACTATCCGGCGGTGCAGCTCTACTTATTGCATCGTTGGTTGCTCCCTTAGTCGGGAGTATTGGATTGTTTAAATATTTTCAAACCGGCGTTACCTATATGGCAACGCCGTTCATCTCTGTATTACTCATGGGATTGCTCTGGAAGCGCACCAGCTATGCAGCAGCCGTTACCGGATTAGCTGGTGGAGTAGTCATTCAGATATTACTCAGCGTTGGATTAATAGCTGCCGGTATAAACTTACATTGGTTATACGTAGGTGCGATTGCCCAGGTAATAACAATGTTGTTAATTGCATTTGTTTCATTGTTTACTAGGCCACCCACGCCAAACCAGATAAAACCCTTCCTATGGAAATGGTCATGGGTTACGGAGCTTAACGATTCATCGGTAAAAAGGCCCTGGTGGAAACAGATTAAGTTGTGGCTAGCATTGTATGCGTTGGCCTGGTGTTATATATACTGGAAATTCTGGTAGCTGCAAACCAGCTGCATAGTAATTGTAAAAATTCCTTTATCATCGAAAGGATTATGGAGCTTAAAGCTCTTTTCCTGTAATTCCTACATTGAAAACACCCGATTACTCAATTTTTAATACCAAAAACTCAATGAGTATATACAGGAGACTTTAGATAGAGTAATATTGTCAAGGTTTTTCATAAGATATTGGATTAAATGGGCATTGATTTCTAT
>JAFDXG010000160.1 GCA_018268105.1 Bacteroidota bacterium | reverse complement strand
TTTATTTTTTTAAAACTAATAGGATGAAAAAACTGCTGTTCTGTATTTCATTTTATTGCCTTCTTGGAAACCTTACTGCACAGGAAATAAAGTTTACCATTACCGATAACGCCTGGGATGCAGATTCTCTTGGCAATCACCGTGTGCTGGCAACCTTTAACGGAGAAGGGAATGTGGCAAAGCTGGTAATTCCCTGGAGAAGAAGAGACGATCATCCGGAGAACAAAAAAATAATAGTAGAAGACGCACAGTCGGGAAAGGTAGTGCTTAATGTTGTTGCCAAAAATATTTCGCAGGCTTCAGGCGATATTTACTTTGAACCTGTATCGGGTAAGGGCATCTATTATATATATTATATGCCTTACAAAAACGAAGGGCGGGCCAATTATCCCAAAGGGGTTTATCTGCAACCGGAGGAAACCGCTTCAGCCGGTTGGCTTTCTGGCATTCATTATGATATGCCTCCTAATACCACAGTTTCTGAAATACAGAGTATAAATGCTTTCAACAGCAACTTCCCTATGGAAGTGACGGCAACAGAAAAAGAAACTGACGAATTAATTCAGAAAAATAAATCAAAGGCATTTATTGTTTTTCCGGAAGACCGCACTTATCCCGTAAGAATGAGAACGAAGATCCCATACCGCTGGGTGGAGAAAGGTCCTTCACTCAGCTTTTCGGGTAAGGCAGACCGTGGTGAACACTATAGTTTTCAACTCGCCATTTTTGCGTTGAAAAATACAAAAGAAATAGCTATTACTTTTTCTGATCTGAAAAATGAAAAGGGGAAGATCATTGCATCAAAAAATATTTCCTGTCTCAATACTACCGGCGTTCAATACGACGGTACCCCTTTTTCACAAAAACCTTCATTAGAAAATGGTCATGTGCAATCGCTGTGGTGCCTTGTAGAGATTCCCACCTCTGCAACAGCAGGTAAATACAAAGGAAATGCTGTCATTAAAAGTAAATCTCATCCTTCTGTAACTGTATCACTCACCATTGATGTTTCAGGAAAAGTATTATCCGATGGCGGCATCAGTACTCCTGAGCTGCAAACAAGGCTTCACTGGCTCAACTCCACTATGGCACAGGAGAATACTGTGATTGCTCCTTATACTCCTCTTAAAGTAAATAAAAGAGGCATAGATTTGCTGGGGCGGAGAATGTACGTTGGAGACAATGGCTTTCCGTTGCAAATATTATCTTTCTTCAATTCTGAAATGACGGGATATAATACCAGTCCGTCACGCATTTTCACCGGCCCCGTACAATTTAATATCACAAAACAGGGGGCTTCCAATGCCATGGCCTGGAAAAACAAAGGATTGCAGTTTGTAAAAAAAGAACCTGGAACCGTAAGCTGGAAAGCAGAGAATTATAATACCGATCTGAAACAGGAAGTGAATGCAACACTTGAGTTTGACGGATTCATTATGTATACTGTTAAACTCATTGCGCAAAATGATATTAATTTGAAAGATATCGCCATGATACTCCCTTTTACCAAAAATGCTTCAAAATATATGATGGGTCTCGGGCAAAAAGGAGGCTATCGTCCGGCAACATTTGAATGGAAATGGGACGTAGCCCACAAAAACCAGGATGGGGCATGGATTGGCAACGTTAATATGGGTTTGCAATACAGCTTAAGAGATGAAAAATATGTGCGCCCATTAAATACTAATTTCTATTTACAAAAACCATTGTTACTTCCTGCATCCTGGGGAAATGACAACAAGGGAGGTATTAATATTTATGAAGAAAACAATAGCATCAATGTAAATAATTATTCCGGTGAGCGCTCCATGAAAAAGGGAGATACCCTGTTCTACAATTTTACTTTTCTCATCACCCCTTTCCACACCATCAATACAGATTTTCAATGGGCTACCCGTTTTTATCATAGTTACAATACTATTGACAGCATTAAGTCAACAGGGGCAACAGTTGTGAATATCCATCATGCTACTCCTATTAATCCATGGATCAACTATCCGTTCATTGAATGGAAAAAGATGAAGAACTATATAGATGAAGCACATAGCAAGGGACTGAAGGTGAAGATATATAACACCGTAAGAGAATTGTCGGATCGCGCCTATGAAACATTTCCTATGCGCAGCCTTGGTCATGAAATATATTCACCGGGAAACGGTGGCGGGTTTAGTTGGCTGCAGGAACATTTAGGCGACGACTATATAGCTGCCTGGTTTGTGCCCGAAATAAAAGATGCAGCAATAATAAACAGCGGCATGAGCCGATGGCACAATTATTACGTAGAAGGAATGAACTGGCTGGTGAATAATGTAGGTATTGATGGTATATACCTCGATGATGTGGCTTTTGATCGTATTACAATGA
Organism: Bacteroidota bacterium; assembly: GCA_018268105.1. Lineage (GTDB taxonomy): Bacteria > Bacteroidota > Bacteroidia > Chitinophagales > Chitinophagaceae > Agriterribacter. Next base: position 34,345 of record JAFDXG010000160.1, on the reverse strand, counting down.
AACGCATTAAGCGGGTGCTGACTCAAAATGGCCATCCCGGTATCATTGACCTGCATTCTGCCAATCAATACAATAATCGCGATGGCTTTAACAACAGCGCCAATCTGTATATGGAACATTTCCCCTATCTCAACAGGCTGTGGTTTGGAGAATACTTTGACTATGAAAATAACAGCCCCGATTTTTTCCTGACTGAAGTGAGTGGTATTCCTTTTGGACTAATGGGTGAGATGCTGGAAAAAGGCGGCAATCCCTGGCGCGGGATGATATATGGCATGACAAACCGCATGCCCTGGAATACCAATAATGATCCGCGTCCTTTATGGAAACTGTGGGATGAGTTTGGTATGAAAGGATCAGAAATGATTGGCTACTGGAGCGATAACTGCCCGGTGAAAACAAGCAACAGTCATATCCCGGCAACAGTATATAAGAAAAATAAAGCGGCACTGATTTCCATTGCCAGTTGGGCAGATGGAGATACCAGTTGCAAGCTTCAGATAGATTGGAAAAAACTGGGCATTGATGCAGCGAAAGTAAGAATAGTAGCACCTGATATTAAAGGTTTTCAAACGGGAAGAACATTTAATGCAACTGATGATATTCCTGTAGAGAAGGGCAAGGGCTGGATACTGGAAATAACTGAACAATAAAACAAAAACCCCCACTCAATACAGAGAAACAGTGGAATATACTGCATCAAAATTACCTGAAGACTTTGTGTCTGTTATTCTTTCATCATTGAAAGCAGACACTGCCGACATATTGCATCAGAAGGGGATGGTGATCTGGATGACTGGTCTATCCGGTTCGGGTAAAAGTACTATAGCACGTTTGCTGGAAAAGAAGCTGGTTGAAGAAAATTATTTTTCCGTAGTACTTGATGGAGATGAATTAAGACAAACACTGAATAAAGATCTTGGTTTTAGTGAGGCCGACCGGACTGAAAACATTCGCCGTGCTGCTGAGCTGGCAAAACTACTGGTGCAAAAAAATATTATAGTGATTTGCTCTTTTATCACACCTCTGCAAAAGCACCGGCAACTTGCTGCAGCTATTACAGGCAATATGTATTATGAAGTATTTGTGGACTGTCCCCTGCACGTGTGTGAACAACGCGACGTAAAAGGTCTGTACAGGAAGGCCCGCAACAATGAAATTACTGACTTCACCGGTATTGGTTCTGGTTTTGAACCGGGAATTGATGCCAGCTTAATACTACATACCAATACTGAAAGCGCAGCAGAAAGCATGGAGAAATTATATACCGCTGTATTGTCATTTATACAAGCGGATAATATTTAAAGCCATTGTTCCTAAGAGCGATACCCCCTGCAATGAAACTTAAATATCAGGATTGTACTCCCTGATTGTATACTATACTGCTAAAATATTTATGTAAATTGGTAATCAAAATCCCATCATCTTACTGACACTCCTGAGACGTAACCTATTGTTTACTTCATTGGATACTAAAATCAACTACATATGCAAACCAAATATGGTTTTACGCTAATGACCATTGATGAGTTTGAAACATACCTTTCAAATATAATGGTTGCAAGAACTATCATAACCCTTCAGGAACATCATACTTTCAGCCCTGATTATTCTTTGTTTAACGGAAGCAATCATTTTGACTTGCAGAGAGGAATGAAAAATCATCACGTAAATAATAACGGATGGGATGACATTGGCCAGCATTTTACCATATTCCCCGACGGGACGGTGATGACGGGCAGAAATATTGAAAAATCTCCAGCCTGTATTTACGGACAAAATGCCAATGCCATCTGTATAGAAAATCTCGGGAATTTTGATACCGGCGCTGACATCATGAGGAACACACAAAAGCAAACAATCGTCAGGGCCTCTGCAGCAATATGTTTCAAGTTTAGTATTCCGGTCAATACAGACAGGGTTGTATATCACCATTGGTTCAGGCTTAGCGATGGGGTACGCAACGATGGGAGTGGTGGAAATAAGTCATGTCCGGGAACAAATTTTTTTGGCGGAAACAAGGTTTCGGACTGTCAACGAAATTTTCTACCTCTTATAGATGAGATTTTAAACGGACAAACAAACGACAACAACAATACAATAATAAAATATGTTTCAGTTACTGCAAGCACTTTAAATATCCGCAAAAAGCCTGGGAGCGGATCAGCAAAAGCTACAGACCGAGATCCTGTTATATTCGGTGCAATTCTACGGGTTTATAAAATTCAAAACGGATGGTATAAAATTTCCGGTTCAAAAAATCACTGGGTGTATGGCAAATATACCGTTGATGTTACACGGGCAACCGTCATTGCAAATGTATTAAACGTGAGGAATCAACCTTCTGCATCAGGTTTAAGAATTGGTTCCCTGCAAAAAGGGGCCGAAGTATTTACTTATGATGAAATTAACGGCTGGTGCAAAATAAGTACGGAAGAAAAATGGGTGAGTAAAACATTCCTGCAATGATTCAATTATATAAACCTACTGATGCTGCCGGATAATTTGTTCTAAATAGTTGGCAGGCACCACACCCGACTGCCGCCATTTTATTTCATTGTTTTTAAAGAGTATAAGTGTGGGAACACCCTGGATATTGAAAGCAGAAGCTGCCTGAGGGTTTTTGTCCACATCAACTTTTATTACTGTTGCTTTGTCACCAATCTTATGCTTCAATTCTTCCAAAATCGGCTTCATCATTTTGCAGGGACCACACCACTCTGCAAAAAAATCAACCAACACCGGTCTGTCCTGTGCTATGATTTCCGAAAAAGTTTTAGGTTTCTCCGTTGTTTCCATTTCAGTGCAGCTTTTAAATTTTATTTTGCAGGCTCATCCAGCCTCCACCGTTATATACTTCAGTAAATCCGCCTGACTTCAAAATACTTTTTGCCGATGCACTCCGCATACCCGATGCACAACAGGTAATTACCGGCTTATCTTTTCTGATTTTTGAAAGATTGCCTGAAAGGTTTTGCAAAGGAATATTAATAGCCCCCTTAATATGTCCACCCTGAAATTCTCCCGTCGTACGTACATCAATTATTTGTGCCCCGTTCTTTACCAGTGCTTTGAAATCCGTTGTCTGTCCAAGTCCGACAATATTCTTAAGTAGTTGTAACATTTTAATAATCAGCTTTTGAATTTTATAAAATACAATCAATTTCAGTTCAGTTGAGCAGCAATTTGTACCTGGTTGTTGAAAATTTCCCGGCCATTATAAATGATTTGCCAGGTAACAGGCATAATTTTTTTGAGCATATGACTTACACCGCAAATTTTTTCCTGTGAAGTCATTACAGCATCAAATGCTGCCTGCTCATCTTCAACCCTTCCTTTCATCTCATAAACAACATGTGCCGACACATATTCAATGGGTTGCTGCTTGCTAATTTCCCCACTAACCTTCAGGTTCATATCTGTCAGTTCCTTCCCCTGTTTGCGGAGCAGTACAATCACATCCATACCTGTGCAGCCCGACAATGCTGTAAGCACATAGGGTTTGGGTATAGGGCCATTATCTTCACCGCCTACCCTCTCCGGTGCGTCCATTATAACTGTGTGGCCATTCACCAGTGCATTAAACTGCATTTTACCCATCCACAGCGCTTCTATTTCGTGTTTCATTGTAGTTCTTTTTTATCTGATCTTTTGTTTTTCTAATGTTCACTGCAAAAGTCAGATGAAAAAAGTTATTATACAGTGACTTTGGTCACAATTGTATATAGACAACAATCACAGTTCCTTTAGCAACCTTATCTGATTTCGGTAGAGTAATAATTTTTTATCGTTTTCCAGTTTCTTCAGCAGCCTGGAAATCACCTCTCTTGAGGATGCCATTTCTGTTGCAATTTCTTCATGAGATATATTTAAGAGGGACGAGCCTGCAGCCCTTGATTTCTCTTTGAGATAACGAACAAGCCGTTCGTCTAATTTCTGAAAAGCAAGCTGATCAATAGTATCCAGTAATTCATCAAGACGGTTACGAATAGTACGCATCACAAAACTTTTCCAGGTAGGAAACCGGCTTAACCACTCATCCATCACTCCTATGGGAATGGCTAAAAATTCAACATCAGTTTCAGCAACTGCTCTTATCTCACTGGGGTATTGCTGCATACAACAGGTAAAAGTCATCGCACAACTTTCGTTGGAGTGAACGTAATATAGCAATAGCTCTTTGCCTGAATCATCTATCCTCGCAATCTTTAATATTCCATTAAGTAAAAGCGGGATTATCCTCACGATCTGCCCGGCTTCAAGTATCACATCCCCTTCTCTTACAGTACTGATACTTACGCTTGATTCAATCAACTGAAGCAACTCAGGCTCAAAAATATTTTTAAATTTTTCGGCTAAATTCATGTCGCAAATTTAACAAAACATGCAGGTATACTTTTATATTAAAAAACATTGATCGGTTGGCGGTAAAAATATAAGAGATTATTGAAAATAAGTATCACGACTCACACAACAACTATTATAAATATTCCAGGAAGCATTGCTTTAATGAATTGTCAGTTTAAGGAAATTTTCAATCATTGGAATTACAAATTTTGCTTCATTGGAGCCGGATTGAAGTGTTGTGATTTCTCCAATGTATTCTCCATGCACTCCGGGAATTATAGCTAATGATGAGTTGGCAATCAACCGGTGCATCGTTATAGCATGTTCAGGCGTTATGACATCTTTGTCACCAATGATAATTAATGCCGGAGCATTAATAGATTTTATTTTTTCATCTGGTATATCTGTAAATTTTATCATTCTTGCAGCATCTTTGTCATGCATGATTTGCAGGTTGGCAGGATTTGGCGCAACCTGTCTGTATGCTTCTTTTAATTCAACGGGCATATTATCGAGCCGGGCTTTTTTCATAAACTCCCAGAACTGATCAGGAACGCCATTGCGTTTGGAAAGCGTTGAAGCTAAAATGATTTTTCCTACTATTTGAGGATGACGAATTGCGATTTGCATTGTCGTTGTTCCACCATTACTAAAACCAAAAAAGTCCGCTTTACTTATCGCCAAGTTTTTGAGAAGTGTTGCAATATCATCGGCATCCTGTTCAAATGAAAGTGCTGAATTCCTGTCACTGGTTCTTCCATGAGCCTGCAAATCCATTGCAATTACCTGGTATTTCTCAGACAGCATTGGAATAACTCTTCCAAATGTTGTTTGAATAGTGGATCCACCGCCATGAATAAGTACAAGAGGTTTGCCCTGACCATATATTTCATAATACATCTCAATTCCATTGACATTGGAATATCCCTTTTTGAAAATAAGGGTATCTTTTTCAATATCAGGTTTTCTGTAGTCCACTGTTTCTGCGTGATTGGTATTAATGAACGCTATCAAAGCTAGCGTAATTAACGTTCCAAATATGATTGGCTTTTTCATTTTTCTTGTTTAAAGAAGTCTGTTTTGTAAGTTGTTTAACATCTGAATCCAACTCGGATATGCCCCTGTTTTTTTAGCCAACTCCTGCGAGACAGTTTGCCTTAGTTGTAATTTGGTTTTCCCATTTTCCTCCGTAAAAATTACAGTAACTAAGGTTTCTCCCGGCCAATCAGGGTTCATCCCGATCTCGCCGGGGTTTACCGGCTCTCCATTCTCATCGGCATTGATCAATGTAAATACAAGCCTGGAATAGGGGGTAACTTCTTTGTATTCACCTATACACCAACAATCTCCGAAATGTGGATTTGATATACAGGAATGAAATTTACCACCGGCTTCAACTTCAATTTTTTTGAAATGAATCGTACACCCTTCAGGTGCGTACCATTGCATCAATTTTTGGGGATCGGTCCAGGCTTTGAAGACACGCTCCGGACCTGCGTCAAATATCTCTTCAATGAAAACATGATCTTTCAGGTCTTTCATTTTATTTCTTTTTAAAATTATCAATATTCTTCTTTGCCCTTTTAACAGATGTAACAGTAATATTAGAATGTAAAGACTCCTGTTCGATAAAATTTTTCAGCATCTGCATTCTCCCTGTCCACAATTTGTGATATTGTCCTACCCATTCATGCACTTCATTTAGCTTTTCAAGTTTTGCCTCACAGAGGCGTTCTCTGCCAAGTTGCCTAATGTTTAACAAACCGCATTCAGAAAGAATTTTCAGATGCAGGGAGATGGCCTGTCGGCTAATATCAAACTGTTTTGCAATATTGTTGACATTAACCGGTTGTTGGGAGGAGAATTAAGTTGTGGAACTGATTATCATAAAAAAGATCAGTGCGGGTGGAGGGACTCGAACCCCCATGCCTCGCGGCGCCAGATCCTAAGTCTGGTACGTCTGCCAATTTCGTCACACCCGCTGTTCCTCTTTATTTAAAATAAACCCAGTTCTTTTTGAGGACGGCAAAGGTAATAGATTTTACTTAAATTTGGATGATATATGGATACAGAAGTAAAAGTTCCTCAATACAACCTGAGTGAGGATGAAGAGAAAAAAGAAATAGTCAGGCAATACCGGGCATTGTTGAGAAGCTTAAAACCTAAATTAAAGCATGGCGACAGGGAGCTTGTGAGGCTTGCATTTGAGATGGCTACAGATGCTCATAAAACCATGCGGCGCAAAAGCGGTGAGCCTTATATATTACATCCGATAGCCGTTGCAAGAATTTGTGTGGAAGAAATAGGATTAGGAGTCCGTTCTACCATTTGTGCACTCCTGCACGATACTGTTGAAGATACCGATCTTACACTAGAAGATATAGAAAGAGCCTTTGGCCCTGAAATAACCCGTATCATTGACGGGCTTACCAAAATTGCCAATGTTGTTGATACCAACACCACGCAACAGGCAGAGAATTTCAAGAAAATTTTACTTACGCTCACCGACGACCCCAGGGTGATATTGATCAAGCTGGCAGACAGGCTGCATAATATGCGCACGTTAGACAGTATGAAGCGGGAGAAACAACTTAAGATATCCAGTGAAACAGTATATATATATGCCCCGTTGGCGCACAGGATGGGCTTGTATACGATCAAAACAGAATTGGAAGACCTCGCAATGAAATATCTGGAACCTGATATTTATCGCGAAATTGCCCGGAAACTTACAGAAACCAGAAGGGAAAGAACTAGGTACATCAATGAATTTATTAAACCTATAAAAGAAAGACTGGAAAAAACAGGGTTAAAAGTAGAAGTATTAGGCCGCCCGAAGTCTATTCATTCCATCTGGAACAAGATGAAGAAAAAAGGTGTTGCATTTGAAGAAGTATATGATCTTTTTGCGATCCGTGTTATCCTCGATTCTGCTCCGGACAGAGAGAAAGAAGACTGTTGGAAAGCCTATTCCATAATTACTGATATGTATAACCCCTCACCCGAAAGATTGCGCGATTGGCTAAGTAATCCAAAATCGAACGGATACGAGGCCTTGCATACCACCGTAATGGGTGCTCAGGGAAAATGGGTAGAAGTGCAAATCAGAACAAAACGGATGAATGAAATTGCTGAAAAAGGGTTGGCTGCACACTGGAAGTATAAAGAAGGCGCAGCTGAGGAAAGCAGGTTTGATAAATGGTTTACACAAATACGCGAAGTGCTCAGCCAGGATGTAAATTCAATTGATTTTCTGCAGGATTTTAAGACCTCATTTCTTGCTGAAGATATTTATGTTTATACTCCCAAGGGCGATGTAAAAATGCTCCCTATTGGAGCAACTGCCCTTGATTTTGCATTTTCAGTTCATAGTGCTGTCGGGTCAAAGTGTATTGGCGCTAAAGTAAATCATAAGTTAGTGCCTATTAGTCATAAACTCAGAAGCGGAGATCAGATTGAGATCATCACCAGCAACAAACAAAAACCGCATGAGGATTGGCTAAATTTTGTCGTTACCACAAAAGCGAAAACTAAAATAAAAGATGCCTTAAAAGAGGAAAAACGCAAAATAGGCGAGGAAGGCAGGTATACACTCCAGAAAAAACTGGAAGGAATGGGGGTGTCTGTTAGCCAGGCAAATATTGAAGAAGTTATGATTTTTTACAAACAGGCTTCGCCATTGGACCTGTATTATCAGATTGCAGTCAAAAATATTGACCTTAAGAATCTTAAAGATGAATTTCAGGTTTCCGGCGATAAGCTAATTGTACCAAAGCCACAAAAAATAGAACCGGAAGTTAAATCTCCGGATTTGGACCAGGTAAAAGCAGGTCAGAAAAAAGACAATGAACTGATTATTTTCGGCGAAAGCAGTGACAAGATTGTTTACACTTTAGCCAATTGTTGCAAGCCTATTCCAGGGGATGATGTATTTGGCTTTGTAAGTACGGGAAAAGGGCTAATCATTCACCGAACCAATTGTCCTAATGCGGCAAGACTGATGTCTAATTTTGGGCACAGAGTGGTGAAAACAAAGTGGGTGAAAAACAAGGAAATTTCTTTCCTTACAGGGGTTAAAATATTAGGACTAGATGACGTTGGAGTTATTCACAAAATCACCAACCTTATTTCCGGTGAATTGAAAATTAATATCGCTGCCTTAACAGTGGAAGCTAAAGAGGGGCTATTTGAAGGTAATGTAAAGCTTTTTGTACACGATAAGGAAGAACTTGATGAGCTGGTAACAAGATTAAAGAAATTACCGGGCATAGAAGGCGTTGAAAGATACGATATGGAATTGGTGTAGATTATTAAATTCCTCCTTCACTTGCAATATTTATTCCATACAACTTGACACTTATATATTGAATCTTTTTTAATGTATGCTAATTTCCAATGAGAATATTTCTTTAGTGTGCTAAAATATTTATCTTTGCATTTCCAACAACCCTGTAATGAGAAGTTAAATAGATAAAATTTAATTCCTATTAAAATCCGTAATTATTCCAGTATTTCTTGCCAGACATAATTGATTAAGCATCAGGCTATAATTTTTTAATAATTATATAGGGTATATTCAAAACTTATAAAAGAGTGGGATATAGCATTATGTAAATTGAAACTGGTATAATTTTTATACATGATCAAATTATTCAAACAGATTTTATACGGACTTCATGGATTTGTTGTTGTTTTTTTATTTTTCAGTACAACTTCCTGTGTAAATACAAAAAAAGCAGCTTATTTCTATGGCATAGGGGATACGACGATAAGTTCATCTTTCAGTAAAATCCCAGAGCCTGTCATTTATCGCAATGATATATTAACTATCTCCGTTAGTAGTCCCAACCCTGAAGCAGATGTAATTTTTAATGCCCCAAACATGCTTGGCCAGGCTGGAGGGATGGGTGGCGGGGGATCCATAGCATCTCAAACCGCTGGTTATTTAGTCAGTCCGGAGGGTAATATACAGTTCCCGGTTTTAGGTACTATTAAGGTTGCCGGGCTAACAAAAACTGCAATAAAAGACCTGATAACCAAAGAACTGGTAGACAAAAAACTTCTCATAGAACCTGTGGTGAATATAAGGATCATCAATTTCAAAATTACTGTTATGGGTGAAGTCAGGAACCCCACTGTCTTTTCCGTTCCCAGTGAAAAAATTTCCATACTCGAAGCATTAGGTATGGCAGGGGATCTTACAGTATATGCTAAACGGGATAATATTTTGCTGATTCGTGAAGTGAATGGAGAAAAGATGGTTAGGCGATTGGATCTGAACTCAAAAAATTTATTGGAATCTCCTTATTACTATTTAAAATCGAATGATGTAATATATGTGGAACCCAATGCAGCAAGACTCAGCAGCGGAGATCGTTCCATGCAAATATGGCCTTTGGTACTGAGCACAGTGTCGGTTCTTGCCGTTGTAACAGCACTACTAATAAAATGAGACATTTAGTAAATGAATTATAATAATTTATGCAGCAGCAGGTTGATTTAAATACTAACAATTATGGTACAAACAAAGAGGATAACCTTTTGCAGGATATATTAAACAGATACCTGCCCTGGTGGCCTTTGTTTGCAATACTCATTGTTATAAGCCTGATAAGCTCATGGTTTTACCTCAGATATGCTACACCTATATATCAGGCTTCTGCCAGCTTATTGATTAAAGACCAGAAAAAAGGATTAGACGATTCAAATCTTATGGAATCACTAAATCTTTTTGGCTCCAAGAAAATAGTAGAGAATGAAATTGAAATCCTCCGATCCAGGTCAATTGCCAAAGAAGTCGTAAAAAATTTAAGACTATATGCACCAATAATTCAGGAGGGACGGATCCATGATATTTCCGGATATGAAATTTCTCCGGTTTGGGTAGAGGCAAGAAATCTTGATTCTATAGTTCCGGCAAAAGATATCCCTTTTAATTACGATATAAATACGGGTAAAATTAACTTTAATAATAATGTTTACTCGCTGAATGAATGGATCTCATCGCCTTATGGCACTATCCGCTTTTTGATAAACCCCTATTTTAGAGGTGGAAAACTGAATAAGCCATTTCGCTTTTCTTTGTTCAGCCTGAGAGGATCTGCAGCGCAATTATTAGCAGGTTTACAAGTGTCGGCCAGCAGTAAGCAGTCTACCGTAATTAATCTGATCTATAGAGACAATGTACCAAAAAGGGCTGAAAATATTCTCAATGAATTAATAGCCGCTTATAACCGGGCTGCTGTAAATGATAAAAACCTTCTTGCATCCAATACTTTAGCCTTTGTAGATGAGCGGCTGAAAAATGTATTTAGAGAATTGGACTCCGTGGAACACAGTCTGGAACGTTTCAGAACAAAAAATCGCCTGGTAGATATCAGTGAGCAGGGCAAACAATTCCTAGCCAATGTAGGAGTCAATGATCAGAAGTTAGGAGAGCTAAACATGCAACTTGCCGTTTTAAAACAGGTAGAACAATATGTTACCAATAAAGAAAAAAAGGGTGCCATTGTTCCATCTACTTTAGGGATTACTGATCCGGTACTTTCCGGTCTTTTAGATCAAATGTATGTATTAGAAATGCAGTATGAAAAGATGAAGCTTACTACGGCTGAAAGCAACCCTTTGATGTTGTCAGTCGCTGATCAGATAGCACATCTGCGTCCACGCATCTTAGAAAGTATCCGCAACCAGATAAAGAGTATAGAAGCCGGCCGTAATGACGTGAGCAATACTAATAGTCAGTACTCTACTATGTTGCAGAGACTCCCTAACAAAGAAAGAGAATTATTGGACATAAGCCGGCAACAATCCATTAAAAACAGTATTTACACTTTCCTGTTGCAGAAAAAGGAAGAGACTGCTTTATCCTATTTTTCTACCGTTGCGGATAGCAGGATTATTGATGTTGCAGAAGTTAGCAACCGGCCGGTGAGCCCCAAAAGAACAATGATTATGGCTATCGCTCTTGGCGTTGCCATGCTGCTGGGAATTGGATTTGTAGAGATCAAAGAAATGCTCAACAGAAGTGTATTGTACAGAGCTGAAATTGAAAAATTTACTAAAGCGCCCATCCTGGGTGAAGTAGCCTTCGACAAATCTGATACCGCATTGGTAATTGCTGAAGGTAAACGAAGTTTTATTGCCGAACAGTTTCGTCAGTTAAGAACCTCTCTTGGGTACCTCGGCATTAATTCGAGGAAGAAAAAAATATTGCTTACCTCATCCATTTCCGGTGAAGGTAAAAGTTTTATCACCGCTAACCTTGGGGTGAGCCTGGCTTTAATTGGGAAAAAAGTAGTAATTATTGAACTTGATTTAAGAAAACCCAAATTAAGTGATGCCTTTAATATTAACCGCGCAAAAGGTATTTCCAATTATTTTATTGGCGATATGGAAGCAGAGGAAATCATCAAGAGTACAGAAACCCCAAATTTGTTCCTGATCCCATCCGGTCCTATTCCTCCAAATCCTTCTGAGCTCATTCTTAATGGACGTTTGCCGGAATTATTGAATTATCTAGAATCGCATTTTGATTATATTATCATAGATACGGCCCCGATTAACCCGGTAACAGATGCATATATCATTTCACCTATGTGTGATGCTACACTTTTTGTGATTCGCCATGGATATACTCCTCGTTTTTATCTGCAAAGACTGGATGATCAAAACAAAATTCGTGAGCTTAAAAACATGGCAATCATTTTTAATGGTGTTAAAAATAAAGGATTAAGCAGCTACGGGTATGGATATGGATACGGTTATGGGTATACGGAAGAACATACCCCAAAACAAAAAAAGAGTAATAAACAAAGGAAAACAAATACAAAATCTTAGGAATAATTAACTGAAATGTAAATGTGCATGTTGTACTTCTTTCAGCTAAATTTCCTGACGATATTTAATAATGAATTGTTATCAACAGATATAATTACAGAATCAGTTGATAACAAACCAAACGGGATAAGATTTAAATCCAGGTCCGGAGAAAGGCCATTGAACGATTAATGGTACTGGGAAAAGCGAAGCTGTGCCAGCATGAAATGAAAACTTTGGATAACTGTTAAATCCTGACCGTAAATGAATAGAGAACAAAGCAGACAATGGTATGTGGTTTATACCAAACCCAATTGGGAGAAGAAAGTTGCAGAACTTCTTGGCAAAAAAGGCATAGAACAATATTGCCCATTGAATAAAGTGCAGAAACAATGGCATGACAGAAAAAAAACTATTCTGGAGCCATTATTCAAATCTTATGTTTTTGTACGGGCAGAAGTGCAGGCTCACAGCCGCATAAAAGCAATGCCGGGCATTTTGAATTTTGTGTACTGGCTGGGAAAGCCGGCGATGGTAAAAAATGAAGAAATTGATGCCATCCGTAGCTTTTTGCTTGAGCATAAAAACGTTCAATTAGAAAAAGTTGCAGTCAATGTCAATGATGTAGTTAAGATTATTCACGGACCTTTTATTCATAGGGAAGGGAAAATCGTGCAGGTAACTAACAATACCGTTAAAATAGAGTTACCTTCTATCGGATATACATTAATTGCCCAGGCAGGCAAAAATAATATTGAAGTTGTTACCCCACATATCTCATCCGATACCTCAATATTAAAGGAGGAAAAATCTAAGGGGTATAATTAAATTTTCTCATTATATAGCCAAAATAAAGCTATGCAGTTAAACGATAAAATATATATTGCCGGACACAGAGGTATGGTGGGTGGAGCCATTTTAAGATGCTTAAAACAAAAAGGATTCACAAATATTATATACAAAACCTCTACCGCATTAGATTTGAGAAACCAACAGCAGGTAGACGAATTTTTTGAAGAAGAAAAACCCGGTTATGTTTTTGTGGCAGCGGCAAAAGTGGGAGGTATTGTTGCAAATAATACTTATCGGGCAGATTTTTTGTATGATAATCTGATGATGGAATCGAATATCATTCATGCGGCACATAAAAACAATGTTACCAAGCTTATGTTTTTGGGCAGCAGTTGCATATATCCAAAGCTTGCCCCCCAGCCTTTAAAAGAAGAATATCTTTTAACAGGTTTGCTGGAGGCCACCAATGAACCCTATGCTATTGCAAAAATTGCGGGCATAAAGCTTTGTGAAGCCTACCGAGACCAGTATGGCTGCAATTTCATTAGCGTAATGCCCACCAACCTCTACGGCATTGGAGACAACTATCATCCTCAAAATTCCCATGTCTTACCTGCCTTAATACGCAAAGTACACCAGGCCAAAGAAAATAATAGCCCCAAAGTTATCGTTTGGGGAACAGGCAACCCGCGACGTGAATTCATGTTTGCGGATGACCTTGCAGATGCCTGTGTTTACCTGATGGAAAATTATAATGAGAAAGATTTCGTCAATATTGGAGTTGGCACAGATATTTCTATCAGGGAACTGGCAGAACTCATAAAAGAGATAATTGGGTATGAAGGAACATTTGTTTTTGATACTACCCAACCCGACGGGACACCACAAAAGCTTATGGATGTAAGTAAACTGCACTCCCTGGGCTGGCAACATAGTACCGGATTAAAGGAAGGTATAAAACAAGCATATAAGGATTTTTTAAAAAGAGAAGTGGTGGAAGGATAGATTAGATTCCAGACAAAAAAAGATAATAGGCACAGCACTAATATTAATATTTAAATATTTATGAAAACAGCATTGATTACAGGAGTTACCGGACAGGATGGATCTTATTTAGCTGAGTTGCTATTAGAAAAAGGTTACCAGGTTCATGGCATTAAACGAAGATCTTCATCTTTCAACACTCAGAGAATTGACCATCTATATGTTGATCAACATGAAGATCATGTTAAATTTAAACTACATTATGGTGATTTAACTGATTCTACTAATCTTATCAGAATCATTCAAGAAATTCAACCAGATGAAATTTATAACCTTGGAGCAATGTCACACGTTAAGGTTTCATTTGATTCTCCTGAATATGTAGCTAACGTAGATGGTATTGGTACATTACGAATATTAGAAGCCGTGAGGATACTTGGATTAATTGAAAAAACCCGTATTTACCAGGCTTCAACTTCCGAGCTATATGGCGGTACAAAAGAAAATAAGAATGAGCAGGGACTTTATGATGAAAATTCACCATTCTACCCGCGTTCACCATACGGTGTAGCAAAAATTTATGGTTTTTGGATTACAAAAAACTACCGTGAAGCTTATAATATGTTTGCATGCAATGGGATTTTATTCAACCATGAATCTCCAAGAAGAGGAGAAACTTTTGTTACCAGAAAGATTACTATGGCTGCAGCGGCAATAGCATTAGGAAAACAAGACTGTTTGTACCTGGGTAATCTTAATGCCCAAAGAGACTGGGGGCATGCGAAGGACTATGTGGAAGCCATGTGGAGAATATTACAACAGGATAAGCCTGAAGATTATGTTATTGCAACAGGTGTTACAACTTATATTCGGGATTTTGTAAAAATGTGTTTCGAAGAACTGGGAATTGAGCTGGCATTTGAAGGGAAAGAGGAAAGTGAAATTGCAAGAGTTATTGCATGCAATAACCCTGAGTATCAAATTAAAATTGGTAAAGTTGTATTGCGTATTGACCCTAAATATTATCGTCCTACAGAAGTTGACATCCTAATTGGAGACCCAACCAAAGCTAAAACAAAATTGGGCTGGCAACCTAAATATGATTTGAAGAGCTTAGTAAATGATATGGTTACTTCAGATCTGGAATTAGTAAAACAGCACTTCAATTCACGATGGGAGCATTTGGTGGGATAAAAATTTTCAGATTGAAACTGTGAGAAACAATATTGAATTAATTTTAAGTAAACTTTTCGAACAAATTAAGTACTCTATTAAAGAGGGACAATATCCCAATCGCAGACTTCAGGGTATAATTTGATAATGTATTTTGTAGCAGTTTTGTTATTCAAAATACCAAATTTAGAAATGCTATTTTTTTAAGTCAACCTTAATGGATACAGCTAAAAGGGTAATTAAAAATACCGGGGTTCTGTACGCAAAAATGGGAATAACCATGTTTGTATCCTTATATACAACACGTTTATTGCTCAACGCACTTGGCACCTCTGATTTCGGTATTTTTAATGTTGTAGGCGGCGTTATTGCTATGCTTGGATTTCTTAACGCAGCAATGGCAGGTGCAACCCAGCGTTTTATGTCGTATTCAGAAGGTGAAGGAAATAAAGAAAAGCAAAGAAGCATTTTCAATATCAGTGTTGTTCTGCACTTCTTTATTGCAATAATTGCCGGGATTGTGCTGCTGATAGTTGGCCATTTCTTATTTAATGGCATTCTCAAAATACCTGAAGACAGGGTACATACTGCACATATCGTGTATTACTGTATGATTATTAGTACCGTATTTACCGTGATGACAGTACCTTTTGACGCGGTGTTGAATGCCCATGAAAATATGCTATACTATGCAATTATAGGCATAATTGAATCCGCACTGAAATTAGCTGTAGCCTTTATTGTAGTGTATACTTTACAGGATAAGTTGATTATATATGGTGTCTTAATGGCGGTGATTTCCCTTTTGGTTATGATAATAATGCGTATCTATTGCCATCGTAAATATGAAGAGTGCACATTTGCCCCCAGGCAATATTATGATAAAAAACTGATGCGGGAAATGACTGGATTTGCTGGCTGGAATCTGCTGTCTGCAAGTTCTGGAATTATTACCCAATATGGTTTGAGCGTCGTGCTAAATAGTTTTTGGGGTACAATTCTAAACGCCGCCCAGGGAATCGCCAATCAGATATCCGGCCAACTGATGGTATTTTCAAATACTATGATGAAAGCACTAAATCCTGTTATCGTAAAAAGTGAAGGTGGCGGTAACCGGCAATTAATGCTTGATGCAGCAATGATAGGTGCAAAATCTTCTTTCTTTTTACTGGCAATATTTGCGATTCCGTTCATAATAGATACCCCCTACATTTTAGAGGTCTGGCTCAAAAATGTTCCTGAGTGGGCTATTCTGTTTACCCGGCTGCAATTACTGAGATTTTTACTTGAGCAATGCACTATAATGATCTCCGGAACAATTTCTGCCCAGGGCGATATCAGAAGATATACTATAGTAAAAAGTTTTGTGAACTTTCTGCCAATTGCATTAACTACCCTGCTGTTTTATTGGGGGTATCCGCCATATTATCTTTACATTACCTGGATAATTTGCTGGAGTATTGTAGGCGGAGGTATCGTAGTTTATTTTGCTAATAAAAAATGTAACCTTTCATATTCGGTGTACTTCAAAAAAGTATTGATACCTACTTTTATTATTACCGGTTTTATGACGGCTACAGGAATATTAGTTTCGCTCCTTATGGATAAGGGAATGTTGAGATTAATTACAATAAGTTTCACCACTTCAATAACATTTTTGTTCCTTTATTACAACTTCTTTATGCCTCCTGAAGAACGGCAGATATTAAAAAATTTAAACGTTATACTTAAAAGAAAACTGAACTTTATATTTTAATCATTTAAAATGTCAATGTTATTGTGAATCCCGTAAGTAAAGCTATACTAAAAGGTTGCAGAAAAATATATTATATACTTCATCCCGATGTAGTGAACAATGGGAGAAACTGGAAAATATTTGCTAATAAGGAATATTCAAATGATTTAATATACCAGTTATTGCAAAGGGATGCCCCCTGTATGATTGCAAGGTTCGGTTCCACAGAAATGCTATGCCTCGTAAACTACCTTGGGGTAAAAAGAAACAACCAAAACTGGAAGGATTATATTTCAGGAAAAACACCAGAGTGGTGGTGGGAAAATAATGTAATCAATCAACTGCGGCAATGGAGTGGATTTTTCCCGGCCAGGGTTGACAAAGTTGAACAATTTTGCCAGTTGATGATTAAAGATATCCCAGAGGTGGACTTACTGGGGTCATGGTTATTACAGGAAAAGTATTTTAAGCTTGAACTGGCAAATGCAAAAATGGTTGTGCTGGAAGACCTGGAGCCTTTTTTTGCCAAAACTCCCTGGACTAAAGCCCTCGAAGGAAAAAAAGTATTGGTAGTGCACCCATTTGCCGACACCATTGAAGATCAATATAAGAAACGAAAGCTCTTATTTGAAAATAATCTTTTACCTGATTTTGATTTAAAAACAATCAAAGCCGTACAAAGTATTGCGGGAGAAAAAACACAATATGAAGACTGGTTTGCTGCGCTTAAAGGGATGCAGGATGAAATTGATAAAATTGACTATGACATAGCGATAATAGGTTGTGGCGCTTATGGTTTCCCTTTAGCGGCACATGTTAAAAGAGCAGGCAAAAAATCAATACATCTTGCTGGCGTTACCCAATTACTGTTTGGTATAAAGGGGAAACGGTGGGAACAGTATATTGTTTGGCCTTATACCAATTTGTTTAACAAACATTGGGTGTATCCCGGAGAAAAAGAGAAGCCGAAAAACGCAAATGCCGTAGAAGGCGCATGTTACTGGTAAACTAAAGCTATGAAAGGATTAGATAAAATAATTCGAATTTTACGAATACCATTCGGAATAATAGTTTATCTGCTAAAAATAGGTAACGATTATGCAAGGGATGCAGAAAACAAACAAAGGTTTGCAACTTCAATTATTGATCGTGGAAGTTCTTTTTCAAAAAATGTAACCATTGGTAAACACTCTCATATTTTAGAAAACTGTATAGTCAATGATGTCCATATTGGCTCTTACAGCTATTTAGGTCGAAATTCATTAGCTCAGCATGTTACTATCGGAAACTATTGTTCAATCGCTCATGATGTTATTATAGGTTTAGGTGCACATCCGCTAAATATGTTTTCCACTTCGCCCTTATTTTATAAAGCTAACAATACAATGCGGGTAAAATTAGTTACTACAGATAGCAATTTTCAGGAGTATAAACAAATACAAATAGGCAATGATGTTTGGATTGGTGCAAGGGCAATTATTTTAGATGGAGTGGTCGTTGGAAATGGGGCGGTAATTGCTGCCGGGGCTGTTGTCACAAAAGATGTTCCCCCTTTTGCTATTGTTGGAGGCGTTCCGGCTAAAATTATAAAATTGAGATTCCCTGAAAAAATCAGCAACGAATTATCAAAAACCAAATGGTGGGATAATAATGCTGAAGATGTTTTCAAAATTTTTGATCAGCTTATGGCAATCTGCAGGCAGGATGTATAACAAATCATTAAGTTCATGCATTTTATATTAAATTTATTTTTTAGAGCGCTTAGAAAAACTATTAATATCATTGCTAACAAGTTTGATTATTTGTTATGTAGATTGATGTTTTATGTTTATGGGGTAAAGATTGGAAAATTTTCAACCCGTGGACGCCCTTACCTGCTGATAGCTGCAAACGGTAAATGTTTTATAGGCAATAATTTTGCCATGAATAATACAGTCTCAAGTAACCCAATTGGATTTGTACAACCTTGTATATTGTTTGTAGATAACGGTGCTAAATTAGAAATAGGAAATAATGTAGGTATAAGCCAATCATCATTAATTTGTCATACAAGCATTAAAATAGGAAATGACGTAAAGATTGGAGGAGGGGTTTGTATATATGACACCGATTTTCATTCTCTTGATCCTCGTTTGAGACGGGATAAAAAATTAGATTTAACGAATAAGCAAAAAAAAGCAGTTGTTATTAAAGACAATGTTTTTATAGGAGCACACTCTATCATATTAAAGGGTGTAATTATTGGAGAAAATTCTATTGTAGGCGCAGGCTCTGTAGTTACAAAAAGCATACCTGACAATGAAATTTGGGCTGGTAATCCCGCCCGAAAAGTGAAAGATGTGATATTGTAAAAATTATCAGTAATGACGCAGAAGACGAATAAACTCTTATTAATTTCAATCTTAGCCATTACTATTTCTTCGGTAAACCAATGGTCTGATCTGCCTATTGGTAATACTTTATTTTGGTGGATAATAAACAGTATAATAATTTTTAGTTTCTTCAGGTCCAAAAACAAATACTACGATCATTCAAATGATAGCAATATCACAACTTTAAAATGGTATATTTTCTGGAATCTGATATGTATAATCAGGGGATGTTTTGTGGCTGATAATTACTGGGAATGGAAGAATCTAATAGGCACTTCTTTGGTAATGATGCTCCCTTTGTCTATTTATGTTTCTACCAATCCGAATCTGGTTCAGAAGATAACATCATTCTGGCTTAAATACGCATTACCCTTATTTGTATTGATATTCCCCTTCTTACAGGGGGAAGCCATTGGTCGTTACTTAATCCCGGTAAGTTTTATTCTTTTATTCCTCCCTTGTTTTACTACAAAATGGAAAATATTTCTCTTGCTAATTGCACTATTTGTAATAACCAGTTACTTAGGAGCAAGAAGTAATATTATAAAATTTGGGGTGACGATTTTAATAGGTTTATTATATTATCTTAGAAAATTTATTTCTGTAAAACTTATAAATTTCCTTAGGTTCATTTTACTTCTTCTGCCACTCATTGCAGTTATGTTAGCCGTTGCAAATGTTTTCAATATTTTTCAAATCGGAGACTATTTATCGGGAGATTATTCTACAACAACAACTGTGAATGGACAATCGGATGACGAGAATTTAATAGTTGATACCCGTACATTTCTATATTTAGATGTAATTAATTCAGCTCAGAAATACAATTATTCATGGTTTGGACGTACTCCAGCGCGAGGTAACGAATCTACTTTTTTTGAATTTTCTGTAGCAAATGATTATACTTACCCAAGTAATGAAAGATACAGCAATGAAGTATCTATCCTTAATATATTTACTTGGACCGGGCTTGTTGGAGTCATTCTCTATTTTTTTGTATTCTTTCATAGTAGCTACCTGGCAATTAAAAAATCAAAAAATAATTTCATGCCACTTATTGGTTTATATGTTGCATTTAGGTGGTGTTACTCATGGGTAGAAGATTTTAACAGAATTGATTTATCAAATTTATACTTGTGGATTACAATTGGTATATGCTATTCTAAAGCATTTCGTGAAAAAACAGATCAGGAAATAAAAAACTGGGCAAATGGAATTGTAAATTTTAGTGCCCGAAAATTATACCTAAAGCAAAACAAAATTGCTACTGGAAATGGATAAAATCTCTCAAAGTAACATAGCAATTCTCGTAACCTGCTATAATCGTCGTGATAAAACGATTCAATGCCTGAAAAACTTATTTTCTCAGGCAGGTATAAAAGAGGATTTCACAATCGAAGTTTTTTTAGTCGATGATGGATCCTCTGACGGAACATCTGAGGCCGTTAATATGCAATTTCCTCAAGTTCATATAATCCCTGGCAACGGATCACTTTACTGGAACCGCGGTATGCACCTGGCATGGCAGAAAGCTAAAGAATCGGCAGATTTTGATTATTTTTTATGGCTGAATGATGATACAGATCTCATGCCGGATGCTCTTATAGAAATGCTGGATTGTGTGGCAATTAAAAATGATGAAGCAATAATTTGTGGCGCCATCTGTTCAAAGCAAACCGGTTTGTTCTCCTACGGAGGACGCACTGAAGATGGCAAAGAAATATTGCCTCACAATTCTATGCCTTCCTGCCACGTTATTAATGGGAATTGTGTATTGGTGAGCAGAAATATCTGCAATGCGATA
Source organism: Bacteroidota bacterium (assembly GCA_018268105.1). GTDB lineage: Bacteria > Bacteroidota > Bacteroidia > Chitinophagales > Chitinophagaceae > Agriterribacter. The sequence goes on along the minus strand of JAFDXG010000160.1, from coordinate 13,320 downwards.
GGGATTCTGGACCCTGCTTTTCCACATGCACTCGGCGATTTTGAATATGGTTTAAGAGCTGCCCATAACGGATTTGAAGTAGTAACTACAAGAAAATATATTGGTTATTGTGAAAGAAGCAGTGTTCCCCAGCAATGGTGCAACAGTAAAGTGCCTTTGAACCGCAGAGTTAAAGCGTTATATTCACCAATGGCCTATTGTCATCCGGTTCATTTTTTCAGGTTTGAAAAAAAATATTATGGACTGGCAAAGGCATTAAAACACTATTGCAGTATTCATTTAAGGCTTTTGTTGCCTTCATTATGGAAATAATTCATGAAAAGACTTTTACTCTCTGCATTCGCCTGTGATCCCACCAAAGGTTCTGAACCCGGCTATGGCTGGAACTGGGCTGTTGGGTTGGCCAATAGGGGTTACGATGTACACTGCCTGACGCGGGATGTGGCAAAGAAAAATATTGAAGCCGGAGAGAAACCCCCGCATCTTCATTTCCATTATGTCAGGCTTCCTTTTGGATTGGAAAAATTATATTCAGCCTCACAGCCCACCATGTACCTGTATTATATATTATGGCAATGGAAGGCCTATACAACAGCTTTACGTTTACATAAACAAATGCCTTTTGACTTAGCACATCATGCCACCTGGGGCAGCCTGCAAATGGGTTCTTTTTTGTATAAACTCGGGATCCCATTTATTTTCGGGCCGGCCGGCGGAGGACAGAACGCCCCGGAACCGTTTAAAAAATATTTCGGACAATACTGGCCAGCGGAGAAACGCAGGGAGACGGTAACAAAATGGATGTTAAGGTTCAACCCGGCCTTCAAACAAATGCTGAAAAAAGCAACTGCCGTATTGGTAGCGAATACCGAAACTTTTGATATGGCAAAGAAATGCGGGGTCACCAATGCCCAATTGGTTACAGATGTGGCTTTGCCCGGGTCGTTCTACCCTGAGCACCAACTAGTGAAAGCTCCTTTGCCCGGACAGTTGAAACTTTTATGGACGGGAAGATTTATGCCCCGAAAAGGTGTTTTACTTTTACTTGATGTAATGCGGGAACTGAAAGCATATCCGGGCATTACCTTAACTGTGGTTGGTGACGGAGAAATGAAACAACCATTTTTAAATAAAATAAAAGAATATGGATTGGAGAAAACAGTGGATTGGAAAGGGAGGGTGACTTACGCTGAAGTACGTCAATACTATGCAAGCCATGATGTGTTCTTTTATACATCACTGCGGGATTCCGGGTCTTTGCAACTAGTAGAGGCCATGGCCTTCGGGCTGCCGGTAGTTTGTCTGCACTTACATGGTCAGGCACTGATAGTAAATGATGATACCGGTATCCGCTGCAATTGTGATACCCCTGCAATGGCTATTGACAACCTGAAGAATGCAATTATTTATTTATACAATCGTCCAGATATAGTAAAGAATATGAGCGAAGCCGCGTATAATTTTGCCATCCAGCAAAAATGGGACAATAAAATCGGGACAATTGTTGATCAATATTACCCCCAATAATGAATACTGCACCAATACTTTTATTTACCTACAAGAGACTTGCAACGTTAAAGCAGGCTGTAGCCGCTTTAGAGAAAAACTATATGGCGGAATCCTCTGATCTGTTTATCTTTTCTGATGCCGCAAAAAAGGAGGAAGACAAAGCAATAATAGAAGAAGTGCGCTCATACCTTAAAACCATTACCGGTTTTCGCTCCGTACAAATCATAGAACGGGAAAACAATTTCGGGCTTGCCAAATCTATTATTTCCGGAACTTCATGGGTAATGTCTACATACGATAAGGTTATAGTGCTGGAAGACGACCTGATCACTACTCCAAACTTTCTGACTTTTATGAATGCAGCTCTTGAGAGATACAAAACAGAAACCAGCGTGTTCAGTATATCGGGGTATTCATTTAGCCTAAAGTCCCCCCAAACAAATTATGACTATGATGCTTATTTTTTAAACCGGGGCTGGTCGTGGGGATGGTCTACCTGGAAAAATCGCTGGAAAGATGTGGACTGGGAAGTGAGCAGCTATGCTTCATTCAAAAAAAATAAAGCGCTCCGGAAAGCTTTTTCGGAAGGGGGGTCTGATCTGAACAAAATGTTGCGGGAGCAAATGGAAGGAAGAATTGACTCCTGGGCTATCCGTTGGTTTTATCATCAGTTCCGGGTAGGTGGGCTTACTCTTTATCCTGTGTATTCCAAAGTGTATAATGCAGGTTTTGATGAACTTGCCACCCACACCACAGGATCGCAAAAAAGATATTTACCGGATATAGACCTTGAAGCTAAAACCTCATTCTGCTTTCCGGAACAGGTTTCAGTTACCTCGACATTCCAGATTTTATTCAAAAAAAGAATGGGATTTGCGGCAAGGGTCCGTTCAAAGTTGCAAACTATATTATTGAAAGTTTTTAAAACAGGAAGGTGATCAAATTAATCAAAAAGTTAAGAGATTATTATCTTGTTGCCATAAAATGGCGGAAATATCAAATTGCACCTGGCTTTCATGCCGGGAAACGGGTAAGGATATGGGCAAAGCATACCATTAAAATTGGAAGGGATTTCTATATAGGCAGGGATTCCCAGATAGAGACAGACTGTATTATTGGTGATTATGTAATTTTTGGGAATAAGGTGGCCATTGTAGGCAGATATGACCATAACTATCAGCAGATTGGTGTGCCGGTAAGGCATGCTATGGAAATACGGGATAAAGAATATAATTGGAAGGGAATAGATAGCGGACCCGTAAGAATAGGAGATGATGTTTGGGTGGGATATGGTGCAATTATTCTCAGTGGAGTGCAAATTGGCAATGGGGCGATTATTGCAGCGGGGGCTCTGGTTGTTAAGGATGTAGAATCTTACACTATTTATGGTGGGGTGCCAGCAAAAAAAATTAAAGACCGGTTTGAAACTGTGGCAGAAAAGGCTGAGCACATTAAATTACTATCTGAAGAATATATCAAAAAGAAACGCTAACCAACCCGGGCACAAATAATTTTCAAATCAGCATGCAGGAACCTGAAATAATCAAGGTTGGTCCATCTGGAAGATTTAATTCTATAATAGCGGCCATTGTATTGGGGCTACCTTTCATCATTGTATTTTTTTATACCAAAGGGTTGACCAGCGGGCTTGATATGGTGTTCTTTTATGATGAAACTGAGTACCATTATCCGGTGATACTTCAATTTGCAAAACAACTTCCTTTCCCGGATCTTACGGACTACAATTCAGCAACCACACCATTATTTCACCTTCTTTTCGCCATATTGAGCAAGGTACTGGGGTCAGACATCCAGCACCTCAGGCTGATAAACTTTTTCATTACAGTTCTTTGCACCATAATACTATTCAGGTTATTGATCCGCGAGTTTAAACAACCATTTATTTCGGCCCTTTTATCCACTTCCCTGTTTTCTCTTTCGCCTTATTTTTTCAGGGAAGCTTTTGTGGTGATGACAGACAACCTGCCTGTACTCTGGTTGCTGCTGTTTTTTCAATATTATTTAAGGTTCAAAAGCAATAGGAGTCTGCAGAATTTCCTATTCAGTATGATATTTGTTATGCTGCTTTGCTTAACCAGGCAAACCTATCTGTATATCTTATTCCCTGTTAGCATAGATATAATGATGAGTGAAGATCTAAAGCAATCAAAGTATATATATCTGGCATTGCTTGCAGGTGCCGCAACTCCCACGTTTTTACTATTCTTTACATGGAAAGGGCTGACTCCGCCTCAATTTCATGAACTGCACACAGAAGATTCCGTGTTAAATATTAAGCCGCTGTTATATGGATGGGCAGTGCTGGGGTTTTATGCTTTGTTTATTGTCGGCGATAAGTTGTACCGCAATTTTTTGAATGTAAACAAACCCAAACTTACAATAGCATTGGTAGTAGCATGGCTGTTACTTTTCTTTTTTCCATTAGTAAAAGCAAAACACGATTTCGGTTACCTGTGGTATATTGCAGATGATCTCCCGGGTTTACACGGTGCATCCTTATTGTTTTATTTTCTGATAGGCGTAGGTATCTGTGCCAGTGCAAGCATCTGGCGGATAGAGAACCCTTTGTTTTATCTGTTATTTATCATGGGGTTATTTATGTCGGAGATTCCAAACAAATTTTTTTTTCAAAGGTATTATGACAGTAGTTTACTCATTCTTTTGCTTTTCCTGGATGCCCAATATGACAAACCCGACAAGTTTCAGTTAATACGCAAAGGGCTGCTGATACTGCTCTTTATCGCTTATTTTATAATGTATATCATAAATTAAATCGCGCTGATAATGATAAAATACAGCTTATAACCATACTACCTCCGAAATTCGAAAGAGTTACCTGAAAAGCTGTTAATTTGTACAAATGAAAATACAAATACTATCCATACCAGTTACAACTGGTAAGTATACAAAAGTGGTTGAAGATATTTCCACATTAGCCAATCAGGCAAAGGGATCATATATATGTGTGGCTAATGTACATATGCTGGTTGAAGCATACAAAAACTCAGATTTTAGAATAATTGTTGAAGGCGCAGATATTGTTACCCCTGATGGCATGCCACTTGTATGGGCACTAAAACTTTTACATGGCATAAAACAGGATCGCATAGCGGGTATGGATATACTGCCCGCACTTTTAGAAAACGCGGAGACAAACGGGTTGCCGGTTTATTTTTACGGAGGCACACCAGAAATGTTACAGGCAACCCAATCCTATATCCAATCACAATTTCCGGATCTGAAACTTGCCGGATTATATAGCCCGCCATTCAGAAAGCTCTCTGCCGGTGAGGAGAGTGATACTATAAATAAAATAAACACCAGTGGCGCCCGTATAATTTTTGTAGTATTAGGATGCCCTAAACAGGAAAGATGGATGGCGTCAATGAAGCCATTTATAAATGCATGTATGATTGGTATTGGCGGAGCACTGCCGGTTATGATAGGCCTGCAAAAAAGAGCGCCTTTATGGATGCAAAAATCAGGATTGGAATGGTTATATAGGTTTTTTCAGGAACCAGGGCGTCTTTTTAAAAGATACATTACTACAAACAGCATTTTTATTTGGCTTTTACTAAAAAAATGGGGGCAGCAGGGATTTTCAACAAGGCCTATTCAAAAATTGAACAAAGAAGATTCCATTATTGTTTAAGCAGGTTTCTTTTACTATTGAATAATATTTTCACTCAAAATCGTTTTAATAACAGGCTTTTGTTTTATTCAGGTAAATGGCGATGAAATGAATAAAAATCTTTCAAATCTCATAAGAATTGTATTTCTGTTACTGGATTTACTGGCGTTGAATACCGTTTATTTCAGTTGCAAATTTTTCTTCAGAAATTATATTGCTGATGATTTATTTATGCAATACACCTATTTGTGGATGGCCTGCAATATTGTATGGCTTGTGGTGAGCTGGGGGAATAATACTTATCGTAATTCGGATATCTTTTCTTTTGAGAAATTTTCTAAAAACACCATGCATGCCTACGGATACTTTTTAGGGCTGATCACCCTATACCTGTTCATGTATAAGCAGTTTGAAGTTTCGCGTATCTTCTTTGTTTGTATGCTGGTGTCGTTTGGTTTGGGCTTAATGACAAACAGGATTATCCATCTTGGCCTTTATCACTATTTTAAAAACAAAGCCTATATTGCCCGGAAAGTTTTAATTATCGGGTACAACCAGCGGGCGCAAAAGCTGGCAGAATATCTAGAGCAACAGCCCATCAATACAGAAATACTGGGTTTTTGTGAAGACGAGAGCAATATACATGAGCTTACACATTACCCTATTATTACCGACAGGAAAAACATCATTGCCATATCTCTTAAAGAACAAGTCACCGAAATATTTTCTACCATCTCTCCGGAAGAGGATAAATACATCTACACCCTGATGAACCAGGCAGACCAGGCTTGTATAAGATTCAAAATATTGCCCAACCTCGACCATTTTATAAGAAGGCCGGTACATATAGAATACATAGATGATATGCCTGTTTTATCTCCCAGGAATGAGCCCCTGGATGATGTGGGTAACCGGATCAAAAAAAGGTTCTTCGACCTTGCAGTAAGCAGCTTTGCCATTATCTTCATTTTATCATGGCTTGTACCTCTTATTGCTTTATTAATAAAACTGGAATCACGGGGTCCGGTATTTTTTGTGCAAAAACGAAATGGTAAAGATGGCAAACCATTTAACTGTCTGAAATTCCGCAGCATGCGTGTTAGTGCTGATGCAGATGCCAGGCAAGCTTCCAAAGGTGATGAAAGAATAACCAGGTTGGGCCGTTTTATGCGGAAAACAAGCATTGATGAACTTCCCCAGTTCTTTAATGTTCTGATGAGCGATATGAGCGTTGTAGGGCCCCGGCCGCATATGCTTAAGCACACGCAGGATTATTCAAGGCTGATCAACCAGTTTATGATCCGCCATTTTTTAAAGCCCGGTATAACCGGTTGGGCCCAGGTAAACGGCTTCAGAGGCGAAACAAAAACATTAGAAGATATGGCCAACAGGGTAACTTACGATATTTGGTATCTTGAAAACTGGAGTCTGTGGCTGGATGCCCGCATTGTTTTCATGACTGTATTCAATATATTCAGAGGTGAAAAAAACGCATTTTAGCCCTCCGGTATATTACATTGTCCGTCGCTCGAAACTTACCCTCCACCTAAAAAAACTGCGTTTATACATAAAATTTTTTATCACATTAAGTTTTCTGGTTTATTTTTTGCTATTTTTAAATAACTAAATGCCATTGATTAAGCCAAAAAGGGTATTTCATGACCTCGCAGCAAAGTATAGACAGAACTCTTGAAGTATATTTTACTGATATCTTTAAAAAACAAGAATACAAGCTATATACCCTTGTATCCCATCTTACCAAATCAGATCAATATGCAAAGGATGTCATCCAGGAAGTTTTCTTAAAACTATGGGCGCACAGATCTTCACTTCATAATATTGATAATATAGAAGCATGGCTTTATAAACTTACTGAAAGCAGGATAATTGATTTTCTGAAAAAAACGGCTTCTGAACGCAGGTTACGGGATGCTTTATGGATAAATTTGCACCATTTTGAGACTGATACAGAAGAAACAGTCTCTTTAAAAGAATATAACACGATAATTGACAAAGCCATAAATCAGTTGCCGCCACAACGCAAACTGGTTTACAGACTCACCAAAGAAGACGGACTTAACTATAGTGAAATTGCCCGGTATTTAAAAGCTTCGAAAAAGACAATTAAAAATTATTTTCTGAGGGTTTCCGGTCGCATGAGAAAATAATCATTAAGGATTAACCATCTTCCGTTTCGGATTTTCTAAGACTTCTTAATTTCCCAATAACAGTTAATTTACAACTAATGTGGAAGACAGAATAGAATACCTTCTTCGTCAATACGAAAAGAACAACTGTTCCCGTGAAGAACTGGAAGAGTTGTTTTCGTATATTGACAGGCTACGCAATAATGACCAGCCTCTAAAGAAGATGGTTAAGCATATTTATGAAGACATCAAAAAAAATCATCCTTCTTTTATATATGTTGACGAAGATGGAAAACTGGTTTTGACAGAACCCGAGGACACTCATTTCATTACTGAGAAAAACACAATTGCAAAAGGTGCCCGGGGTAAATTACTTGTTGTTGTTATTATTTCCTGTTTTACAGGTCTTGTATTTCTTGGATGGCTGATCAAAACCAATTTTTCTACTGATACCTTTTTAAAAAAGCAGGTAGGTGAAGTGTTAATTAAGAAGTTTAGCAACCGTGCCGAACAAACGCTTGTATCTCTGTCCGACAGCAGCATGGTATGGCTGAATTCAGCAAGTTCCTTACAATATTCAGATCATTTTTCAAAAGATAAAACAGAAGAAGTAATGTTAAGCGGTGAAGGGTTATTTAAGATATCCGATACCCGTTCAGGAGCTTTTTTAATCAGGTCAGACAATACTGTTGTGACTGCTTTACCCGGGTCTAAATTTGATCTAAAAAACTATCCCGAAGAAAGGACCATAGTCCTGGCTGTGGCAGAGGGACTCATAAAAATAAGCAGGTTCGAAAAACTTTTACCGACGGTTTCTGCAGGACAAATGCTGATTATTAATAAATCTGACGGGCAGATAACACAGGGGGGGGCAGATATAGAAATGATTGCGGCCTGGCAGCAGGGAAAAATGTTTTATAAAGAACAACGTCTTATAGATATAATTAGAGACATGGAAAGGGTTTACAATATTGGTATTACATTGACGAGACATGAGCTAGAAAACAAAATAATAACTGCCACATTTAAAAGAGATATCGGACCCCGGGCAGCTTTGGAAACGATTTGCAAAGTAATTGGCTCTCAGTTAGATGAAGATGGCAGACGTTTTTTAATACTTTAACCCATCCGAAGCGGTTAATAAGAAAAGGAATTCCGAAGCGGGATTCCTTTTTTCAAATAAAATGGTGGTCTTAGTTGGGCAGCCTGCAGCTAAACCTTCAAATTTGGTACATGATACCAACATAAGCATAAAATTAACACATAAAACATATTTTAGTAAAATGGCAGAAGTTAATACCCGCAAAGACTGGATAGATATTATGAAGGGGATAGGTATATTGTGTGTGGTAGCGGGCCATATTGTTGGGGGTGCAACGACTAAAGTTATATATATATTCCACATGCCATTATTCTTTTTTCTCGGAGGTTATCTTTTCAGAGAGAGAAAAAAATTGAAAGAATATTTTATTGATAAGTTTATACATTTAATAGTTCCTTATTTCGCGTTCCTCCTTCTGATCTATGTCCCTGTTCAACTGCATGATATTTCTCAGAATCATTTTGATATAAAAACTTTACTCCGGTTCATTTCTCCAATTTTGGTTGGTGGGCGTACATTAGGCGCATCTGTATCAGTTTTCTGGTTTGTCACCTGTTTTTTTATTGTCCAGCAGGTATTCAATTTTATTGTAACAAAATACAAATCGGGAACTACTTTTGTTATCACATTAATAATGTTGATTTTAAGCTATTTCAATTCAATATTTATTCCTAAACTTTGGCTACCCTGGAATGCAAATGTTGTATTGGCTGCCTTACCAATATTTTACATCGGGTTCCTTTATAAAAAATACGATTTTCAGGAAAATCGAATTCTGATAGTATCAGTTTCAATTCTCGCAATTCTCAGCGCTATTTATACAGGTAAAATCTCGTATAATATGAAGGTTGCTGAATATGGTATCCCAATCATTACATTGCTTTGTAGCGTCTGTATGATCCTATTTATTAAAAATTTATCTTTATTAATAGCCCGGTTTCCAAAACTTTCAATAGCTTTTAAGGAACTTGGTAAAGCCTCAATGATCATAATGTATCTTCATCAGCCTGTACAATTAATTATTACATACAACATCTGCTCTAATGAATTGTTGAGATTTCTTTTATCAACATTTATCTCTTATATTATTTACTTATTCATATTAAAATTTAGCCCATTGAGGGCTTTGCTTTTAGGGTCTAAAGAAGACTTCAAAAAGCTTTTCCCGCATTTTAAATACTCAACTACAAATTGACTGCGATTACTAAAAGGATAAATTTATTTTAAAAAAAAGAACTGGGGGGGTTGGGGGTAAGAGCATTTTAAATTGTTATAGTAGAGACTGCCACACTAAACGGCTGCTTCTGTATGACTGTTGATCGTATCTGGTATATACTAGGGAAAAAACTTACAAAGGAAGCTTCCAAAGAAGAATTGCAGGAACTTGAACAACTTCTAATTTATCACCCGGAACTGCAATATCCCATACAGAATATTATAGAATTATGGAACCTTGATATAAAAACCAATCGTCAGGAGGCTATGCAGGCGCTCCAGCGGCACCTGCTTAGAATTGCAGATCAGGAAGGGGAAATAGTATCCCGAAATGAAGAGGTACCATTAACAAAAATACCGAAGGCTGAAGAAAATATTCTTTCAATCCGGCAGGGACAGATATTCCAGCGGAAGTTTGTAAGAATGGCGATATATGCCGGCGCTGCATGTCTTATTGTAACAGCCCTTTTATTACATCAGCACAAAGCCGCTTTCACAACATCAACGATAGCCACTCATACAGTTAGTAAACAGGATGCGCTCAGCGAGATTTCCACAAAACCAGGCTCACACTCCAATATAGTGCTGCCCGATGGTTCGCATGTTGTACTGAACGGAAATAGTACCCTGACCTATGATAAATACTTTGATAAGGAATTCAGGGAAGTGCAATTAAACGGGGAAGCTTATTTTGATGTTACAAAAAATCCAGACCGGCCATTTATCATCCACACCCAACAGATGGACATAAAGGTGCTGGGAACCGCCTTTAACGTAAAATCATACAGTAATGACAACCGTTCGGAGACAAGCCTTATCCGCGGTTCTATTGAAATAACTTTAAAGAGCGATCCACTCAAAAAAATAAAACTAAAGCCTACAGATAAGCTCATCATCGATAAAAACCTCGCAACATTAACCGGCACCTTTCATTCACCCGCTGTGGCTGATTTGGGTGTACACTTAAAAAAGATCAACTACCTGCCCGCTGATAATACGATAATTGAAACATCATGGGTAGATGACCGGCTGATATTCAGGGACACCCCATTTGCTGAAATTGCACTTGAAATGGAACGCAGGTTTGGCATTTCAATTCTTTTTAAAAGTGAAACAGCAAAGCAATTCAGGTTTGATGGCAACTTTAAAAACGAGACCGTAGAACAAGTACTTAATGCCCTTCAATTGGCAAACCATTTTTCTTATCAAAAACTCAACAATACCATAATAATTACCAACTAAAATACAATACATGAAGAAACAGAATACCTCTTAACTCTAAAAAATTAAAAACGGGAAATGTTGGCGCATTCCCCGTCCAGGCTAAAAACTTGTCTTGTCACTTAAACAAAAAATCAAGTTTTATTTTACTTAACCTTTAATAGTAAAAATATGAAAAAAAGGCGTCTATACAACAATAGCCTTTCACTGACTACTTATATAAAAGTGTTCATAGTTATGAAGCTAACGGTCTTATTTATCCTGCTGAGTGTTTGCCAGGTAATGGCTAAAGCAAATGCTCAGGAGACTATTACGATGAACATTGATAAAATGTCTATCAATAAAGCTTTGAATGCAATTGAAAAGCAGGGTTACTACCGTTTCGTTTATAACAGCAATCTGAAAAATATAAAACAAAAAGTTTCTGTTGACTTTATAAATACCCCCATAAACAATGTACTACAAACTCTGCTTTCGGGCACCGGGTTGTTGTATAATATTCTGGGAGATAATCTTATAGTTATCCGAATGGATGAAAGTTTGATAAAAGACATTACTGTTACCGGCAAAGTAAGTGATGCCTCAGGCCATCCGTTGCCCGGCGCTTCAGTAACCATCAAAGGCACATCAAAAGGAGTTACTACCGATGCTAATGGAAATTATTCCATTTCTGCTCCCGAAAAGGGAACCCTGGTTATTTCATCCGTAGGATTCACAACCCAGGAAATTGCAATAAACGATCAAACAAAACTTGATGTGTACCTTGAACCATCTACCCCACAACAACTGAATGAAGTGGTAGTGATTGGGTATGGTACGGCAAAGAAGGCTGATTTAACGAGTGCGATTGGCACTATCAAACCGGAGGAGTTGAAAAAAACGCCAAGCGGGGCATTACTTAATGCCGTACAAGGCAATATAACCGGTGTGCAAATCAGCAGTTTGGGCGGACCGGGTGATGCACCCGAAATTAATATTCGCGGTATCAAATCTTTATATGGAGGGAGTGTTTTATATGTGGTTGATGGGGTATTCGTTGACAATATTGATTTCTTAACCCCCAATGATATTCAGGATTTCCAGGTATTAAAGGATGCCTCGTCTGCTGCAATTTATGGGTATAAGGCTTCTAACGGAGTAATAGTAATTACCACTAAGGGCGGTAAATATAACAGAGACGCTACTGTTTCGTATTCCGGCTATTATGGTATACAAAGGGCCACTAATGTGGTAAAAATGGCCAATGCAGACCAGTTTGTAAACTTTGCCAACGAATCCGGATCAAGCGTTGAAATAGCAAGTGTGCAAGCAGCTATTGCCAGGTATGGAAGAAGCCGGATTAATCCAAACTTACCCGATGCAAATACGGATTGGTACAATGAAGCGCTGCGCCTGGCCCCTATAATGAACCATGATATTTCTATTGACGGAGGATCCCGGAAAGTATCCTATTCTGTGGGGGGTAGTTATTTTACCCAGGACGGGATACTGGATATGAAAAACAGCTACAAACGCTACAACTTAAGAGCCAAAATAGAAGCTAAAGCCAAAGAGTGGCTGACCATTGGCGCCGGTTTGGTATACAGTAAAAGCGATCAATATGGCTATGGCAATGTTAATCCATGGGCTGAGATATATTATGCCGTACCTATCTTACCTGTGCTGGATGCCAATTATGCCGGTCAAACGGTATATTCCAAGCCTTATTCTTCAGCAAAAGATGTTGGATACAGGGATCATCAGAACCCATTTCCCAATATAGAAAATATAGACAACCTCGGAGAAAGAAGAAGGATCACGGCCAATGTGTTTGGCGATTTTCATATTCTTCCAAAAACGTTAAACTTCAGAACGAGCCTTTCTTATAATAACAGAAATGATAATAACAGGCTGATGAATTTGCCTTATTATATAGCCGACGCTTATCAAAGAAGTTTAGTGCAATCCTCCATTACCAGGTCTAATGCACTGGAAGAAAATTATACGTTTGACAATGTATTAACCTATACCAAGACATTTGGCGACCATGATATTACCGCTATGGGGGGATTTTCTTTCAGAGATGAGCGGTACACTTTCTTTTCAACTACAGGTAATTTTTATGAAGGAAGCCCCTTTTCAAGAGACGTAAAACAAAGCTGGTACATTAATAATACATCTGCAGATTCAAGGGTGTCCTCTGATGATGGCACCAGGGTATATAGCCGTTCTTTTTTTGGAAGATTGCAGTATAAATACAAGGATAAATATATTGCTTATGCTACCCTGAGGAACGAGGCTGCCAACAAGTACAACCAGGAAAAAAGTATTACGTTGCCTTCTGTAGGGCTGGCCTGGGTTGTTTCCAGTGAAGATTTCATGAAAAACCTGCCTGCTATTAATTATTTAAAATTCAGGGCAGGCTGGGGCCGTTTGGCTAATGGCAATGTGCCAACAGCAAGAGCACAAAGCGCCAATGCTGTATGGAGTGTATT
>JAFDXG010000015.1 GCA_018268105.1 Bacteroidota bacterium | reverse complement strand
GCATTGCCCTTTTAGGGGCTTTGCTTAAAAGAAAAAGCCCCACCAAATCGGCAGGGCTTTTTCCTAACTGAAAGAACGAACAATTTTTATGCAGCATCAACGATGTTCAGCACGTTGTATGAGCCATTTTTAAGCGAATACTGAATACCATTCACTTCTTGAAAGAACTCAATCAGCAACAGATAAAACTTAGTTCCTGTGCCAGCGGGAACACCGGCAGGAGTAAGTGTTACAGGAGTGTTGGTTCCATCAATTGGCAGGTTGGTAACAGGACTGTACTCAATTGCACTGATTTCGTTGGTGAAGTCAACATTTGCAAAAGCACCTTTCATGCTGATATGTGTAGCCCCTGAAGGATACGAAATATCATTAATCGGTATAAAGGCAGGAATGTTGATTACCCCGGTAAGAGGCACAACGGTAAAGGGTGCAAACATCACACCACTCAAAAGGGCTTTGTCGTTGAAATCAAAATCTTTCAACAAAGCCAATGCAGCAGGATCAGTAATACCATCGGCAACGGTACGTTCACCACGAGGAGAAGCCACATCGTAATTTTTGATTTGCGTCATGATTTGCGTTAAACGACTGGTAACACGATTGTCAGCAGCGTTCATCATCAAATTACGAACTGCATTGCGAAGAACTTTACCGGCAGTTGCAGAGCTTCCAAATTCAGAACCGTTTTCACGGGTACGCTGAAAGTTTGGGTCATTTGCAATACGGTCAGCAGATACACCACCTTTGGTTTTCACCAGGTGACCATCTTGTGTTTTGTAGAAGGTTAACTCATCCAGAGTTCCTTCAATTTTTAGAATACCTTTTAATTTTGCCATTGCTTTAAATTTTTATGAGTTAGTAAAACCGTTTCTTTTTTAGCTGTTTCATCAGCATTTGAAAACAAAAATAGAAGCAGTATTTAGGCTCTGCAAAATTTGAAAGTCATCCGTTCCGTTTCTTCCGCATTATTCCAACAAACACACTTTCACCGCCTATGAAAATGATTTATATTTGCAGTATCACTTTCATATTTGAAGTATATCATCGGTATGGATAGTGTATTAAGTAGTATAATTGAAATAATGAATAGACTGTGCATTTATCCGAAGGACATTCAGGTAATCACAGGCAGAAGCGACAGGTATGGAAGAAACCTCATCAAGAAGATTAAAGATCACTTCAAGAAGCAGCAGCACCAGGTTGTTACTGTTGATGAGTTTTGCCAGTACATGGGCTTGCAACCGGAAACAGTTGCAAAGCAACTTAGGTAAGTAGAAATCTTATCTTTGCTTTTGTCTATGATAAGGCACAGCACACCCTACCATCAACAAAGATTTTTCTTTTCTTTGTGTAGCGTTTTCCCTTGCTTAATCGGTTGTTGTTGGCTATTTGTTGCCCAATCTTCGGAAAGCCCTGATAAATAAGGGTTCACTATTTTTTGTATCGGAAAGTAAATATCTTTTCTTTGTTTCCAAGTGCTTGTTTTTGTTGGGTTTGTTAGTAAATATCTTTCTCTTATTTGTTGCCCACAAATAGAGCGACACGAAAGGGAGAATATGCTACATACAGCTACATTATGAGCAGCAAAATTCGACTTCATAAAACCTGTAACTACTGCGATGAAAAGTTCACCCCAAAAACTATAGTTACGCAATTCTGCTCGATAACTGTGCAAAAAGAGCCTACTAGAAAAGAAAGTGGGAAGAAAAAGTAGAACTTATCAGTGCCTGCAGTTGGACAATACGGTAACAAATAGCTGGACTGCCAAAGCTGATTTTCCCGGGCAGGCAAGGTATCATCCCAATGCATTTGTCATTGGTAGTACAGCATAGGCAGGATTCGGAAAGACTACGAATAATTTCTTTAATGATTTCATTTTAATATAATCCGTATGCCGATGCCTGGTGCCGGGCATACAATGTGCTTGCCAGGAATGCTTCTGTTTTTGGTTTTGTAATAAATTCGGAAGGCATTATTGAATTTGCAGGTACATCAGCAAATCCTATTTTTTTGCTGATGTACACTCCATATAAATGTTCACTTCCCGTTAGTCTGTAAGCATATTTCTAATGATTTAAAATCCTGGTTAAAAACTATTGCTTCACCAGTTTTAATTCTTTAATAAGGTTACCTGCGCCTCCCAGCTTATCAATACACCAAAGCACATAGCGCACATCCACACAAATCGTTCTGTTGAGATTTTTGTCAAAAGCAAGTTTGTGGCTTAGCGCTTCATAGTTTCCGTCAAATGCCAGCCCAATCAGGTTCCCCGTTCCGTCAATAACCGGCGACCCGGAGTTGCCTCCGGTAATATCGTTATTGGTGATAAAACATACTACAAGGTCGTTGGCCTTCTTGTCTATGTATTGTCCAAAGTCTTTTTTCTTCACAAGGTCTACCAGTTTTGCCGGTAGATCAAATTCATAATCACCGGGTATGTATTTCTCCATTACACCTTTCATGGTAGTGTAATATTCATACAACACCGCATCACGGGGACTGTAACTTTTTATGTTGCCATAGCTTACCCGCATGGTAAATGTGGCATCGGGATACATTTTTTTCCCGGGATTCATTTGTATAATTCCTTTTAGATATAGCCTTCCCAGCTCATCATTTTTTACAACAAACTGCCGGTATAAGGGTTCATATTTACTGATATAATTTTTAATAAATGCCCCTGCATAGGAATATGCCGGATCATTTTGCAAAACAACAGCATCCGGATTTTTAGTAAAGGCAAGCCATTTAGCGTCGTCAAAAATCAGGGTATTACTGAAAACCGCTATGCTCCATTTCTTAAAAGTCTCCGGGTCTTTCAGGTCGCCGAAAGCAGATTTGATCCCTTCATAAAAACCGATAGGGTGCTGATTTTTGTCTATATCATTATAAAACATTTCGCAGGTAGCTGCAAGAATTTGTTGATCTGATATTTTGTTTTCATCGGCAAGGAATTTTATTCTGGCGGCTGTTGCCGCTTCAATATCATTTTTTACCACCAAAGCGTCTGCACCTTGTTTTACTATATCGTTTTCCAGTTTCATTAAGGTACTGGCAAATTTTGCCAGAGGTGAACCCAGTATGCCTTCAAAAAGATATACCCGCTGTTTGGCATAAGGTCTCCATGCATCATACACTTTCGGCCACTCCGAAAAAATATTGTCAAACCCGGGTTTGCCCTTTGCCCATTGCATAAATTTTTGTTCGTCCTGCTGTTTCTGTTCATAGATATGATACTTGAGCAGTTGTTTGGTCTCTCCATCATAAAACTTCCAGTAGTTAGCAATGCTTGCATAACTGGAGGCGAGTTGTAATTTCACCGCCGGATCATTTTTCATTTCTCTGAACATTGCTTTCAGGCGTACATCGCGCAAACCTACAAGACTGGGATTATTGATCTCTGTGGCTAATTTAATTCCATAGGAAGTTTCATAGCGATTAGTGCTGCCGGGATATCCAAATATCATGGCATAATCTCCATCTTTAAACCCTTTTATAGAGACAGGGAGAAAATATTTTGGCTTCAACGGAATATTGGAAGCATTATAATCGGCAGGTTTGCCTTCTGCTGATGCATATACCCTGAAAACTGAAAAATCACCGGTATGCCTGGGCCATTCCCAGTTATCGGTATCCCCTCCAAATTTTCCAACACTTTCGGGCGGTGCACCAACCAACCGGATATCGGTATACCGTTGATAAACAAAAACCAGGAACTGGTTGTTTTTGAAAAGCGGGCTAACCCGTGCTTCAATATTTTTTGCAGGATCTGAATACAGGGTATTGATGTCAGCAATTACCTCCGATTGTTTTTGAGCCCTTTCCGTACCTGACAATCCGTTGAGTGCTGAATCAATCCTGTGTGTAACATCCTCTATTCGGAGAAGAAATTGTACGCTAAGTCCTTTGGCAGGAATTTCCTGTGATTTATTATAAGCCCAAAACCCATCCTTCAAATAATTATGTTCAACAGAGCTTGCATCTGTAATAGCGGCATATCCGCAATGGTGATTGGTGAAAATCAACCCTTCATTGCTCACAATCTCGCCGGTACATCCCCCGCCAAAAATAACAATTGCATCTTTAATAGATGCTTTGTTAATACTATAGAGTTGCTCTGCCGTTAGTTTCAAACCCCGCTTCACCATATCGGCATAAACCTGCTTACCAAGCAACAACGGTAGCCACATCCCTTCATCGGCTCGGGAACTAAAAAATACGATACATAGTGTGAGTGTAACAAAAAATTTTTTCATAGCCACAATTTTTTACTCAACAAACCTACTGTAAAAAATTGTAAGGTAGAAAGTCCTTTTCAATCTACTTATCAATACCTTCCAGAGAAAATAAGAATGCATACTCAAGGGCTATGTCTTTCAGATAATCGAATCTCCCTGATGCGCCCCCGTGCCCGTAATCCATATTGGTATGAAACAAAAGAATGTTATCGCTGGTTTTTATTGCACGGAGTTTTGCCACCCATTTGGCAGGTTCAAAATATTGTACCTGGCTGTCGTGCAGTCCTGTTGTAACCATCATATTCGGGTAGTTCTTTTTTTCTACATTCTCATAGGGTGAATAAGACTTCATATAGTTATATGCTTCTTCCCGGTTGGGGTTTCCCCATTCGTCATATTCATTAGTGGTGAGGGGTATACTTTCGTCCAGCATAGTATTCACCACATCAACAAATGGCACCTCTGCAATGACTCCATTCCAAATATCCGGCGCGATATTTACAACTGCACCTATTAGTAACCCGCCGGCACTTCCGCCCTGTGCATACAGATGTTGTTTTGAAGTGTATTTTTCTTTCATCAAAAAATCCGCACAATCAATAAAATCGGTGAATGTGTTTTTCTTCTTCATCATTTTTCCGTTTTCATACCATTCACGCCCCAGGTCTTCCCCGCCGCGAATATGCGCAATAGCAAAGGCAAAACCACGATCAAGAAGGCTCAGCCTGCTGCTATTAAATGCTGCGTCTATTACTATACCATAAGCGCCATATCCATACAGCAGCAATGGTGCCATTCCGTTCTTTTCAAATCCTTTTTTATATACAATGGATACCGGAACTGATGTGCCGTCTTTTGCTGTGGCATATAATCGTTCGGTTACATAATTATCCGGGTTATAGCCGCCAACTACTTCCTGTTGTTTTTTTAACTCTTTTTTACGGGTGTACATATCATAGTCGTATACAGAAGCCGGAGTAATAAGCGAAGTATAATTATATCTCAGTTTATTACTGTTATACTCAGGATTGGGGCCGGAATATACTCTATAAGCAGGTTCTTCAAAATCTATAAAATGTTCTTCGCCTGTGTCAACCTGATGAATGTGCAATTGAATCAGCCCCTTCTTTCTTTCTGTAACTACATAAAAGTTTTTGAAGACATCAAGTTTTTCAAGAAGAACATCTTTGCGATGTGGAATTACTTCTTTCCAGTTGCCGCTCTCCGTGTTGTTGAGGGGGCATTCCATTAACCGGAAATTCTTAGCTTCAAGATTGGTGAGTATATAAAACCTGTCTCCAAGGTCATCCACACTATACAACACTTCTTTCATCCTGGGTTGAAATATCTGGAATGCATCGTTGGGGCTATTGGCGCTTATAAAACGAACTTCTGAGGAAAGAGTAGCTTTTGAAATAATATAGATATATCTGCCTGATTTTGATTTTTTTACTTCAATATAATTTGACGGGTCTTTTTCTTCATATACTACTACATCTTCCGAAGCTTTAGTAAACAACTTGTGCCTTTTAATTTTCTCCGATAATAAAGTTTCAGGATTGTTTTGTGTATAAAAAAGTGTCTCATTGTCTGCCGCCCATACCGCTTCTCCTGTAGTACCTCCGATACCTTCATGCAATATTTCCCCGGTCTCAATATTTTTTACATAAATATCATATTGCCTGCGTGAAAGGGTGTCTGCTGCAAAAGCCAGCAAACGATTATCTTCACTTACTGTAAAATTTGAAGCTGAATAATAAGGATGCCCTAAAGCAAGCTGATCTACATCCAGTAAAATTTCTTCAGGGGCATCAAGACTTCCTTTCCTGCGACAATATTTAAAATATTGTTTACCATCGTCAGTCCGGGTATAATAGTAATAACCGTTTTTAAAAACAGGAACAGATTCATCTTTCTCTTTGATCCTTCCTTTCATTTCTTCGAAGAGCTGCTGCTGAAATAATTTTGTGCCGCTCATCATTGTATCCAGGTAAGCATTCTCCTCTTTCAGGTATTCCAATACCGTATCACTGTCAGGTCCTTTTTTGAAATAATCAATCATCCAGTAATAATTATCTGATACAGTATCACCGTGTATAATTCTCTGATGGGCTTTTATTTTGGCTACCGGTGGTTGCACTGCTTTGGGCCATTGATACGACATATTGTTATTTTTAAGAGAAGGATTACAAGAGATCGTAAAACAGGTAATCAGTATTGCAGGGATGGTGTTTAGTTTTTTCATTTTACTGAAAATGATTTTTAATATTTATGTTTTCGTTGCAATTACAAGGAAAACAATTCATGCCTGGGAGATAAGCAGCAAAGAAATAAAATTTCAGGTATTTACAGGATACCTACCGGTACTTTATGTAAAACAGTTGGAGGTTACCCGAATGTTGTGGTTTTAATTTTTGAACTCATCATTTCTCTTACTGCCATAGTTATTCCGTTGGTATCGTAACCCGCTTCTTTTTGCAGTTCTTTGCAGGTTCCCTGCTCAATAATATGGTCGGGGATACCCAGTATCTTAATTTCTGCATGATATTGATGAGCGGCCACGAATTCTAATATAGCGCTTCCAAAACCACCTACCACCGTACCGTCTTCTACGGTAATGACCTTGGGGTACTTGCTGAATACTTCATGCAGGAGCGTCTCATCCAGCGGCTTTGCAAACCGCATATCATAATGTGCGGGGTTCAACCCTTCGGTTCTGAGATCCCTTATGGCAGCCGCTGCAAAATTGCCGGGATGTCCCAAAGAGAGTATAGCGATATCTGTACCGTCTTTAAGTTTTCTTCCTGTTCCTATTTTAATTTCCTGCAATTCTTTCTTCCATTCCGGCATCACACCTTCGCCTCGGGGATAACGAATAACCATCGGGTTCTGAGTGGAATCCAACTGAGCCGTGTACATAAGATTGCGCAACTCGCATTCATTCATTGGCGCACTCACAATCATGTTGGGCACACACCGCATATAGGATATATCATAAGCGCCGTGGTGAGTGGCGCCGTCTTCGCCTACAAGTCCTGCTCTGTCAAGGCAAAAAATTACAGGTAGATTTTGTATAGCCACATCATGTACTACCTGGTCGTAGGCCCTTTGCATAAAGGAAGAATAAATATTGCAAAACACCTTCATGCCCTGGGTAGCCATTCCGGCGCTCAGTGTAACAGCATGCTGCTCGCAGATGCCTACATCCAGCGCCCTGTCGGGCATTTTGTCCATCATAAATTTGAGTGAAGAGCCGGTAGGCATAGCCGGGGTTATCCCGAATATTTTATCGTTCTTTTCTGCCAGTTCAATTATAGTATAGCCAAATACATCCTGGTATTTTGGCGGCTGGGGAAGATCAAATTTCTTTTTATAAATTTCCCCGGTGATTTTATCAAACAGCCCTGGCGCATGCCATTTAGTCTGATCTTTTTCTGCAAGCGCATATCCCTTACCTTTTACGGTGAGTATATGCAATAATTTAGGACCGGGGATTTTTTTAAGGTCCTGCAGGATGTCCACTAATTTGGTAACATTATGTCCATCAATTGGGCCAAAATACCGAAGGTTTAATGCTTCAAATAAATTGCTGCTTTTATTTACAAATCCTTTAATGCTATGCTCAAGTTTACTGGCCATTTCCCTGCTGAAGCGTTTGCCTACCGGCAGTTTGCCCAGCGCTTTCCAAATATCATCCTTGAATTTGTTATAGGTTTGCGAAGTGGTAATATCTGTAAGATATTCTTTCAATGCACCTACATTCTGGTCTATGCTCATGCAGTTATCATTGAGGATTATGAGCATATCGGCATCAGATACTCCCGCATGGTTCATACCTTCAAAAGCAAGCCCGGCCGTCATGGCGCCATCACCTATAATAGCAACCGATTTTCTGTCTTCACCTTTATGCTTGGCAGCAATTGCCATTCCAAGAGCTGCAGAAATAGAAGTGGAAGAATGACCCACTCCAAAACTATCATATTCACTTTCTGCCCGGCGGGGAAATCCGCTCAAGCCACCATATTTGCGGTTGGTATAAAAAGTATCGCGTCTGCCGGTAAGTATTTTATGTCCGTATGCCTGGTGACCTACATCCCAAACCAATTGATCGTAAGGAGTATTAAAAACATAATGAAGGGCAACAGATAATTCTACCACTCCCAGACTTGCACCAAAATGCCCGCCATGCACACTCACTACATCAATAATGTATTGACGTAATTCATTACAAACCTGCAGCAATTGTTCTTTACTCAATCCTTTCAGATCTGCAGGGCTTTGAATGGTTTGTAAAAGAGTACCCGGCAATATTTCCATTGAAATGCTTTAAAACAGGCAAAAATAATACATAAATACTTTCCGGCTGATGGAAATATCAGGGAGTGCATTGGGGGGAAAATCTTCACATTACCGGCTATATACGGGCGGTGGTACACCATACAGGGCGGATATGGTCTCCGCCTTTTCGTCCCATTACTGCCGCTAACCCCCTAAAATCGCCATTAATAATACAATATTTTTGGCGACTGCCGGAAATGTTTAGATTTGAATATGATCAATAGAATATCGAGATACTGGTGGTGCCAGGTTTGCGGCTGGGGTGGACTTTCGCTGATGAATATTTTTTTTGAATATTCCTATGGCGATGGGGTGTCGGCACAGTTTTTTGGCAGGCTTGTTATTGTACTGGCATTGGGAGTTCCTATCACCCATACTATGCGGAGTATTATAGTCAACCGCAACTGGCTTAACCTTCCCTTTGAAAAAATGATTCTCCGGCTTTTTATTATGCTGGTTACCGCCAGTTTCATTTATTCATTTTTGTCGCTGAGGTTGTTTGAATGGCTAAACCTTTCGGAATTATCAGCTAACCGGAAAAAGCCTTTTTTTGACAGGGTGGTGTTTAAGTTCTTCGACAGCTTTGTGGTATTGATGGTGTGGGTGCTCATTTATTATATATATCATTATTTCCAGAAAAATAAAAAACAGGAAGTAGATACATTCCGTCTGCAATCTTTGGTAAAAGAGCTTGAATTAAAAACCATCAAATCGCATATTAATCCACACTTCATTTTCAATTCACTTAATAGTATCAGGGCGCTGGTTGATGAAAATCCAGAGCGGGCAAGGCAGGCAATTACTGAATTGAGCAATATTTTGCGAAGCAGTATGCAAACCGAAAAAATGGAAACAGTACCGCTGGAACAGGAACTTAATATTGTAAAGGATTACCTGGCACTGGAGCAAATGCGCTTTGAAGAAAGATTAAAAGTACGCTTTGATATAGATGAGGATACACTCGATCAGCCTATACCACCAATGCTGATCCAGACATTGGCGGAGAATGCTATAAAGCATGGAATAAGCAAACAGGTGAATGGGGGTATTGTATCCATCATTTCCGACTTTGTTGATGAACATCATGAAATTATTATCAGAAATAGTGGTAAACTAAATGGGAGTGCCGCATACAGGGGATTTGGGTTGCAGAGCACACAAGACAGGCTTAACCTGCTTTTTGGTGAAAAAGCTACATTTACTATAAAAGATCTTCCCGGCAATATAGTTGAAGCTAAACTGATCATGCCGGTATATCATAGTGCCGGAAAATGAATAGAAATGCAATTAACGTAAAATATAAATCATAAGAGTACTAACTTTCCGCAATCAGATACTGGCAAAAAGAACGCGAATTCAATACAACAGACTATGACTAAAAAAGCAATTATTATTGATGATGAAAGACTGGCAAGAACAGAATTAAAAAAATTATTGCAGGATCATCCTGAAATAGAAGTTATAGCAGAAGCAGCTAATGCCAATGAGGGTATTGAGAAAATTGAGGGCATGGCACCTGACCTGGTGTTTCTGGATATACAGATGCCTGGGAAAACTGGTTTTGATATGCTTACCGAACTGGACAGGATGCCTCATGTAATTTTTACCACAGCTTATGACGAATATGCTTTAAAAGCATTTGAAGTGAACGCATTGGATTATCTGCTAAAGCCTGTAGAACCCAGGCGCCTTGCTGACGCTCTGCAAAAACTGGAGAATTTAGAAGAAAGAGAATCCTCTGCTACAGCAGTTCCCGGTTTCCCGACAGTACAGCGTGGAATGCTTGGCGAAAACGACCAGGTATTTGTAAAAGACGGAGAACGTTGCTGGTTTGTAAAGCTGAGTGAAATAAGGCTTTTTGAAAGTGTGGGTAATTATGCAAAAGTATTTTTCAGTACACATAAACCTTTAATCCTAAAATCACTTAATGCACTTGAGGAAAGACTTGATGAAAAAATTTTCTTTCGTGCAAACCGGAAACATATCGTCAATCTTCGCATGATAGAAAAAGTGGAACCCTATTTCAATGGCGGGTTACTGCTGGAAATCAGGGGTGGTGAAAAAATTGAAGTAAGCCGTCGCCAGGCAGTTAAGTTTAAAGAAATGATGAGCCTTTAGGAATATTCAGATAAGGTATTTCAATAAATACTCTTTGCTGCGTATATCTTTTCTTCTTTAGCGCTTTTAACGGAAATCGTAAAACCTTTCTGCAATGCATAAGCGCCAAACTGTCCTTTTTTGTTGAGCGCTACAAAACCCACCTGTATCTTTTCTGATTTTTCAGGTCCGCGTTTTACAATTCTTTCCACCGCTTCTTTGCATGCTTTTTCAGGGGTATAGCCTCTGCGCATTAATTCAACCACCAGGTGCGACCCCACAATGCGGATCACTTCTTCACCCACTCCCGATGATGTTGCTGCCCCTATTTCATTATCTACATACAAACCTGCACCTATTATAGGTGAGTCACCAACACGGCCATGCATTTTAAATGCCATCCCGCTGGTGGTACAGGCGCCACTCAGGTTGCCCCTGGCATCCATTGCCAGCATGCCTATGGTATCATGATTGCCGGGGCCACCCGGCATAGGGTCATGTTCCTTATCAAATAATTTATTCTCAATATTCATCATGGGCTCATACTTTGAAGTCTTCAGCCATTCCTTCCAGGCTTTTTCACTTGCCGGGGTAAGAAGGTTTTCTTTTTTAAATCCGTTGGCCAATGCAAACTGCAAAGCCCCATCACCTGCAAGTACAATATGCGGTGTTTTTTCCATTACCAGCCTTGCCACAGAAATAGCATGAACAATATGCTCTAATGCCATCACAGATCCGCAATTATAAAACTCATCCATTATGCAGGCATCAAGCGTTACATGCCCATCCCTGTCAGGCAACCCGCCAAGTCCAATAGTCTGATTGGTAGGATCGGCCTCCGGTACTTTCACACCCGCTTCTACCGCATCAAGCGCCCTGCCATTTGCCGAGAGAATTTTCCAGGCTTCCGCATTAGCTGTCTTTCCAAAATCCCAGGTGGAAACCACTATAGGCTGATCAAAAACAGGTGGCACCAATGCAGGAGTTGTCAAAACATTTTTATCTGTTACTATAGCTGCTGAACCAAGCACTGATGACTGCAAAAATTTACGACGGGAAGACATTATTAAAAATGATTTTGGATAGTTGAGCAAATATTTTTTTAAAGGTATAACATAATATTATTCTTTATGACAGGTATAATACCTCAGGCTCATGATTAATTACTTTATCAAATATTTCTTCGGCTTTGTCATACTCAAAGGAATATAAAAACCGATTTAAAAACTAATATTACTGATTACCTCCTTTATAGGTGCCTGATCTACTGCCAGCAAAACTGCTCTTTGAGAAGGAAAGCAAGGAGAATCAGCATTGACAAATATTTCTTTTTCATGTTAACGAAAATATTAAGACTCAATTCCTATTATTGGTGTTGGGGGAGGGGTGACAGAATTCATTTATCCCGGTTTGTTAAGCTGACAGTTTCATTTACTAATAAAATTTTAATAGATTTTTATGGTTTCAGAAATTCAAAAAGAAAAGGCAGTAAAATTCCTGCAATATCATCAGGATAATGAAATCCTTGTTCTGCTGAATTCATGGGATATTGGTAGTTCTAAATTAATCGAAGCAGGCGGATATAAAGCGATTGCAACTACAAGTATGGGTATAGCCGCTTCGTTTGGTTATCCAGACTGTCAGGTAATTCAACTACAGGAAATGATCGGTGTAATAAAAGGTATCGTGAATGCCGTGCAAGTTCCGGTGACCGTTGATATTGAAGCCGGTTATGGAAATAATTTAAGTGAAATATTAGATGCTGTAAGTAAAATAATTGCAACGGGTATAGTGGGAATAAATATTGAAGACAGTATTGAGGTAAGCCCGGTATTAATTGATGAACTGGAATTTTGTGAAAGAATATCAGCCATCCGGGCTTTGTCGGAATCATTGGGTTTTCATTTGTTCATCAACGCAAGAACTGATTCCTTTTATACTTCCACCGGATCAACGCCAGAAAAATTATCAGAATCAATAAGACGTGGAAATAAATACCGGGAAGCCGGTGCAGACTGCATCTTTATTCAACCGGTTTGGGAAAAAGAAATAATTTCAACACTCGTCAAAGAAATTAATGCGCCAATTAATATTCTTTCAAATCCTACAATTGGTAATGGGATAACACCATCTATAAGAGAATTACAGGATTTGGGTGTTGCCAGGGTAAGTTTTGGTTCTGGTTTGATGAAGGCCACTTTAGCACTAATAAAAAAAGTGGCTGATGAGATTTTAACAAAGGGAAGTTGCAATATATTATTAGAATCACTAACGCCCTTGCCAACCGCTGCTGAAGCTTACAGGATGGCAATTGGTTTAAACAGTCAGCTATAAAAAAAATAGCGTGCGATCTTTTCGGAACGCACGCTTGCTGGAATATAAATACTTGTTTATTTCTTCTTTTTTGCTTTCCTGGTTGATTTTGTAACAGGTGCAACAGGTTTGGTTAAATCTCTCACCCTGATGTTTCGGAAATAGAGAATATCTCCATGACCAAGGAAGCCTATATGCCCGGATTTATTGAATAACCCTGGGTGTTCTCTGTGGTCTGCTGTGCCGTTCTTTGTAGCTTCTGCAATATCGCCATCGAGGATCACAGTGCCATTGAGTGTTACTTTTATATGATTGCCCTTAGCCTCAATCTCTTCCTGGTTCCATTCACCTGCAGGTTTCAGGTATCCTCTTTTCGCAGGGATAATGCCGTATACGGAGCCATGATACTGATAGGGTTTGAGGTCTTTATAAATATCCGCATCATTATCCAGTATCTGTATTTCCATTCCCTCATATGCGGCATCACCTTTAAGTGGCGCCCGGATGCCTACTCCGTTATTGGCGCCCGGGGTTAATTTGAACTCAAAACGATATATAAAGTCACTGTACTCATCATTCGTATACAGGTTGCCGTTGCCACCACGTTTGGGATACACAGCTATATTACCGTCTTCAATAGTATAAGCTGTTTTGTTGCCTGTCCATTCGTGCAGACTGGTTCCGTCAAACAGAACTTTGTATCCTTCTTTTTTTTCCTCGTCTGTGAGTGTATAGGGAGTAGGGCGTGGTATTTCCCTTAGATAAATATCGCGATAAGCCACGTATGTTCCATGAGCCTGAAGTTCTATTTGTTCTTCGGGAAATATAGGCAGGTTCCTGTCCCAGTAGTTTTCGAGTGGTACGCCATTCACCACCAGCTTACCATTGAGGTATACCGTTACCAGGTCGCCTACCATGATGATATGGAAAGTATTCCAGTCGCCGATAGCATTGTCTGCCAGAACAAGAGGTTTGCTCTCATTCTTCAGATTGTTATACAATCCTCCCGATCCTACCTGTGCGCCAACATCTACTCTTGAAGTATCCCATATCTGTACCTGTGGTGTTCCTCTCAGGTATATACCTGCATCGCCCTGTGGGGTGATCTTCCAGTCAACATACATCTCGAAGTCGCCATATTTTTTGTCGGTGCAAAGATTATTACCATGACCATTGAACACAAGCAACCCATCTCTTACACTCCAACCCGTGCGCATTTCTTCGTCCGCTTTTACCTGGGCTGCAGCAAGGGTCTTTTCATCCATTTTAGCTCTTTCTATTGGGTTAGCTACAAGGCCTTTCCATCCTGTAAGGTCTTTACCATTAAAAAGAGGTACAAAACCTTTGCCCTGTGGCATTGCTGCTATATGTTTGTGTAAAGCTTCTGCTTCATAAGTAGCCTCAGAACCCTTGAGTTTGGTGATCGTTTTTTCGAGCAGGGCACGAACATTATCACCATAGATATTTTTACTGCCCAGCGCTATATTCATTACAGCAGAACTGGCCACACTTTGAAGTTCCTGATTGTCCAGAAATTCGCCCGCGTATAATAATGCGGGTAGAGTTTTGCATTTTCCTATCTGTGATAATATCGCTTTTTTCTGACCGGCTGTTTGTGCATATTCCATCGCATCACGGAGCATAATAAGTTTTTCATCATCTGTATTGTCAGATATACTGATTTGCTTTATATAGCCATCTGCAATTGCTTTGGCATAATCATTACTCCCCGGTTGTTTCAATATTTTGTATAACTGGTAAGTCGCTAATCCGCCTTTCCAGTCGGATAGTGCTGAAATTACCGCTTGTTTCGTTTCATCATTGCCGTTAGCAAAAGCATCGCCTACGGTCTGCAGGTTAGCCTTGCCTCCAATACCCGAAAGAACATTATAAAATTTTGATTTTTGAGATGCGGGTACTTTATTCAGCATATCCAGCGCAGTTGTGTTACGGTCGTTTTCGCCAGGTATACCCTTAAGGGCTGATATCATTGCTTCCTGCAGTTCACCCGTTTCTTTTTTGTCTTTTGCTGCCAGTAGTAATGGATATAATTGATCAATCTGATCTGGACCTGCCATTTGTTTTATAGCAGAACGGGCTGCAGCACTTACAACAGCATCGTTGCTGTTTATCATTGACAATACATCAGTCACCCTGCTATTATCGCCACGGGCACCCAATATATTAATAAGCGCAGCTTTGCCGGCAGGAGATGCTCCGGCGAGTGCATTACCCGCAGATGACATTACGTTTCCTCCCTTCATTGACATCAAAGCCGATTGTACTGCAGAAGCTTCCTGCTCATTAGCTGTTGTCAGCAACCCGAGCAACGAGGGCAATGCTTCCTGCTGGCCGATTTTCCCTGAAGCAGCAATTGCAGCAAGTTTAACAGCATCATTTTTACTGCCAAGTGCTTTCAGTACTGCGGGTAATGCTGATTTCACATCATTGGTGCCAAACATTTTGATCATCTCTGCCTGGGCAGGTGCAGATGATTTACCAAAGGTCTTCAACCATTGTACTGTATTAACATCATTCAGATAAGGCTGTGCAAATTTAAGCGCGGCTTCACGATATTGTGCATTCTTATCTTTCATAGCATCTGTAAGCAGTTTGATACTTGCTGTGCCATCAATATCTGTAATTATTTTCAGTGCAGCAGTGCGGGTATGTACCACACCGTCAGAAGCAGATTTTTTTAACAATTCTCTGGCAGCCTTCAATGCTTCAGCAGATTGCCCGCTGGCAGAAAGGCCATTCAAATATTGGAGATAAGAAGAAGTGGCATTGGTAACATCATATGTATAGCCGCTTTTAGCCGCTGCGTCACTTAATATTTTCAGAGAAGCAGGGTCAGCAATTTCGGCTAATGCATGTAAGGCCGTTTTTGCCAACTTTGGATCAGCAGCAGTTGTAAGGGCACTGATTGCCGGTACCGCAGACTTACTTTTAGTATAACCCAATGCCTCAACAATGGAAAGTTGAGGATTCCCGGAGGCACTGCCCAATGCAGAAAGCAAAGCTTTTTCAGATGCTTCACTGCCTATAGCAGCCAACGCCCTTGATGATGCATCAGATAAACGATCGTTTTTTAAAAAAGGGATAAGCACAGCAATGGCATCATCTTTACCCACATGCTCCAGTTGGGAAATGATAAACAGTTTGGCCTCATCGTTGGTAAGCTGAGGCAATGCCGTACTATATGCCTTTACGGCAAGGGCACGCCAGGCTTCCTTCCCCGCTTCTGTGGCTGCATAAGCAAATCCGTTGATGGCATAATGTAGTTTTGTATTATCACCCCCTTCGTTGAGTCTTTTAACGAGTTCTACTATGCCCTGTTCACCTAAGTCGGCAAAAGCAGCAGCATTTGCTTTGAGTTGTACGGCTTCCTCTGCAGGGGTTTTAGCCAGCAGGTCGGCAATTTTGGTAGTTATGGTTCTGTTGGCATCGTTTTGAGCCAGAGCAGAGCCTGTAACTACAGATAAGAATAACAGGGAGAAAATTATTTGTCGCATGTATATCATGTTGTGATTGATTTTAGTAATTGGTACTATGCAATGAATAAAGAATTAGACTTTTTTTTAATCATTGCATATTTTAAATAAACCAGGGTTCGCGCATTGGCGGATTGATCAGGCGATTAGCGCCCTCATCATTAATAAACTCCTGTTTTACGGGATCAAATTTTAACGATCTTCCAAGCTCCAATGCAATTTTACCCATATTTACAATTGTGCAGGAACGGTGACCATTTTGCTCATTGAGCGCAAAGGTCTTCCTGTTTTTTACAGCATCTATAAAGTCTGTAACCTGGGGTTCAGGATCGGGGAATGCTGCAAGTTTTTTCTCGAAGTCGGGTATATCGCATTTAAACCCTTTGAACAGTTTTCCTTTAGGTCCTTCAATATATGCCGCACCTTCTTCAGTACCTGCGCCATCAAGAATAATCTGACATCCATCGTCATAAGTATAAGTGATTTTGCGCCAAGTACCCACTGCATCGTCGTGCTGCTGAGGTGCATCTACTTCCACAGAAATAGGGCTGGTATTATCCTTGCCGAGGAAATATTGAACGGGGTCTATATAATGTTGCCCCATATCGCCAAGTCCGCCGCCGTCATAATCCCAGTAGCCACGGAAAGTAGTGTGTACCCGGTGCGGGTTATAGGGTTTATAAGGAGCCGGTCCAAGCCACATATTATAGTCTAATTCTTTGGGTATCGGTTGAGGTTCGAGATGTGTTTTGCCCACCCAGTAAAATTTCCAGTCAAATCCGGTATGACGGCTAATGGTAACTTTTAAAGGCCAGCCCAGCATTCCGCTTTCTACTAATTTTTTGATAGGTTTTACTGTGGTGTTCATGCCATAAAAATTATCCGAGAACCTGAACCATGTATTGAGGCGGAATATCCGTCCGTTTTGCTGAACGGCTTCTATGACTCTTTTTCCTTCACCTATAGTTCGGGTCATGGGCTTTTCGCACCAGATATCTTTACCTGCCCTTGCTGCATCGGCGGCAATAATGCCATGCCAGTGCGGGGGAGTGGCAATGTGCACGATATCCACTTCTGGAAGTGTAATCAACTCTCTGTAATCTTTAAAAGTTTTGACACCTTTACCTCCACCCATAGCATCGAGTGCGAGTTGTATATGGCTGCTGTCCACATCGCATACTGCCACTACTTTAGTGCCGCCATAAGGGATATGGCCACGCCCCATACCCCCTACACCAATAATTGCTTTTGTAAGTGTATCACTGGGTGCGAGATAACCCTGGCCACCCAATACATGCCGCGGCACTATAGTAAATGCCGCCAGGGCGCCTACCGAATTTTTAATGAACAGGCGCCTTGAATTTTTTTGCTTTGATTTCATTGTGCTGATGAAGAGTTTAAGATATGTGCACTAAAGTACCGATAAAATCATTTACAGGAATAATTTAATA
This sequence comes from Bacteroidota bacterium, assembly GCA_018268105.1. GTDB lineage: Bacteria > Bacteroidota > Bacteroidia > Chitinophagales > Chitinophagaceae > Agriterribacter. The sequence continues at coordinate 11,989 of JAFDXG010000015.1, read as the reverse complement.
AGGGAGAGCGTCATCCTTTGTGCAACTTCGTGTCTCCGTGCCTTCGTGGTTCAAACCCGGACCCCGGAAAGTGTTTCGTGAGACACAAACCACGGCAATAAACTCATAACCGGAGCCCCAACCGTATCCCTAAGGTAAGATTGGGAATAACACCGCTGTTTTCCTCGAGCCCGGCAGAAGTAAGGACTCCGTCAATAGTCAGATCCAAGGGTAGATCCTGCTCATCATTCACAGCATCATATTCTCTTGAAAAATTTTTTATTTTCCGGCTCAGTAAACCCAGCCCGCCGTAAAGATCAATCACCAGCCTTCTTCCCATATTTTTTTGCACCCCGAACAGCAGGTTGATCCCCATCGCCTTTTTCCTTCCCCAGAAACAATCTGAATAAATGGTATCAGTGACTCCGCTTTTCATATATGCAACGGATGAGTTATACCGGTTCTGGCGGTAAAACAGGTTGAGAGATAAATAATAACCATTCTGGCTTTCGCTTTTCTTTTTTTTGCCCAACAACAACCCGAAAGGATCGTAACACCGTAGTTCAATCCCGGCACGATAGCCGCCGGGTTTTACGAATACAGTGTCGGGCCTGTAAGTATTAAACGAATATAACTGCACCCCCAATTCAGGGGCTATTGAAAAATGATCAGAGATCTTCTTCTCCAGCGAAAACTGTACTGTGGGAAAGGTAAAACCATTCAGCAATGCCAGTTGATCTGATTTTAATATCCAGGTGCGCTCCTCCGGGAGGCGCTGCGCAGCAGCAACATTGCAGATAAGGAAACAAGCAGCAAGAAGCAGGTGTCTCATATAAACGACAAACGACAAACGTGAAACGATAAACATGAATCCACCTATAATTCCTCTTCTTCAGTCCCTTCCCCGCTGGTCTCCTCACCGGCATCATCATCTCCGTCACCTTCTTCGCCAAAGCCTTCAACACCTTTTGTAAGATCATATTTTTCTTCCACATCTACAAAGCGATCGCCTAAAACACTCTTGGTACCGTACTGGCTTGGGGCAATGCCTTCACTCCTGATAAAATCAGGGTAAGTAATTTTTGAATTTTCTTCCTTTGATACACCGATTAGTTCAATAAGAAATGTCCAGTTCCGCGAAAAATCATATACGTAGATAAATTTTTCATTTGGATTTTTTATTTCAGAACCGATGGTAGTCTCAGCCATGATCAAAGGCGGAGCCTGGTATGATTTGTCGTATTTCTCCAATGTTATTTCACGTCCGCGAAGCCATTTATCATTGCTCCTGAAAAAAGTAGCCTGATGTTTATTATCAAACTCAAAACTTTTCAGGATAATGAAATGAAAGTCCTGGAAAGTTTGAGTATGTTTTATTACAATATCTCTGTAAATACTGTCATCCTCCTCAAAATATACCCTGAATTTTAAAATGGCCATATTTAGCTTTTAGATTTGAAACAATTAAAAACCATAAAATTACTAAAAATTCATGTTTATCATTTACTGTTTTACGTTTATTGTTTGTCCTCCTGTCTTTCCTGAATAGTTCCTCATTAGTTACAACCTACTTAACCGGTTCCAGGTCAAGCGTCCTGGCTACCTTAAGCATAAAGTCAAAAGCAGCATCATAATTATTTTCTATCTCCCCGTCTAAAATAGCATCTTTTATAGCTGTTTTCAAATCCCCTACTTTTTTACAGGGGCCTATTCCAAAAATTTCCATGATCATCTCACCGGTAATGGGTGGTTGCCAGTTTCGTATCCTGTCGCTTTCTTCCACATCGTGAAGCCGGTTGCGCACCATTTCAAAATTATCAAGGTAGCGCTTCACTTTTTGCTTATTCTTTGAAGTGATATCAGCTTCACAAAGCATCATCAGTGCTTCAATATCATCACCGGCATCAAACAGCAACCGCCTGATGGCAGAATCTGTTATATTCTCCTTTGTAAGGCTGATAGGGCGGAGATGGAGTTCCACCATTTTTCGCACAAACCTCATCTTATTATCCAACGGCAGCCGCATTTTGGCAAACAGCTTTGGCACCATTCTTCCTCCCACCACCTCGTGCCCGTGAAAAGTCCAGCCATGTCCTTCTTCAAATTTTTTTGTAGCCGGTTTTGCGATATCATGCAACACCGCAGCCCATCTCAGCCACAGGTCATTTGTTTTTATTGCAATATTGTCAATGACCTGAAGGGTATGATAAAAATTGTCTTTATGGCCTAGCCCGTCTTTGTATTCGGCACCTGCCAGTTCTGTCATTTGTGGAAAAATAATATGTAATAATCCCGATTTGAATAGCAGATCAAAGCCGACTGAAGGTTTAGGGCTAAGCAATATCTTATTCAGTTCTTCGGTTATCCTTTCCTGTGAAATAATGGTGATCCTGCTATTATTGTTTTTAATACCCTGCCATGTTTCATTTGAAATATCAAATTGTAATTGAGCAGCAAAGCGTATAGCTCTCAACATCCTCAGGGGATCATCGCTGAATGTTTGATCGGGATCAAGTGGTGTACGAATGATTTTGTTACGAATATCTTCTATCCCGCCAAACGGGTCAAGTAATTCACCAAAGTCATTTTCATTTAAACTTATTGCCAGAGCATTAATGGTAAAATCGCGCCGGTGCTGATCATCTTCCAGCGTTCCGGGAACCACCTGTGGGTTGCGGGAGTGATACTGGTAACTTTCCTTTCTGGCGCCTACAAATTCAATATCCATATCCTGCACACGAATGTGTGCCGTACCATAGTTTTTAAACCACGACACATGGGGTACCGGGTTGAAATGTTTTGCTGTGGCGTGTGCCAGAGCAATACCGTCTCCCACACAAACAATATCTGCATCTGTAGTTTGCCGGCCTATTATTTTGTCCCTGACAAATCCACCAATTACAAAGCAGGCAACGCCGGTTTCAGAAGCTGCATGTGCTATTTTTTTCAGAATAAACCTTTCTTTATCCGAACAATCAATAAACATACCGGCAAAAATAAGGTTGCCCCGTCAGAAAAATGCACCCCTGAATTTTTGCAGACTTTAATTAATTTTACCAGATGCAATTTTGCAGATTGAATTATTCACCAATTTAAACATTACACTATGGCAGATAACAAAGAATCCACATCGGGTAACAATCCAAAAGACTGGACTGACCAATTAAGCGATAAAGCTAAAGATCTTAAGAAAAAAGCTGAAGAATCCTGGGAAAAGATAGAAGACAAAGCAGAAAAATTATTTGACAAGGCAGGAGATAAATCAGAAGATATTTTACAGGAAGCTAAACAAAAGGCCGCTGAATGGAAGGATGCTGCAGAAGATAAGATAGATGAACTGAAAGACGGCGCAAAAAAAATGTGGGATAAGATTACCGATAAGTTTGATGACAGTAAGCCGAAAGAACAGTAAAGCAATTAATCAACCATTTTTTGTTATAAGCATCCTTTGGGGTGCTTATTTATTTTTTACATATTTCTGCCCCGAAAGAATAGTCTTAACAACAGCCACCAGATCGTTGGGAGCTGAATCCTTATTCAGGTATCCGGAAGCACCGGCAGCGAGAACTTTATCTGCATACTGATCTTCGGGATAAATGCTAAGTAATAGAACAGGAACGGAAGGGCTCTGTTCTTTAATTATTTGCAATGCTTCTATACCGCCTTTACCCGGCATAGAAATATCTGAAATGATAATATCCCACTCGTCTGCAAAAGCTAAATTTAATAGCTCTTCAGTATCAGCCGCTTCTTCAACGTGCAATAGGTCAAATTCGTCAAAGAGTATTTGCTTTATCCCATTTCGGATAAATTCGTGATCGTCGGCAATTAAGATTTTTAACATGTGGTTATCTGATCTCATGTTTCTATAAGAAAGATAGACAAGATAATGAGTTATAATTGTAGAATGGAAGGCTTAAAATGTGTAGACAGCTTACTACAAAAACTACCGGAAACCGGGTACTATATTAGTTGATTATTCAAAGCATATCGTGTAAGGTCGGCATTGGATTTAAAATTCATTTTTTCGAGTATCCTTGACCTGTAAGTACTCACTGTTGTAACACTAAGTGAAAGCTGGTCTGCAATATCAGATACCGCTTTTCCACCTGCCAGTAGTTTAAAAACATCAAATTCCCTGTCTGATAATTTTTCGTGGGGGAGTTGATTGGCGTCGTTTTCAAGCGCCTCCGCTAATTTTTCAGCAATAGAGGGGGTGATAAATTTTTTTCCAAGCAATACCGTACGTATTGCCTTTATGATATTTTCATGAATATTATCTTTTCCCAGGTATGCAGAAGCTCCGGCTTTCAATACCCGCAATGCATATTGGTCTTCATCATGCATACTCATTATCAGCACCGGCATAGAGGGATGCATTTGTTTTATCTGCCGTAATGCATCAAGGCCACTCCGTCCGGGCATACTTAAATCACATATTATGATATCCCAGTCTTTCTCTGTCACCAAAGCTATCAGTTCTTCAGCATCTCCAACCTCAGCTATTTCAGCCGAGGCAAATTCCTCCCTAATCAGTTGTGCTAATCCCCTTCTTACAATAGCATGGTCATCTGCGATAAGGATCCTTATCATCTGTAATCGTTTTGAATGTTATATTTTCTGTCTTTGTGTTTAATGGGATAGAAACCATTACTGAGGTGCCTTTGCCGGGATAGCTTCCGATGATGTATTCACCGCCCATATTTAAACTTCTTTCTTTCATACCCAAAATGCCGAGGGTTTTCTTTTTCGAAGAAGCCAAAATATCAAAGCCTTTTCCATCATCTTTAATGTGCAAGATAATCATCTTGTTTTCTACGATTAATTGTATTTCTACTTTTTTTGCTTCCGCATGTCTCATTATATTAGTAAGTGATTCCTGAAATATTCTGTACATTCCCGTTTTTATGTCTGCAGGGAGGTTGTCTATTTCCTCAGGTGCATCAATATAAATTTTAATACCGGTGCTCGACCGTAGTTGTCCGGCATGCCATTGCAATGCAGCTACAAGCCCCAGATCGTCGAGTAAAGTTGGGCGCAACTCTGAACAAATCCTCCTGACAGAACGCATTGTACTATCAATTGTCTCTAACAGTCCTTCTAATTTCACTTTCTGTTTTTCGGGTTGTTTCAATTTTCTGATTGCCCAGGCTATTTCCATTTTTATCACTGTCAATTGTTGCCCAAGTTCATCATGTATTTCCCGGGCAATATTTTTCCGTTCTTCTTCCCGTATCTCCTGCAGGTGACTGGTAAGCATCCGTATTTCTTCAAGGTATTCTTTTAGCTTATTGTCAGTTTCAACTTTTTCAGTGATATCCTGAACAAGAATTAATTTAGTTACTTTGCCGTCAAAGAGCATCCCGTGAGTAAACATCTCAACATTAATCAGGGTACCATCTCCTTTCTGATGTTTTCCATATCCTCCGTATTGATAACCTAAGGATTTATCTTTTAAGACATTATTGCCATTCATATCATCGGGAGCCAGGAGATCGTACATGGTTTTGCTGATAAATAGTTGTTTGGGAAAACCATATTGCCGCTCAGCCGCTTCATTCACATCTGTAATTCCCAGATCGGGCAGCGTAACCATTAACATGGGTAAGGGATTACCCTCAAATAATAGTTTGTATTTTTTCTCTGACAATACTAGTTGCTGCACAACATAATTTAATTCGGAGCGATGCTCTTCTACCTGTTTACCTAATTCTTCATTAAACAGTTTCAATTGTTCTTCCGTCTGTTTTCTTGCTGTAATATCTCGTGCAATACTAACGGTACCCGTCATTTTCCCATCTCCGCTTTTGATCAGAGTAACAGAAATATATACAGTAATAATGTCGCCCTTCTTTTTTTCCATAGTTACCTCACCGGACCAGGCGCCATTTTTTAAAATCTCTTTAGCTACTGTTGACGGAGGAATTCCTTTATATGAAGGCCGCAATATCGAAGCAAAAGTCCTTCCTTTCATTTCCTGCTCTGTCCAGCCAAATATTATTTCAGCCTGTTTATTCCAGCTTACAATTAGAAAATTTTTATCAGTAGATACTATGGCTCCCTCCACATTGTTCATAAGGGTTGTATTGTATTGCATCATGTCAAAGGTTTTCCTGTCTGCAATAACTTCTACCCTGAGTTTTTGAAAAAGTATCATGAACAGTACAATAAGTAATACAATTCCTATATACAATACCGTCTGCAGGTTTGATATGGCACTTATATTTTCAGATTTATTGTATTTTAAAATCTTTTGTTCTTCGGTTTCTATCTTTAAGATCAGTTGTTTTGTGGTTCTCTTATGTGTGTTTATAACATCACTTGCCAAACCCCGGTCGGAAGGTTCTATTGCTTTGTTAGATGAGTACAATATAATCAGGCTGTCATAAAATGCGGACCTCAGTTTCAAAAGTTGATCAAGAGAATCTATTCTTTTTTGCTGGCTTGGGTTGTCTAATATATTCCCTTTCAATTTTGCAAATTCATCTTCAACAGATAGCCTGGTCTCTTTCAGTAAATTCAGATAGTCCTTATTACCGGACAACATGTATTCCCTGGTAAGTGCCTCTTTTTCGGTTAGGGCAGACAGGAGTTTTTCTGCATGTAGCAATACTTCATAAGTATGAGATAACCGCTGAAAAGATGAATCTATTTTTTGTGACTTATCTGTAGAAATATAAAGCGCCATCCCTACCGTAGCTGCTGCCAGAAAAAGCGTGAACATTAATATTTTTCCGGTAGATAATCTCATCGCAGGATGAAGTGAATGATTTTTAGCTGATACACTGGCCTCATTAAAAAGTTTTGAACCTTTTTTGATTATGTACTGTTCCGTCTAAAATTAACAAAATTTACTGTTAACGTATGGATTCTCAAATCAAATCTGTGACGGAATATTTTTGTAAGAATACCTAAGTATAAACCCTGATTGGCAATATCTAAAATAATTTTAATTATATCTGTTAGCACACTGTTAATCGCCTGTAGTTGTTTTAAACCGAATAGTGAAGCTGCAGTCTTTACTGATGTATAACCTTAAATCAAAAATGAAAAACGAATATTATGAAAAGAAAATCTGGTATGAAATTGAGTATTGCAACCGCCGGGCTATTGTTACTGGTTTTGAATAGCTGCACCAAGGATCCTATTAAAAATTTATCGGACGACGAGAGCAGGATATATATAACCAATTATGATAGCACAATACAATTTGGCGCATTTAAGACTTTTAGTATTTCAGACTCCGTAGCTGTAATCAGTGACGGAAAGTTGAAAGAGAAAACTCAAACTAATGCAGACGCAGCTCTGATCAGTGCAGTAAAAGATAATATGCAGCAAAGGGGTTATCAGCTTGTTGATAAAAACAACAATCCTGATCTGGGGATAAGTGTGAACAAAATTATCAGCACTCAAACGGGGGTCATGAGTTATCCCTCTTACTGGGGTTATTACAATACCTTTTGGGATCCTTACTACTGGGGATACGGGGGGTATGACTATTATTTCCCATACTCTACTTACGCTGTTTATCAAATTAAAGAAGGCGCATTATCAATTGATATGGTGGATTTGAAAGATGTAAATGCCAATAAAGAAATAAAGGGCATCTGGAATGGGTTGATCAGGGGTGAAGCTATTTTTAACAGTGCAAATGCTGCAAACCAGATAAAAGCACTGTTTGACCAGTCGCCCTATCTTAAATCGGTTAACTAAAAAATATTATTAAAATGAAAAAAATTAAATTAATATTATTTGCAACTGCTCTCTGTGTGGCTATTGGCTCAACTGCCTCTGCACAACAGGGAAGAACAATGATTAACATTAATTATTCGGTCAATTCGCCGTCTGGTAGTTTTAAATCGGATGTGATAAGTAAAACTTCATTACGAGGGTGGAATCTGAGCGTGCTTTATGGATTAAGCAATAACTTTTCTATAGGGGCACAGGCTGGCTTTAATGATTTTAGTGAAAAATTTCCCAGAGCAGTGTATAATACCAAGAGCGGAGCTATATCAGCCGTGTTAAGTAATTCGGTTCAAACTATACCTATACAGGTGAAAGCAAAATATAATTTTTTCCCTGTTGCCCCGGTACAGCCTTATGTGGCAGCAGGTATCGGCGGAAATATTGCAACATATAACCAATTTCTTGGTGAGTTCTCCAATAGTGGTACTACAAAGTTTGGTTTTGCTGCCACTCCGGAAGCTGGAATAATCATACCCTTTGGCAAAAACAGTGCTTCAGGTATTACCATTGGAGCTATTTACAACTATATGCCTTATTCGTACCAGGGGGTAAAAAATTTGAACAATTGGGGAGTATTTGCAGGAATAAAGTTCCCGCTTAAATAAGCCTTTCCCTGGTATAACAAGAATTTTGATAATTGGTGCAGAGCGCCCCTCAGGTCACATAGCCGGGGGGCTTTTTTTAGCATCAATTTAATTGTGGATCTGTAGGGAAATTAGCCATCACTACATATTCTGCTCCTAAAAGTCCAAGGGCATCCTTCCATATATCTTCAACCTTGCGATGAAATACAATTTTTCGGTTGGCCTTAGCCGTCATCCAGCTTTTATTTTTCAACTCATCATTTAATTGCTGATAATCCCAACCGGAATATCCTATATAAAACCTGATAACATTTTCATCAAGTTCCCCTTTTATTAAAAGGCTCTTCATAATATCAAAGTCCCCACCCCAATAAATTCCTTCCGATACCTGGTGACTGCCGGGAAGCTTTTCGGGACAGGTATGTAAATAGTGAAGTGTATCCCCCTGAACCGGTCCACCGGTATATACAGGTAGCTTCCTTCCTTCAAGTTCTGGAATAAGCTCATCAAGGGTATGCTTATATTGCTTATTAAGTACAAAACCAAAGCTTCCCTGTTCCTGGTAATCACATAATAACACTACGGTCCTCATAAAATTAGGGTCCTTCAAAAAAGGTTCTGCTATCAGTAATATACCCGGCGAAAGTTCAACCATAGCTCCTAAGATAGGATAGAAATTATTTTTCAGCAATTAATATTGTTGAATTTTGTATAATTGTTGCGCCCAAACCTCATCCTCTTTATAAACATGTGTAAAACTTAGTTAAATACCCTTTAAGCAGTTGAGCTGCAGATATTATGCAACTAATTTTACAACCCGATGAAGAAAGTCTACATTCTGATTATCATATTGATCTCCATTTCTCTGATAGGCATTATTGCTGTGCAGGTAATGTCTATTAAGAACGCTTTAATACTCCAAAACGAACAAATAGAGCAGAATATTCAATTTGCTTTGAATGATGTAGGCCAGGAAATTGCTGAACAAAAGGGAAAAATTCCATCCTCCGGTTTCCCCAAATTATCGCCGGAATGGCCTGTTGATCAGTTCCTTTTCAGTCTCAGGCCACCTACCGTTGCACAACGATATACCCCCAATCAGATACTTGATAAGTTAAAAACTTCTTTTGATAAACATAATCTTACGAAAACAAGATTTGAGTTTGCCGTACTCAACAGGAATAACCTGAGTAATACTTACGAAATGCAGACGGTTAATTTCAGCAGATTTTTAGCAGACACTGCACAGAACCGTGCATTTATGTATCCATTATCGGCGCCTACCGGAAGTATTGCCGAAGGTCTTGTGGCCGATGAAGAATTGTGGGTGATAGTCCCCAATCTTAATACCTTTTTATGGCGGTCGCTGGGCTGGATGATCGCCGGATCCGTATTGTTTACTCTCATTATCTGTACCGCCTTTTTTATCACAGTTCGCACTATGTTGGTGCAAAAAAAGCTAAGTGAAATTAAAAGCGATTTTATCAATAACATGACGCATGAATTCAAAACACCTCTTGCTACTATTTCACTTGCCGTTGATGCACTGAAGAATGAAAAAGTATTTCAAAACCGGGATAAGATGACGTACTTCAGTAATATCATTAAGGATGAGAATAAGCGCATGAATAAACAGGTGGAGACCATTTTGCAGGCAGCCCTGCTTGACAAGCAGGATATTCAACTCAATGTAAAACCGCTTCATGTTCATGAAGTCATACAGAATATGATAGATAATTTTCGTCTGCAATTGGAATATAAACAAGGCAAAGCCGAACTTAAGCTAAAAGCTGAACATGATATAATCCTGGCGGATGAAGTACATTTTACTAACCTGCTAAGCAATCTTGTGGATAATGCTATTAAGTATTCAAAAGAAACCGGACTGCATATTGCCATTTGCACTCAAAATGTGAACAACAATTTGCGTATCAGAATAGAAGATAACGGCATCGGGATGAATAAAGAAACGGTGAACAGGATTTTCGAAAAATTTTACAGGGCACATACCGGCAACATTCACAACGTGAAGGGATTTGGTCTTGGACTTAGCTATGTTAAGGGAATGGTAGATGCCCACAAAGGCAAGATAAAAGCAGAAAGCGCCCTGGGTAAAGGATCTGTGTTTACCCTTGATTTTCCCCTTTTTAAATGAACAGCAAACACCCGTCGCCATAACTCAAAAATCTAAAATTATTTTCAAGCGCATAATCATATACCTTGCGCCAGTCCTCCCTTATCAGCGCCGCCACCAAAAGGAGTAGTGTTGATTGTGGCTGATGAAAATTGGTAATCAGTCCGTTTATAATTTTGAAGCTGTAGCCGGGAGCTATAAGGATTTGTGTTTGCGTAATTAATTTTTTTAAATTATTTGTTTGCATCCAATCCAACAGAGCATCAAGCGATTCTTTTGCAGTGATATTATCAGCGTTCAAATCATCATATACCTCCCACTGGCTGATCACCAGTTCATCTTCGGTTATACCTGGCCGTTTCATCACCTTTACGCCCATCCAGTATAAGCTTTCAATTGTTCTCAGCGACGTAGTACCCACACAGAAAATCGCTCCGGCATAGTTTCTTAATCTTTCTATGGCTACCCTGTCAACCTCAATAAACTCGGCGTGCATGTCATGATCCTGCATGCTCGCCGCCTTTACAGGTTTGAATGTGCCGGCACCTACATGCAGGGTTACAAACTCAGTGGCGATATCTTTTTTACTAAACGATTCAAAAATTGAATCCGTAAAATGCAGTCCTGCGGTGGGGGCAGCTACCGAACCATCGTGCATCGCATATATGGTTTGATACCTTAGGGCATCCTCCGCCTCAGCATTACGCTTCATATAAGGCGGCAGGGGAATTTCACCTGACAGGTGCAATACCTCTGCAAAAGAAAAGTTGGCAGGTTCCCAGGATAACTCCACAACAAAATTTTCGGGGTTACGCTCCACGATAGAAGCCTTCAGCACGATGTTACCGGCGGGAGTATTGATATGCTTTTCCAGTTGCATGCCGTGCTTCCATTTGGATGCGCCACCTATTAAACAGTTCCACCACACTTTTCCGCACTGCAGCATAGCGCCGGTAATATCATGATACCGGCTGTGTGGCGAAAGGCAAAATACTTCAATCTCTCCGCCTGTTTCTTTCCTGAATTTTAACCTTGCCTCAATCACCCGGGTATCATTAAAAATCAGTAACGACCCGGCAGGTAAATATTCAGTGATATTATGGTAAATATCTTCAGCAATTTTGCCCGATTTATATATGAGCAGTTTTGAATCATCTCTTTTGCTGAGCGGATGTTGGGCAATTCTGTCTTCAGGCAGATCGTAAGTAAAATCCTGTATAGAGAGATCTCGTGGGTGCATATTCAACACAGCTAACTGCTGTAAGGCTGCAAGATAAAAACATAAAATTATTGTACGGTCACTTTTGAGAAAATATCCATTTTTGCCAGTTGGGCACTGCATCTTCTTCGTTTTTTTCAGCCTTTGTGTTAAAATCTGAAATCGAAGAGAAGAAATAAAAGATGCTCCACAACAGGGAAATAAGTAAAAATGAATTACCTAAATTTTTATATCTTTTATCACTTACCATCATCTAAAGGATAAATTATTTGAAACAGGTAATGCTTCCGGTCATAAACTTACATTGATTGTTGTTACCAAACAAAT
>JAFDXG010000159.1 GCA_018268105.1 Bacteroidota bacterium | reverse complement strand
CCAAGGCGGTATGAACACCAGCCGAGAAAGACCCTGCCCCTGTGAAAATCGGTCTTCATATTTTCTTTTTGCAGTACAGGCAGTGCTTTATCTAAATATTTTACGGCTGTTAAAAGATTATTATGCTCTTCTTCAATAATACCCATATTCAGATTGGCCTTTCCGATACCCGGCATATAACTTATTTGACGAGCCTCTTTAATAGCCTGTAGGGTATAAAGTAAAGCTGAGTCGGTTTGCCTGTATTGCGATTTGGTCCAATACCGGTCTGCATATTCTGCACCTAATTCATTCAGGCAATTTATCCTTTGAATACCTTTTAAATGCGGTAAAATATTTTTTAGACTATCAATTGCTTTTGTTTGTCCGGTAAGTTGCAGTATTAAAAAGCAGGAGAGGATTGCGGGAAATAAATAGTATTTAAGTGAATAAAGTATCCTTAAACTAAAACCGAAAGGCATTCTTTTAAACGAATAGAACCACATAAGTTACTTTTGGAGAATTTGCCATTCATAAGATAAGCATTTTAGTGATAAAAAGTTAATTTTTTTAATCCGACCAAATTCAGTCATTGTTAATTCTATATGGTCAATTGTTTTTACTGCAAATAACGCAGACTTTTTTCGCTGAGGATGCGATAAGGATTGATTTTGCTTACATTTCCCTGTTTCTTCATCTCTGTATGTAAATCTTTGCGTTCTGAATTATCCGGAACCAGGTAAAATTGGTGCGACAATTTTGAATGCACCAAATGCTTTCTTTCCTGCACAAAAACAGCTAATTTGCATCACTATTTATGAAGAAAATTATCATCACTATTGATGGCTGGTCATCTTGCGGTAAAAGTACACTGGCAAAGCAACTGGCTAAAGAGTTGCATTATGTATATGTGGACAGCGGGGCTATGTACCGGGCAATAACTCTATATTTTCTCCGTAATAATGTGGACTGGAAAAATGAGATAGCTGTAATTGGTGCTCTTAATAATATAGAGCTTCATTTTGCAAAAAATGATACCACCGGGCAGACTGAGATTTATATGAATGATGAGAATGTGGAATATCTTATCCGGGATTTAATCATTGCAGAAAAAGTCAGCGAAGTGGCGGCTATAAAGCTTGTGCGTGAATTTGCAGTGACGCAGCAACGCAAGATGGGGGAGAAGAAAGGGATCGTCATGGACGGACGTGATATTGGTACTGTTGTATTTCCTAATGCTGAACTTAAGATTTTTATGACGGCTGATAATGCAGTGAGGGTAGAAAGAAGATTTAAGGAACTCTTTCTCAAAAACCCGAATATTACAATAGAAGAAGTAAAAAATAACCTGGAGATGAGGGACTATATTGATTCAAACCGGGAAGTTAGTCCTTTACGCCAGGCTGATGATGCTATGGTGCTCGACAATAGTAACCTCACTATGGAAGAACAACTGCAAAAAGCACTTTTATGGGTAAGAAATGTTGAATGTATTTAACTGCGTATTCGTGATAAGATAGCAATGATGCCTTATAGGAAATAATACATTTATTCTGTCATTTATTTATTTTAGCACACCGAAAGCAAAATCACAACTGTTGTTTGCGGGTAATATTTTTATTCGATCGCTTAAGATCAATATATATTTGGAGAATCAGTAACGTTATACCTGCCAAAGGAATAGTATAAATGAGCAGCCGATCCATCATCATCAAAGTGGATAATGTTTGGCCAAAATCAATACCCCATCGGGTGCTCTTGTTGCCTCCGGCTTCATTTACCTGGCAACCAAGGCAAAGTCCGCCAATTGAAGCTAATATTACCGGCAAGATGGGAGAAAGTGCAGGGAACAGAATTATAGTAATGCTTTTTGATCTTTTTTTATTACGGGTTATGTTGATCTCATTTTATAAGGTTGGTATAATTGAACGAATATACAGCGGCTGTTAAAGACTGTTGTTAATTCTGGAGATGTTATTAAAATCATGTATTAATTTATTTTCATCCGCTTTAAGATGGTTTGTAATAACAGCGCCAGTTTCATCTATCTTACGGAAAAGATGACCATTACTGAAATAGTTTTTCTGCTTCAATACGGTGGATCTTTTCAGATCAGGTTCCTCATTGCTGTGAACTGCTTTCAGATCTGCAGAATCGTAGGTTATCGGATAGTTGTAGTGGTAGGTTTTTTCCAGCACAAACAACAGTTTCCTGCCTGACAGGTAATAAATCTTTTCCTCCCGGTATGTTTCTCCATAATATGTAGCGGCAATCTTTTGCAACTGGCCTTCCTTGTGATAAAAAACCGCAAAACCTCCTTCTAAGGAGAGTTCCAGGGGAATAGTGTCTGTCTTTGTCCAGCTATTTTGCCGGTCAATAGCAGTCACCATCTTGTCAATACTTCGGGCGTTAATTATCTGCTGCGCAGAAATGTTTTTTGCACTGAACAAAATGATCATCAGGAAAATAACGGGGAAAGTCCCCGCACTATTGCTTTTATGATTTGCTGCCATGTTCGTTGTATTTTATAATTTGTGATGATTAGATTGAATTGAGTATTTTTTGCTACCCGGCATTTTCAGCAATTTAAATTTGCAATGCACCCAACTTTAATGGATTAATATTCTTGTCTCCCTCTACTGTCAGGGATGCACATTAGTGTGGGCGGATACAACACGCAGCAATGCTGTGAATGGAGTATCCCTGCTAGCTTCCGGGTCTAACAGTGAATAAGGATACAGGTCGGCAAGTGTAATGATGATGGATTGATTCTTGTTTTCAACTCCACTTTCTTCTGAGTGAATTGTAACCGGGTACAAAAGCCCTTCTTTCAATTTCTCATTAAAACGGTTTAGCCCTTCAACTTTAAAGACCTTTGTATAGATTTTTGCGTCCCCCTTTCTTCTTAACTGTATTTGAATGGTAGCACTTCCTGCCACCTCGCATACAGCAGGCAACCTGGCAGGACAACGATTGTCATTAATTATTTTTTCAAATTTTGCTTCCCAATTGCGGGGCAATACTCTCCATTCGCCTGCTCTCAAATAAAAATAAGGCGGTTTATCGGGTTCGGGGAATAGCTGCTTTTGGCTATCGTTTATTTTGGCATGTTCCATCTCTGTCATATTAAGATATACTTTTTGCGGATCACTTTTTTTTACTTGTGTGTTGACTTTATTGCCAGTCTGTTGACGGCAGGCAAAACTGAATAAAAATATAAGTGAAAGATTAACGATCTTCATAAAAAAATTTAGAATTACTCAAACCTGCCTATACTTCAAAATCGGTACAGACTTATTTGCGATTGGGGTTTCACAGTAGTATTATTACCTCATTTATTCCCTAAAAATTTATTAACTGCTTCTACCTTGCTGTGTACATGCATTTTTTCGTAGATATTGTAAATGTGTTTCTTCATCGTTTTTACACTGATAGACAAACGGTCGGCAACTTCTTTATAAATTAGTCCTTTTGACAACAGACCCAGTATTTCTTCTTCCCTTGCTGTGATGCCGTACTCCTTTTTCACATCTGTTCTGCGCTGAAAGCTTTGAACAACTTTACGTGCAATATCGCTGCTCATCGGACTGCCACCATTCACCAGGTCTGCAATCGCCGTGTGCATCTCTTCTGCCCCGGTACTTTTTAGGATATAGGCATTGGCGCCTGCTTCCAGTGCTTCGAATACTTTCTCATCTTCATCATAAATAGTACACATCATAAAATCCACGCCTGGGCATAATGGTTTTAATTTTTTGACACATTCAATACCATTCATACCAGGCAGTCCGATATCCATAAGTACTACATCGGGCAAAATTTCAGGGACTAGTTCAAGCGCTTCTTCAGCACTGCTGCATATACCGGCGCAAAAAAAGGATTCATTGTCATTGATAATATTGTTTAACAACTGCTGAAGGCTTTTATTATCTTCTACTATGATAATGCTCACTGACATAATATAAACTGTTTTACAATTGGATGGTTATCTGAACAGAAAGCCCCGGATTTTCTTCTGTTATGTTGCACCGGCCATTTATGAGCGACATATTTTTTTGCATATTTTTCATACCGTTTCCCCCACCGCTATTCTTGCTTTCATGTTGCAGTCCGTTTCCGTCATCGCGAATGATAATATCCAGCATGTTATTTGTAACTGAAAACGCTATTACCACTTTTGTAGCCTTGCTATGTTTCACAATATTGTTCAAAGCTTCCTTAGCTGTAAGATAAACAGCCCTTCTTATTCTGCTTGGAGCAACAATATCCTGTGCCGGCAATTGTTCATTTGTTTCCAGTGCAATACCTGCGCTGTCCAGAAAGCCTGAAGCAAATTTACGGATGTAGGCAACCAGTCCAAACAGGCTGTCGTTGGAGCTGTTGAGGCTCCATACAATTTCATTGAGCGTAGTTATCAGTTTGGAAGCAGCAGCATGGATGAGGTCCAGTTCATTGTCCGACTCCTGTTTATTTTTTGTACGTATGATATTACTCGCCAGGGCAATGGACGTGAGTGATGCGCCAAGGTCATCATGTAGTTCTCTGCTAATACGGTTACGCTCCTCCAACTGACCTTCTAAAACCGATATGGTTTTATTCCATTGTTTTTCCTGCTCAAGCATTTCAATTTGCTTCTTATGAAATGTCAGCCTGCGCTTGTACTCATACCAGATACTGTATATGAAAATTACCAGACAAATACTGACGATAATTAAGAATGCAATAGTAATGTTCTTGTGCTGGATTTTTAACTGATTGGACAGAATAGCATTTTGCGTCATTACCCTTTTGCGCTCCAGTTCAAACTGTTCCAGTTTATTGTTTTGTGCCATTTCATGCACTTTACGTTCGGCTTTATATGCAATCTGTAAAAAATAATAGGCATTTTTTTGCTTTCCCAGTAAATCATACATTTTATAATAGCCGTCAAATAAGGGTTGCCTGTCCTGAACAGGTAAATCTTTTTCTGTTTCAAAATAAGCAATAGGGTTATGTTCCCTAATAATGCGTTGTGCGAGCTGCTTATCCCCGCTATTAGCTGCAATCTCGATGATGCCTGCGTACGACCTTGCAATGCCAACATTGTCTTTCAGCATAATGTTCAGGTCCAGCCGCTTTTGTCCATATAGCAACGCTGAATCAAACCTTCTTTTTGCGTTGTACATGTTTGTCAAATTAGAATACACAGCATCTGCGTTAATATGTGAAGGCATGGAACGCATCCAGTAGTAGCTTTTAAGGATATTACTTTCAGCTTGTGCCGTGTCCTTTTTGCGGGTGTAGTACATACTCAGATTATTGTATGCGGTAACCAATCGAGCTGTATCTTTTCTTTTTTCCGCATAGTTCTGAATATAAATCCAGGTATATTCAATAGCCATTAACTGATTGTCTAATGTACTATATAGGTCTGCTGCATTCAGGTAAAGCGGCCAGTTTTTTAAAGAATCAGGGGCAGTATCCTGTTCCATATATTCCAATGCAGTCTTGTAATTATCAGAAGCCGAGTCAACATCCCCGCGCACCTGGTAAACCAATGCCCTCACGCCATAAAAATCACACAGTGTATTGGCATCTCCCAATTGATGCGCAAAGGCGATGGCGCTGTCGGAAATAGTCAGGGCTCGGTCATATTCATTCATCAGTACGCCGCATGTAAAAACAATATTGCGGTATGCAGCTACCAGTCCGGCATCATCATCTGATTGTTTTGCTACCCTGATGGCATCCTCATAGTAGGAGAATGCCTGCTGATAATCGGCGGTTTGCTGTGCTGCAGCTTTTCGTAGTAAAACTTTTACTGTATCTGATATTTCCTTTTCATACACCGGGATTTCTTTAGTTACTGTATTATGACAGGATAGGAACATGAGGAGCCCTGCCATTACAGGCAGATAACATGTAAACCCTAAATGAAAAAATTTCATAAGTATCCTGGAGATTATTTTTGAGCAAAAAAATCTATTTCTAAAGCCCAAGTTTTTTGTAGCCTAAAAATACTTTGCTCGTTTCAAAGTAATAAGTCATTTGCTCTCCTTTGATATTCACAACCATTTTATCGCAAAGTCCGCCTTCGTTATCAATACTTTGTTTTTCTACTTTAGCGCCAATCATTCTAAGTATAAAATATTCTTCAGCTACTTGTATTACGGGCCAGCCTGACTTGCAAGTTCTTCCGTCGCCTTTTTTTACAATTGAATTTAATAAGCCAAATTCTATTGTTTTGTATTTAGTTGAATTGGCAGTATCGCCAATTGATTTGTAAGCGCCCTGCAACATTTTGTGGGCAATCATACTGGTGTAGTCAATACTCAACATTTGTTTGGCGGTATGAATAAGTCCCTGGTAGTCGGAGTTTTTCAATTGCCTGTACATTTCATCTTCGAGATTTTTCAAATCTCCTGATTTTTCGCCGGCAACTTTAAATTGTTCACTTTCCAAAAAATTAAACCTGAAATCCTGGTAGTCAATATCCGTTTTGCCAGCTTCCAAATCCCGGACATATTCACAATACCTGTCCCTGAAAGTTGGAATAACAATTTCCGTATTGGTTTGCCCGAATGTCATAATAAAGGTGGTGGATGTTAAAAGTGAAAGTATAACAATTTTGTTCATCAGTATATTTTAATAATGTGCAAATGTTGATAGTTTTTAAAATTTGCTGCACTACAAATTAAAATGATGTTTTTCAAAAACTGAATACTACCAATTCAGTACTCTTCTCAGCACATTCCGTTATACAGTTTGCATTGCTTTTAGATTAAAACATACTGAAAAGGTAGTATTGATCTAAACAGATATCCGCAGTAAAATTGCATCAAATATTTTTTAAGTTTAAGGTTATATCGTTAGCCGCGGCTATTTTTTATTGACCATTACAATGGCTTTTACAAAGCAGCAACAACTCAGCGACCTCATTTCGCAAAAATATAAGTGGGTATATGCGTATGATTTTGAAAAGGGTTAACATTACATATTTCAGACAAGATGTGTGGCCATGTTGACGAATGAGAAGAAAGTATCCGAAAGCGCTAATTCATTCCGGATACTGGGTGCTGCGCTCATTGACCTGTCTGATAAATACGACGGCAGCGTTATTGAAATCAAATGTGGTGCCGGTATAAACCTTGACCTGGAAGCGGATAATAAACCCGATTGCAAAAAAGCAATTGACGGTTGGAGCGGTACTTTTCACGTTACCATTCACGCACAACAAGTACCGGCGAATGCTACAGGATATCGACTGTTGAATGGTTACGTTACCACCCTGGCATCTTTGTTTGAAAACGGAAGCAGTTCATTGCCCAATTATGGATATAGCCCAATGGAGAAGAAACAGCTTTACATCATCAACATGGATAACAAATACAAAGATGTACAAACCAGATGGAGCAAAGACTTCAGCTCCTTTACCATTAATGCCCCTGCTGATCTGGAAGTAGATGGATGGGATGGTAAAACTGAAAAGGGATTTGAAAAAGGATGGTCAAAAAACAGTTAAGTCCACTGTTAGGGGTATAGCTGCCAATAAAATAGCTGCCTGTGTATGACAGATTGATTTTTGATAATATAAACCAGATATTATCGTTATATAATTTCTTAAAAAAAATAAATTCTAAATTATGGGATTAATAGAAAAGAGAGCAATCAAATCTTTCCGGGAAGGAGCTTATAACAAGCTTAGAAAGGAAATAAATTCAATTGCCGGTTTGCCGGTTGAGTTTGAAGTAAATTGGGAATCACTTTCTGTTCCTGATTATTCGCAGTTGTATGAAGAGGGGTTTACAAAAGTTTATTTCACTCCTGTGATTAACGCCTTTAAAGAAATCACCTCCGATTCGCCTGGTAAAGATGCGCTCAAAAATGCATTGAAGAAAATAGTAATAAAAAATGAGGGGGCAATATATTATGGGGAAAATGCATATTCTTTCGACAATGGAGTATTGACAATTAATCACGAGCCTTGTACCAATATTGACGATATTAAAGAGCGGACTGATGTACTTAGCAAAATATTATCTTCTAATATTTAGCAAGCTTAGAATAAAATAAGGAATGACATTCGATAGCCTGTATTATTTTACCTGTGCCCGTTTGATATGAAAGGGGTAGATAAGATTTTACAAATAGTTTTTCTATTCAATGATACTTCAGCCGAAAAAATCCCACCCGAAAAGCCGGCAGATAAAATAATGACGGTATTGAAAAAAACTCATGAACAAATAATTGAATGAAAATAAAAGCTACAATCATTATGAGCATACTGGGTTTTCTGTCCGGATGTGGGCAACCTGCCAAGAATGAATTATATTCTGCGGAATGCAATGGACAGGTATTGAAACTCTCTGTAATCGAAAGTCCTAATTTTGATGTGATTGATTTCAAAATTGCAATTGAAGCAGGTAAGTTGCCTGCTATTACCATTACCCCAAACCAGGTATATGATCAAACACCATATAGTTTTACAATACTGAAAAAATATCCGCATCAGCTTTATGATACCTCAATCCACACAACGCCTTTTGGTAATATAACCACTACTAAGAATAGGATGATAATTTTTATTGACCCTAAGAAATATTCACGCCCGGATTTTGATCAGATCAATACCTGTCTTTCTCAATATTCCGGGGCTATGGAAAGAGCATTGTATGATAAGTACATCAGTATTCCCGGCCCTCATCACTTTAATTATCCACAGTTTGCCGGGATCGTTTATGCCAATATCAATGATTTTTCGGAAGAGTATATCAACGATGACGGAAGCAAGAAGGCTTCAATTGTTTTTAGTGGTGAGGTGTTATTCTACGAACACGATCATAAGAAGGTAGCCGGTAGTTTGAGGGCTGCTGCTGAAACTGATACAAAAGACTTGGCTGCCTATCATCCAAAAGATGAAAGCTGGCTGCAATTAAAAAATACAAAATCCGGGAGGCGTATTGCGGAGGATTATTCAATTTTGACTAATGGTGAAAACAGGTTTTACTGGTTTAAAAAATGAGATACTCAGTAAGCATAACTTCACATTTCAATAACCCCTAAATAAAGTCAACGCATCATTCTTAAACAAAACAGCAGCACAACCAGGTGAATCAATGCAATGAAGAAGTAACTGTGGTCTGAGAACCCCTTTACGATGGATATGATAAGATATACAATAACGGCCAGCATTGCCAGTATGAATGCTAATCCTCCTAATCCCCAGCCGCCGTCGTGTGCAGGAGGTTCTATTTTATAAAAGATAAAAACTATCAGGGAAGCTATTATATAGAATATCAGAAGAACGAGATACTTATTCATAATTTGCATTATTAGGTGATTGAAAATAGCGACATTTTAATGCTTTTGGATGATACAGATTTCAATTTATGGATAACTTTTAATCTGTATGATTATTGTTTAGCATCCTGCTTATTAATGATATCCTGTCTTGATAATATAGTCGGCAATAGAATAGAGTAGGGTCCCATCCGGCTGATTAACTGTAGTAGCAGGAAAACAACTAATAGTTACTACACGATATTTACTTTTATCTAAGCGTTCTGCCAGACCGGAATGATAATCGCTGTGAAAACGCCCGTTCAACTGCAGCACTATTAGGGGTTTGTATTTCTTTTTCGCTTTAATTATAAAATGCGCCATGGTAGCATCCCATAAATTCTGCGATTCATATAGATACATACCGGGAAAGCTATGGCCTCCCATAGCATCTATAAACCTGGTATAGTAGTTACCCGCTAAAGTATCTACCGGTAGAGTTGCGATATATTTTTTTGCCTTCCTGTTCAGTTCCTGTAAAGCGGGCAATCCTTTACGTGTAACCAGGTTTACATATCTGGCAGGTGCATTTGCCGCTATTACCCTGATACCTTGTTGTCTGGCATATTCAATCAATGGGCGATAATCTGTATAGTTATCCCATGTACGTGCTTCTTTCCTAAAGTTTTTTTCACTAATCAAACCCGAAAGGTATTCATCCACTATGGGCTGTATATCGCTTTCCAGCATTTCCATGGTTAGCACTATATCGTTATGGAATTTTTTACTAAGCATTTCAAAGATATTACTCTCAAGTAAATGTGCTATGGAGTCATCATGCTGCTCACCAAAAATAAGGATGCTGCCTGGTGGTATACTTTCCACAAGATCAGTGATTGTTATTTCTTTTTGTTGGACTGCATTATAAATGCTATAGCTTTTCCTGTTGTCGTGTTGCTGGGAGTAGGAGATATGAAACATCAGTATAAAAAAGACCCAATAATAATACCTGTTCATAAATGATTTTGTAAGATGAAAATAATACATTAAAAACGAACTGCATTATCTTCACCGAAAAACAAAGATATATGGCTCAGCAAAAAATAAGGGTAGGAGTAGTGGGGTTCGGAATTTCTGCAAAAGTATTTCATTTACCGTTTATTAAAATATTACCTGATCATTTTGAACTGGTATCTATATTGCAACGCAGGGGCGATGAAGCAAAGAATACATATCCCAATATTCGTATTGCCCGTACTATTGAAGAAGTAATAAATAATGAAGCTATAGATCTTGTTGTCATCACCACGCCCAACGATACTCATTTTCCCTATACAAAAATGGCGCTCGAAGCCGGTAAGCATGTAGTGCTGGAAAAGCCTTTTGCTAACACTACAACTGAAGCAAAAGCATTGGTAGAAATTGCTTCCAGTTCTAAAACAATATTGAGTGTATATCAAAACCGGAGATATGTGAGTGACTTCAGGACGATTAAAGAAATTCTCGATCAGCAACTGTTAGGTGATATTCATGAATTTGAAGCGCATTATGACAGGTACAGGGCTGAAGCGAGACCTGCTGCCTGGCGTGAAGCGCCTATGCCCGGCAGTGGTATTCTTTATGATCTCGGGGCACATATTATTGACCAGGCATTGTATTTCTTTGGTATACCAGGGAATATTACGGCGGATATACGTTTGCAGCGGCCTCATGCACGGGTAGATGACTTTTTCAATATCTGGCTCGATTATGGGTTCAATAAAGTGATTCTGCATGCCGGTATGCTGGTAAGAGAACCGGGTCCGAGATATATGATCCAGGGAACAAAAGGTTCTTTTATTAAGTATGGCGAAGACCCGCAGGAAGCGAGATTACGGGCAGGTGAACTGCCGGTGGGAGAAGACTGGGGAAAAGAGTCAGAAGATATCTATGGATTGCTCCATACGGAAATAGACAGCAAAATTATTAAGAAGAGATACCCATCTCTGAAGGGAAGCTACACTGATTATTATCTCGATTTGTATGAGAGTATAATAAATGGAAAACCTGTAAAACAAACCGCAGCGCATGGATATAATACCATCAGGATAATTGAACTGGCAATACAAAGCAGTGCGGAAAAAAGAACAATACCCTGTAGTGGCCTAATGGAGGTTGAATATAAATAGTCTAGTAAATATTGAGTAGGCTAAGAGACGTTAAAGATGAAAGGTGAAGCCAAAAATGATTTTACAGTTTGCTGTTTATTGTTTTTGGTTTCACCTCTCACGATTTCACCATTCACTATTCACTTGTTCACCATTTACTGAATAACCCCGCATCCGATTCTTGACCCTGCATTGCCGGTAGGCTGGGTTTTGAAATCATCTTCACCACCATGTACTATAATGGCTCTGCCGATAATATTTTTATCAGGTGCCCCGCCAAGACTCCACAAATCGGTTTCCATAGTGAGCTTGCCTTTGCCTTTGCCATCGAGTTTTACATTGCCTATATCCCCAAGGTGGTAGCTCGCGCTTCCCCACTTCCCGTGTTGTGCATTGGTGGGGTTCCAGTGCCCGTGAGATGCTTTACCCGAATCACCGCAGTCGCCATGTTCGTGGATGTGAACAGCTACATTTTTGTTTGCTTTTGATGGTATGGTAAGCTCCAGCACCATTTTTACTTTGCCCCCTGTTGCAGTATCAAATTTCACTGTACCGGATACTGCGGTATCCGGGTATGTATTTGCAATTGTGGCTTCTGCGTGTGAAACCACCGGCATTACGGAATCCGTTTTTGCCATAGCCATATCAGCATGTGGGTTACTTATCATGGAATCAACCTTCACTTCCTGAGTACTTTCGGACCCGCCACATGAAAAAAGAATTGCTGTTGCGGAAATGATGGCTAAACCCTGTAGAAATAATTTGCTCTTAATAAACATTTTCATGATACTATTGTTTTTGATTTAAAATACAGGGGGCAAAATTACAAAAACCTTGCCCAGTATCCCATCTGTATTAGTATTGAATTTTTCTATTCAGTCATTCTACGTTATTTTCGCTCAAACTTTTTACTACATGAACTTGCATGAATACCAGGCCAAAGAACTGTTGAAAAAATTCAATGTTCCCGTTCAGGACGGAATACCTGTGGATACAGCCGAAAAAGCCGAAGAAGCTTACAAGCAAATGAAAGTGTTGTATGGAAATAATTTTGCAGTAGTAAAAGCTCAGATTCATGCCGGTGGCCGGGGTAAAGGGAAAATACAAGGCTCTGAACAAAGGGGTGTTGCTGTAGGTAAAAGTGCAGAAGAAATTAAAACCATTGCCGGTAATATTATTGGTCATACGCTGGTAACTGTGCAAACAGGCCCTGTGGGAAAATTGGTAAGCAAAGTATTGGTAGCCCAGGATGTGTATTATCCCGGACCAAACCCGGTGAAAGAATTTTATCTTTCCATTCTGCTGGACCGCAGCCGTGGTGAAAATGTAATTATGTATAGTACCGAAGGGGGAATGGATATTGAAAAAGTAGCACATGATACACCTGAAAAAATATTTAAAGAATGGGTACACCCTTCAGGCGGATTGTTAGGTTTTCAGGCCAGGAAGATCGCTTTTAACCTCGGACTGAAAGGTGAAGCATTTAAAAGTTGTGTGAAGTTTGTGACCAATCTGTACAAAGCTTATGTAGACCTGGATTGCAGCATGCTTGAAATTAACCCGCTATTTAAAACCAGCGATGATAAAATGATAGCAGTAGACTGTAAAATGAACCTTGACGATAATGCGCTGATGCGACATACAGACCTGGAAGCGCTGCGTGATATCAGTGAAGAGGATCCGACAGAAGTGGAAGCCCATAAATACAATCTCAATTTTATTAAACTGGATGGAAATGTGGGCTGTATGGTAAATGGCGCCGGACTGGCCATGGCGACTATGGATATGATAAAACTGAGCGGTGGCGAGCCAGCTAACTTCCTTGATGTAGGTGGCACAGCTAATGCACAAACCGTAGAAGCAGGTTTCCGCATCATATTAAAAGACCCCAAAGTAAAAGCAATACTGATCAATATATTTGGTGGAATTGTACGTTGCGACCGTGTAGCACAGGGTGTTATTGATGCCTATAATTCCATTGGCGATATCAAAGTGCCTATTATTGTGCGACTGCAGGGTACTAATGCGGAAGAAGCAAAGCAACTTATTGAAGCCAGCGGTTTAAAAGTACAATCAGCTATACTGCTGAGCGAAGCGGCATTCCTTGTAAATAAAGCGGTAAGCGCTTAATATTATACTTATCTTTTTTTAAATTAGACGGAGGGACAACGTTCCTTCGTCTTTTTTATCTTTGTTCAACATCAGTTAACAAGTTTGGAATATTTTAATATGGCAAATGCTATATCAAGAAATTTAGCCATTGCAAGTCGACTTCGGGAGGTGCTGCTAAATGGGCGTTGGATTGCCAACACAAATTATAAGGAACAAATACAAAGTATAAATTGGCAACAGGCAAATCAAAAAGTTGACAATTTGAATACTATTGCTGCTTTGATTTATCATATAAACTATTATTTAGCAGGACTATTAAGTGCTTTTGAGAACGGGAGGCTTGAAATTAGCGACAAATACAGTTTCGACCTTCCTCAGATTAAGTCAGAAACAGATTGGAATAAATTAGTTACTGACTTTTTGAGTAATTCTGAAAGATTTGCAGACAGAGTTGAACAAATGGAAGACAGCATCTTTGACAAACCTTTTATTGATGAAAAATATGGAACGACTTTGCGAAATATTGAGGCAGTTATTGAGCACAGTTATTACCATTTAGGACAAATATCATTAATAAAAAAATTGGTAGTCCAAAATCAACCATAAGCACTTCCTGAAAATAATGCTAACAACTTTGTGAAGGGAATAAAATGGATAATAACAAAACAGCCGGATAAAATTATTTATGAAACTCCAATTATTTTTTAATACCCTGAAATTTGCAGTGATACCCTGTTGTCTGTTCCTTTCGTGTAAGGGTGTAAAACAAAGGGAAGACCAGTTATATTCCCGCCACCTGCAGCGACAGGTAAAACTCACTGTTATCAATACTCCCGTCCCTAAAGACAGATCTGATATGCAGCTTATTGTGTTCAGCGACGGGCAGGAATTTAAGAATCTCAGGATGAAGGATATTTTTGACAGCCTGTTTAAAGAAAAATTACTCAGCTCCGTGGTGATAGTTGGCGTACATGCCGCTAACAGGCTCAATGAGTATGGTGTATCGGGTGAGGCAGATAAAGCAGACAATTATGACAGCTTCTTTAATAATGAACTATATCCTTATGTGAAAAAAATGGCAGGGGTTAGAAAATTCAGAGAAGTGGCCGTAGCAGGTTTTGGAGCAGGAGGCATATCTGCATTTGATATTGCGTGGAACCATGCCGATAAAATCAGTAAGGCCGGAGTATTCTCTGCTGCATTTTGTACTACCCAGATGGACATTCAGGATACTGCCGCAAGTGTAATATATCAAAAATTGAAAGCATCACGCAAACGCCCCCAAACAAAATTTTGGTTCTATGCCGGTGAAAAAGGAAACACCGGTATCAGCAACGACAATGCAGCAAATATAGCAGCTTGTACAACAACCTTTGTCCATTTGCTTGAGGATAAAAAATTTATATCAGAAGGCGATATAGTATTTACCAAAGGAATGACAAATAGCATTGATGCCTGGAGAACTGCCCTGCCTGATTTTTTGATTTGGGCGGCAGGACATTAAATTTTGTCTGGAGAAATTATTAGCATCAGTTTGACCTTGTTTTTCAATATACCACTGATTGTATATAGGTTACTGTTTTGTCCAATAAAAGTCTTCAGTATATGAAGCTCCGTTGCCTGTTATTATAAATTTACCATTTAATGAAGGGCTATTCTCAGTTACAGTGGCAGTACCGGAAATAACACCAACATTATATAATTGTACTTTAAAATTCATTTTATCCCCTTCTATCGTTCCCACACCTTCTCCGGTAGTTATTCCGCCAACGGCAACACTTTTAAGTTGTAATGTAGCGCCTGTTTGTTCTATATACATCGTGTATTGATTGGTAGCATCATACCATGCACCTCCCACATTTACCGGGTTGGTATGAGTTATTTCTTCGTTTACCGGGTTGGTACCTCCATTTTGATTATTTGACGGAGTATGGTTATCATCATTACCTGTTTCTCTATTGGGAATGGGTTCAACCGGATTGTCTAAAACATCTCCTTTTGTTGTATTATTATCCTGTTTGGTATTAAACATTAAAGACAGGATTATCAACACCACAAAACCAATAAAACCGTAAAGAATCCATTTACCGATGCCGGATTTTTTTACCGGAACGGGTATCTCCGTTCTTTTAGGTATAAAACCGATTTTCTTTAAAAAATTTATTAATTGATCCGTATCGTATGCCCAGCGCTTATTGCTTATCTCATAAGTTTGCCTGTTGAGTAAAGGGTACAAGGATTCAGGCAAATCCTCCATTGCCGGAAGTGATGCACCACGCACTAAAACAGGAATTACCCGTATATCTCTTTTTAACGCGGTTTCCAGTTCAATTCTTACCCAGTCTTCAGGCTGTTTAATACGTGGGTTGCCATTTGTATCTTTTGTGCCAATCCATTCAGGTCCAATAACTGCAAAAAGCACATCGCATGTTTCAAGGGATTTTGCCAGGGCAAGCCTGAAATCTACCCCCGGTTCAAGCTTTTCGATATCCATAAAAATCTGTTCTTCATTAAAGACCTGCTTTAAAGTGTCAACGAGTCGCCCCGTATCGGCAGAAGTATCCTGAACCCGGTAGCTGATAAAAATTTTTTTCTGCTGAACAGTATTATATGGAGGCATTTCTTTAATAATTTACTGATGGAGGAAGTCGGGTTTAGCACAGTATTGCCGCAGGTAGGTTTAAAGGGCGGAATTCAATTTGTTAGCTAATTTACACTGTAGTAATGATAATCTTCAAATTTTATTGGGAGTTGAGTATCTAAGGGTACAATAGTTAACTGGGTAGAACAATGGCGGTCACAACTACAAGATTGTTTTTTTCATTCATTTGATTATTCATACATGAGTAACAATAACTTCTTTTGTTATACAGAATAGATGAATCGTTTTTGGGAATTCATATAAAACCTAAATGGAATGATGCATTCCAGGAGTTTTGGATTTGTGCAATCGGCAGTAATATAGTTATACGGCTTTAAAAAAATATGCAAAAAGCATAACAAAAATTATAAGGTCAGTCCACAATGCAAATTTTTCATTTGTACCTGCAGGCTTTTTTAATAAATGCAGTAGTCCTGCTAATCCATAATAGAGCCCACTTGCAAATGCGCTCACAATTCTCCAGTCAGCTTTGAAAAACGAAATCAGTCCGATAAGTCCGAAGCAGAGATTTGCAAAACCTAATTCTATGACAATTGGAAAACACTCAGGACTGTCAATATGAAAGATTTGCCGGGCAGAAAAAGCGGGTTTAGTAATCTGCCTGATACCTGCTAAAAATAAGCGAAGTCCGACAGCAGAAAATATGAACCATTTACCAAAATGCTCAAAATTAAATGTTGTGCCTGACATTAAATCTTCTATAACAAAGCCAATTGCCGGAATAATAAAAGTTAAAACAGTTACAATAACAATATATGTTTTATTGGCGCCTTGCGCAGGGATTGTCATATTAAGATTTTAGTTACAAATAGATGTTCGCAAAGTTGGCTGAATGGCGTACAATATTATACCTCAGTCAATCTTAAATACAGCCGCATATTTGCCTTTCCATTTGGTCTGTACCAGCGAAGGGATAAGAATGGTAGTATTATCATTTTCTGATTTCCATTTTAAATTTGCGCCGGTTCCCAGCAATCTGATCTTACTTTTTTTAGTAACAGGGAAATTTTTGATCACTATTTCTGCAGGTAACTTAACCTCATCCTGCTCTGAGAGATAAAAAATATATTTTGTTTTCCCGTCTTTGGATTGTGTAAAATGAGTATTGCCTTGTTCATAAGGTATAAGTGGTTTTGATCCGTGTATTGCCTCTCCGTTTACCTTCATCCAGGCGCCTATTTCCTGCAGCCTGCTATATGCTATAGGATCCCAGTCGCCGTCAGGACCGGGACCGATATTCAGCAGCAAATTACCGCCGCGGGAAACGATGCTGATGAGCATTTGCACAATCTTCATCGCCGATTTGTAATGATCACCAGGTACATAACTCCAGGAATTGCCCATGGTAATACAGCTTTCCCAGGGATAAGGCAATAACTCATGGGGTATTTCCTGTTCGGGTGTGGTATAGTTTTCATAAGGGCCTGTAACCGTTCGATCTACAATAAGCAGTCCCGGCTGATAGCTGCGTGCCATTTCTGCTATTCGTTTCATATCAATATCCTGGTTGGTCTTAATACCACGCTGCCATTCTACAGATTTGTCTACAGTTTCCAATGGTCTCACCCAACCGCCGTCAAGCCATAGTATGTCTACTTTTCCATATTCACTCATTAATTCTTTGATCTGGTTATATGTAAAATCTTTAAATGCCTGCCAGCGTTCGGGATATTTGGCAGGATCATAATTTACATTGCGGTCTTTGGGCGGGAAATACGGCCACCAGTAGTCATCACTGTGCCAGTCTGGTTTTGAAAAATATGCCCCAACAGAAAATCCGTCTTTTCGGAAAGTATTAAAAATCTCTTTGGTTACATTACCCCTGGGGTCAGTTGAAAATGGGGTTTTAACATCAGTGATTTTGTAATCGGTTTGTTTGGTATCAAACATACAAAAACCGTCATGATGCTTGGTCGTGAAGATCACATATTTCATACCTGCTTCTTTGGCAGCAACAGCCCATTTTTCAGGATTAAATTTCACCGGGTTGAATGTAGTCTGCAAGTTTTCATAAGCTTTTACATATTCAAAATAATTTTTTGAATATGGGCCCTTTCTTTGCGTCCATCCTTCATCTTCAGGACAAATACTCCAGCTTTCAACAATACCCCACTGGCTGTATGTGCCCCAATGCATAAACAATCCAAATTTCATATCCTGCCATTTGTCTAAACTATTGAGTACGGCAGTATCCGTTGGCGCCACATATTTTTTATGCTGGGCAGAAACCGTTAAAAAAAATACGAGGGCAATTGCAGTGATGGTTAGATACTTCATTGTAGTAGAATTTAGCTTAGTATCACAGACGAAGATAAAAGTATTTTAGGAGTTATCTGATAATAACGGCATTGCCGTTCATTTTCCGACTGGCTTGTCTCCGTTCACTTTGTGTGTATTCCCTTATCGCACTTTGCTGTTGGTAAAAGATTAACCGTCCTGATAGTTTGGAATACGCCCGATACCTGCCTGGTCTAATATTTTTTATATAATAAGCATTAAATTGCATACTTCATAAAAAACGGTTATTGCTGATGAACAATCAAAAAAGAAGAACTTTTCTTAAACTATCGGGTATGACAGTTGCAGCCGGTGCACTGCCATTTAATATTATTCATGCCAATCCGGTTTCAAAGAAGATAAATACTGATACTTTAAAGGTAGGCCTAATCGGGTGTGGTGGCAGAGGCTCAGGTGCCGCCAACCAGGCCTTGAATGCAGATCCTAATGTGGTGTTGCATGCCATGGCAGATCTTTTTGATGATCATCTTCAAAAATCGTTAGCCAACCTGAAAGAACTTCACGGTGATAAAGTTAATGTCAGCCCGGAGCATCAGTATATCGGGTTTGATGCTTATAAAAAAGTAATAGATTCCGGTGTGGATGTGGTGATACTGGCTACCACACCCAGTTTCAGGCCGCTTCATATTGAAGCTGCAGTAGATGCAGGTAAACATGTTTTTTGTGAAAAACCTGTGGCTGTGGATACCCCTGGTATAAAACGGTTTTTAGAAGCAGCAAAGAAAGCTAAAGCAAAAAATGTAAGCATACTGTCCGGGTTTTGCTGGCGTTTTCATGAACCCAAAAGGGCCACATTTGGAAAAATTAATGATGGCGCAATAGGCAAAGTGCTGACCGTTTACAATACTTATAATACCGGAGCTACTTATCGCAGCTATCATTCGGAGAATCCGCAACCTGATAATGTGGAATGGCAGCTTCGCAACTGGCCTTTTTTCAACTGGCTGTCGGGCGATCATATAGTGGAGCAGGCAGTTCACAGTGTAGATATGATGCGCTGGGCTTTCAATGATCAATTACCGCTTAGCGCTGTAGGTACAGGTGGCAGGCAGGTAAGAACCGGAGAGAAGAATGGCAATATCTACGATCATTTTGCCATCACATACGAATATCCTGATGGCGCAAAAGGTTTTCATTTTTGCAGGCAACAGGCGGGATGCGAAAACAGTTATGCAGTAGAATCCCTGGGTACAAAAGGCAGAGCTATGGTTAATTGTTCTTCTAATGTACACACGATAACCACGGGTAGCAAAATATGGACTTACAACGGCAAGCAGAACGATATGTATCAAACAGAGCATGACGAATTATTTGCTGCTATCAGAAAAGGGAAAACCATTGCCCAGGGAGAAGACGAAGCACTCAGCACCATGATTGCTGTACTTGGCAGAATGGTGGCCTATACCGGTAAAAAAATTAC
The DNA here is from genome assembly GCA_018268105.1 of Bacteroidota bacterium. Lineage (GTDB taxonomy): Bacteria > Bacteroidota > Bacteroidia > Chitinophagales > Chitinophagaceae > Agriterribacter. The sequence goes on along the minus strand of JAFDXG010000159.1, from coordinate 43,067 downwards.
CTGGGAAGAAGCCATGAATTCAACAGAGCAAATGGGTCCTGCCATTGAAAATTATAGTTTCAACCTGAACATTCCTGTAATACCTGTTGCAATGCCAGGTATTACTCCTTTCAAATAAATGTTATGCAAAGAAGAACGTTTATTAAAAACAGCGGACTTATTGCCGCAGGGGCAAGTATCGGACTTACATCAAAAGCATCAACCCCTCAAAATATTTTCAAGCCAAAAATCAAAAAGAGCCTGAAGATTGAAATGGTGAAGGGTGATATGTCAATAATGGATAAGTTTAAGATGCTAAAAGAACTTGGTTATGATGGTGTGGAATTCAGTTCACCACACCATTACGATCATAAAGAAATACTGGCAGCCAGGGACAAAACAGGTTTGCTGATTCCGGGAGTGGTTAATTCCGAACACTGGAAATCACCGCTTTCTTCACCCGACCCCGCAATAAGAGAAAAATGTTTTAATACCGTAATACAATCACTCAACGATTGCAAAATGTATGGTGGTACTACTGTGCTGCTGGTAGCAGGAGTAGTAAACGAGAAGATCAGCTATGCCGACGCCTATACACGTACGCAAAAGGAGATACGCAACCTCATTCCTTATGCCGAGAAAACAGGTATTAAGATTGCCATTGAAAATGTGTGGAATAATTTTTTGATAAGCCCGCTTGAAGCGGCAAGATATGTGGACGAGATCAACCACCCGCTGGTGGGCTGGTATTTTGATATCGGTAATATCCTGCGTTATGGCTGGCCTGAACAGTGGATTGAAATACTCAATAAGCGAATCATGAAACTGGATGTGAAAGAATATAGCCGTAAAAAACAAAATGACGAAGGATTATGGAAAGGTTTTGATGTTGAGCTTATGGAAGGTGATAATAACTGGCCGGTAATTGTACAGGCTTTAGAAAAAATTGGTTACAATGGCTGGGCCTCTGCAGAAGTACCCGGGGGTGACAGGGAAAGACTACAAGTAATTATTGACAGGATGAACAGGATTTTTGATTAGGGGGGATAAGAGGTTAGCTATTAGCTATCAGCTATTAGCTATTAGAATCAAATAAATAAACGTTAGTACCAAAAAGCTAATGAAAAAATAAATAGCCCACAAAAATTGCGGTGATAATACCTGCAAGGTCTGCCAGCAGCATAGCCGGTATGGCATAGCGTGTATTCTTCACCGATATTGCACCAAAGTAAACTGCTATCACATAAAAAGTAGTATCACTTGTGCCCTGGAAAATACAGGAAAGCCTTCCAACAAAAGAATCGGCGCCGTAGGTTTCCATAGCAGCCACCATCATGCCCCTTGCCCCGGCTCCGCTCAGGGGTTTCATTAATGCTGTAGGGAGAGCGTCTACAAAATCAGTATTCATACCGGTTAAACCAAACAGGTATCGCAGCCCGTCAATAACGTATGTAAAGATGCCTGAGTTGCGCAATACACTTATAGCTACCAGTATCCCGATTAGGTAAGGTATTATTCGAACAGCTACTTCAAAACCTCCCTTTGCTCCTTCAACAAATGCGTCAAACATATTTACTTTCTTTCGCCAGCCACCCAGCAGAAAAAGCAGGAATATCAACAATATCAATCCACTGCTCAGGGTATTTGAAAACAATTGGAGATTCGTCTTATCCAATGTGGTAAGGTACCAGACTAAAAGTGCTATTACCGCAGATAATCCCAGTATCCAGCCAATCAATACCGGTTGTAATAAATTAATTTTTTGTTTGAATGACATGATGGTAAGTGCAGCCAGTGTAGCTACAAAGGTTACGATCATGCAGGGCACAAAAATATCAGTAGGGTTTGCTGCCGGAATTTTTACTGATGCCCTCATGGCCATTATACTTACAGGTATTAGTGTAAGCCCGCTGGCATGCAAAGCCATAAACATAATCTGGGCATTACTTGCCACTGCTTTATTGGGATTAAGCTCCTGCAAACTCTCCATAGCCTTAATGCCAAAAGGGGTTGCCGCATTATCCAACCCTAAGAGATTTGCCGAAAAATTCATCATCATCTGACCGGTGGCAGGATGATTTTTGGGAATATCAGGAAAGAGCCTGGAAAAAAAAGGACTAACAATTCTTGACAAAAACCGAATAGCGCCTGCTTTCTCCCCAATACTCATAAAACCGAGGAATAATGCCATTACGCCCACCAGTTTGAGTGAAATATCAAAACCATCATTGGCAGCTTTAAAAATACCGTCAACAAGAGCAGGGAGTATTTGCTGATCAGCTAAAAAGGCCCATTTTATAAAGGCTACGAGAAAAGCCAGCAGAAAAAAAGCCATCCAAATATAAGTCAATGTCATGCCTGAAGATAAATGCTAAATGGTAAACGTACAAAATGTTTCCGCATTGTTTTTTAAATCTGTTGTGTAATATTACCTTTGCCGCCTTTAAAAACAATCCCTTGTCGGGATTTTAATTATAATTTTATGGCTTTACAGGCAGGTATTGTGGGGTTGCCCAATGTAGGAAAATCTACTTTATTTAATGCACTCAGCAGCGCCAAAGCGCAGGCTGCCAATTTCCCGTTTTGCACCATTGAACCCAATGTGGGTGTCATTACCGTACCCGACGACCGGCTGATTGAACTGGAAAAACTGGTGAAGCCACAAAAAGTAGTACCTACCACAGTAGAAATTGTTGATATTGCCGGTCTGGTAAAAGGCGCCAGCAAGGGGGAAGGATTGGGCAACCAGTTTTTGGGTAATATCCGCGCCACCGATGCTATCATTCATGTGCTGCGCTGTTTTGACGACGACAATGTAATTCACGTGGATGGCGCTGTTAACCCGGTAAGGGATAAAGAAATTATTGATACGGAGTTGCAGTTGAAAGACCTTGACAGTATTGAAAAGAAGATAAGCAAATCCGAAAAAGCCAGCCGTACCAGCGGTGATAAAGAACAAATACGAGGGCTGGAAATATTGCAGGAATTGAAAGAACACCTCGAACAGGGAAAAAATGCCCGTTCATTTTCTATAAGCAAAGAGGACAAAGAAAAATTTGTCAGCGATCTTTTCCTGCTTACTATCAAACCTGTGATTTATGTATGTAATGTAGATGAGCAAAGTGTGGTTAGCGGTAATAAACATACCGAAGCAGTAAAAGAGCTGGTGAAGGATGAAGAAGCGGAAATATTGCTGATAAGCGCCGCAATTGAAAGTGAAATAGCGGTGATGGAGAGTTATGAAGACAGGCAAATGTTCCTGGAAGATATGGGCTTAAAAGAAAGTGGTGTGGCAAGGCTCATTCGCTCTACTTATCATCTCCTGCATTTAATTACTTACTTCACTGCCGGTGTGCAGGAAGTGAGGGCATGGACCATTACACGGGGAATGCTTGCACCTCAGGCTGCCGGCGTCATCCACACCGATTTTGAAAAAGGGTTTATCCGCGCTGAAGTAATTAAATATAATGATTTCATTCACTACAAATCAGAAGCGGCCTGCCGCGATGCCGGTAAACTGGCTGTGCAGGGGAAGGATTATATCGTGGAAGACGGCGATATCATGCATTTCAGGTTTAATGTTTAACGTTTTATAAACCAAATGTACATTTGGCATCACTTTTACAACTCTCTCATTCAACAGCATAGACTGGTTCTCCCTACCTTCGGTTAGGATCACAGTGATCGGTGTGGTTTGTTATTGTACCTGTTACAAAATCATCCGCCTGAAAGAGCCACTACCTGACGGTGGAATACCATAGCCGACCAGAATTTTTCATAAAGCGAAAATTAGGAATGCTATCTTATTCCTGGGCCTTTTCAAAAGGGAATACTGGTGATTCCACATGTGCCTGCTGCATTATAGCTGCCATTTGTTTGGCTACCTGGGGAAATTGTGCTGCAATATTTTTTGTCTCAGCTTTATCCCTGCTGAGATCATATAGCTCCACCGGTCCATTGGGGTCTTTAAATACATTCAGTCTCACTGCTTTCCATTTCCCTTTTCGTACAGCCTGTCTGCCACCGCCTTCGTGAAATTCCCAGTAGAGATAGTTATGCTCTTGCTGATTTTTACTGCCCGTGAATGTAGAAAGCAGGGAAACGCCATCCGTATGGGGTGGTGCAGCTACCCCGGCAATAGCAGTAAAAGTGGGGAAGATATCCCAGAAAGCACCGGTATAATTGTTGTTCGTCCCTGCTTTTATTTTACCAGGCCACCTGGCAATAAATGGCTCGCGGATGCCCCCTTCATAAAGGTCCCTTTTCACCCCTCTAAGCCCGCCACTGCTGTTAAAAAATGCCGGATCGGCGCCTCCTTCCAGATGCGGACCATTGTCACTGGTAAATATTACGAGCGTATTATCGTCTATACCCAACCGTTTAAGTTCACTCAATACATCTCCCACATATTTGTCGAGTCTTGTTACCATGGCTGCAAATGTTGCATGGGGATATAACTGTGAGGTATAACCGCCATCAGTCGCACCCTGGCCATAGTCATTTCCCTTAAAAGGTTTCTCTGCAAATTTTCCTTTGTAGTACTGGAAAATGCTGTCATCCGGTACCAACAACTCAGCATGAGGAAGTGTATAAGTAAGGAATAATAGAAAAGGCTGCTGTGCATGCTGATCAATAAACTGCAGGGCCTTCTTCTGTATCAGATCAGGCGCATAGGTTTTGGTATAATCCAGGTTACCGTTTTCAGTAAGCACCACTTTTTCATCATTATCCCAAAGATGGGTGGGGTAATAACGGTGCGATTGCCGCTGACAGTTATATCCATAAAACCTGTCAATACCATGCTTCAGCGGATCACCGCTGCTGCCCACGGGGCCAAGCCCCCATTTCCCGAAAAGCCCTGTTGCATATCCAGCTTTCTTAAGGGCTTCTGCTATGGTGAATGTTGTATCTGCAATAGGGTACTGACCTTCCGGTATTATTTCTTTATTGCCCCTGATATAAGTATGCCCGGTGTGTTGCCCTGTCATTAATGAAGATCTTGAAGGGGCGCATACCGATGTGCCGGCATAGAACTGCGTAAACTGCATGCCTTCATTTGCAAGCTGCACCAGGTTTGGGGTTTTAATTTTTGTTTGTCCGTAGGGTTCTGTATCTCCATAGCCAAGGTCGTCGGCCAGGATAAAAATGATATTAGGCTTTTGCGGGGTAACCTGTGCAAATATCAGCCGGGAAGGCGCAAGCAGGGTAAACTGGATCAAAGAAAAAGCTAATATTTTGAGCATATATAATTTTTTATCATCGTGAATGAAACCAGGTCAAAAGTACGGAATGCGGTGAAATGAGATTTGATTGGAGATAGGTGAAGGGTAGGATTTGCACAGAGCAGAGCTTCTAATCAAAAGCAAGAGATGCCAGTGCTGAAGCAAAAAATCAGAACAGTAAATTTGTGGAAATGTATAATTATTTTCTTGACCTTTTAAATGAGCTATATTAAAGAATCAATAAAGCCGCATACACTTATCTCACCCGAAAGCTGCTGAAGAACATATCGGAAACCTCGCCTCAAAAGTCCCGGCCGCATAGCCTGTAATGGTTTACGGTTTGGCGATGATGGGGCATTTTAGAAACGTCAGTTCAACATTTTCACAAAAGCCAAATAGTAGCACTAATGTTGAATTTACAACGGTTAGCCCCACTATAGCCAAACCGCTTGTAGAACTAAACCTACGGTAGCTTTCCGCACTATCCGTAACTTTAGTTTTTATCAAAACTTTAAATTATGACAACAGGACTTGCTGCTGATAGATGCACAAAGCAAAAGTTTATTCTGTTGCCCCGCCATAGCAGCAACCCCATGTAACCTGCATACCAAATTATTCACTCAATATATTGTTTCGATAATAGAAGAGAACCCCGGCGATGGCAATTCCCATGACAAATAAATAAGCAGTCAAGCCAACATATTCAATTTCAGATTCATAACTTTTTTCAACAACTGCTTGCCAAATCCCCGGCTCATTTTTAAAACCAAATGTCCATTGCCCAAAATTCCATGCACTATGGAGTCCAATAGATAGCGCAAGTCCCTTTGTTTTTAATGCAGACACCCCAAATAAAATTGCTCCCGCTCCTGAACCTAATATTGCCATTTTCCAGGTCATGCCGCCTGCAACATGCTCAATAATTAAAATAATTCCTATAATAGTTAATGCCAAAATAGGTCCCAATGAAATGTTTAGACTTCTTAAAGAATAAGAACGGAAAGCTAATTCTTCTCTGCATGCAATAAAAAAATACAGAAGCAAGGGTAAGAGTATATCAATTATTGAAATTTTGGGCACAAGTTTTAATTGAAAATGTCCGTAGATTAGAACTATTAATGCTTGTGAAGCAGCCATTCCGAAGCCAATAATATAACCACATAAGAAACGGGAAATGCTATATTTCCCAGAAATAATACCCACATCATCTGGCTTAAGTTTTTCCCATTTTAAAAATAAAAGTATTAATAAAAAAGTCAGAATCGTCGCTGACAGAATTGATAAGTGATCAGTAAATTTAAATGGGATATTTTGAAATAATGTTGAGCAAAATATCAAAATAATCACACAACCTAAACTAAAAAGTAACACACGACCAACTGTATAAAACCATTTAGCAGTGATTTTTAAATTATTTTCCGTTGTCATGTTTTTAATTAATAAAATAGCAGATTATATTGTCAGGTTGTTGGTTTCTGCTAACGTCCGGCAAATTTGCGAAGTGCGATCGAAGGAAGCATTTTGCAAATTTGCTTATTGGCTGTAGTGCTTCCCCGTCGCTTAAATAACTTATTTCTTTTCAGTCGAAAAAGCTGGTGGCGGTGGTGAATTTTTTGACCATGTTCCTTGCCAGTTTTTATACTTCCAAACTCCGCCTTGCTTTACAAAGATTGCCGTGTACAATACCTCTGCAGCATATTTATCATTTGAAAATGCCTGAGTTCGTCCATTAATAATAGCAACATTGTCATAGACTTTTATTTGTTCGTCAAAAAATTTAAATTTTAAAGACTCAAGCATTTTTAGTCGAGTGGTGTCCGCAAGAGTTTCTTCCATATTAGCAGTCACTCCGTCTGCGTCAATTGCAAAGAAATTATCAGCAACATCTGTCTTTATATAACTGGCAAGATTTGTAAAAGTAACGTTCTGCCACATTCTTTTAAAAGCACTGTCAACTGCCTGCTTTGAAATTTCTGTGTTATCAACTGCTGTGTCGGATTTTACCCTTTCTGGTTGTGAACAACCCACAACTAACGAGAGTAAAATCAAAAAAGTAATCGTTAGAGAAAAAAGTTTTTTCATTTTCTTCTTGTATTTATTGCCTACTCTATTCGGTTTTCGGCTTATCCGTTTTTTTGTTTAAAATTTGATTGTATTTTGTGTCTGTCCGCATTACAGCCAACACCTGTATTTCCGAAAATACGAACATATTTATTCATTTTTAAAAACGTATTTCATACTTTATTATCAATTGTATGGCTGGGAAGCTGTTTGCAGTATAAGTATCTTTGAATGTTGCAGTACAGCTCTTCAATACAGAATAATATTTTAATCCTCCGGGCTACTCAGCTTCCTGCTAATTTTATCCTTGTCAGGGAGGAGAAGAAATATTTTTTACTAATTTCCCGTTGCTGTAGAATTGCCAAACTCTCCGTAGGCTTTCATATTTGCCCTCCACCAGTTAGGGCTTTTTTCAGTTTTCAAAGATAATTCCAAATCAAAGATAACTGCCTTAGAACTTTCTGAGACTCCAACCCCAAATCTGACATCCATTGAAATAAATAATGATTAACAAGGTGAATAAAAATAATGTATAATTATTTTCTATACCAGGTTTGTAATTGTTAAGATCGGATCTGAATAAAATTCAACCATATATCACTTATTTCTTTTGTTGTTTTCTTTTTGCTGATCCATTTGGTAAAACCCGGCATTCGATTTTGCTCATTTCTACTTCAATAAAGACTTTAGAATTAACAACGATCTGTATAACTTTATCCGACTTCGTTTAATTGCTGAATTGCCGGCGTAGTTTTTTAATGTGATTACACAAACTCAAATGCTTTACCGTCATAATTCGGCAACCGGAAATTTATAATGAAAAACGTAAAACAAAATTATCATGAAGACAAGCGTAAAAACGGTAAAGGAGGTACTGGCAAATGTTCTTCCGGAGATGGCAGAGCCATTTAATAAACTTCATAATGTTATTGTAAAAAACCTTCCCAAAGGTTTTGAAGCGGCAATTAGTTATGGTGGATTGGGGTATGTTCTTCCTCATTCAGTTTACCCTGCAGGCTATCATTGTAAACCTGCTGAACCCCTTCCCTTCGCGGGTATTGCTTCCCGGGAAAATTCCATTAATTTTTATCACATGGGACTCTACACCGATCCCGAATTATTGAAATGGTTCGTGGCAGAATATCCTAAACACTGTGCTCAAAAACTGGATATGGGGAAAAGCTGCGTTCGGTTTAAAAAACTGGACGATATTCCCTATAAACTTATAGCAGATTTAATGAAAAAGCTAAGCGTAAAGAAATGGATTGAGATGTATGAAAAAAATTACGTATCCAAAAGACATTAATGCTATTGTTTGGGTTTATTAAAGGCAATCCTTATTTCAACAACCCCTTTATCTCATTAAGTTTCAGTAAAGCTTCTACGGGTGTCAGGCGGTTGATATCTGTATTCTCCAGCATCCTGCGTATATCATCAAAGACTTCGGTATGGGCGTCAAAAATAGAAAGTTGCATTTGAGGGGCCGACAATAGTTTTACCGCTTTGCTTATTTCATTGCCATCATTACCGGCATGTTTGTCTTCTAATTGTTGTAATATGGCATTGGCACGATTGATAAGCGCAGGAGGCATTCCTGCCATTTTTGCCACATGAATACCAAAGCTGTGTGTACTGCCGCCTGGTGCCAGTTTGCGGAGAAAGATGATTTTATTCCCAGATTCTTTATTGGTAACATGATAGTTCTTTACGCGGGGCAATTTATTTTCCAGTTCATTCAGTTCGTGATAGTGCGTAGCAAATAAAGTTTTCGGGCGACAGGTTGAATCGTGCAAAAATTCTGCAATACTCCATGCAATGGAGATCCCGTCATACGTGGAAGTGCCTCTGCCAATCTCGTCCAGTAAGATCAGGCTGCCGGCAGAAATATTATTGATGATGCTGGCGGTTTCATTCATCTCCACCATAAAAGTAGACTCTCCGCCACTTAGGTTGTCTGAGGCGCCTACACGTGTAAATATTTTATCTGTCAGCGCGATGCGGGCTGAAGATGCCGGTACAAAGCTTCCGGTATGCGCCATCAGGGTAATAAGTGCAGTCTGGCGAAGCAATGCACTTTTACCACTCATATTGGGACCGGTAAGAATAATAATCTGCTGATCTGCAGGATCAAGCAATATATCATTAGCAATATATTGCTCACCGGGTGGCAGGAAGCGTTCTATTACAGGGTGACGACTCTCCTTCAGTTCCAAAGCAGCCCCATCATGCAACTGGGGTTTTTTGTAATTAAATTGCAGGGCGTTATTGGCGTAGCAGGTCAGGCAATCGAGAATGGCGAGGATATTCCCATTCACCTGCATGGGTGCAATATAATCTTGTAATTCCAGCAACAGTTTGTCATACAGTTCCTGTTCTATCTGCAATATCTTTTCTTCCGCACCGGTAATTTTTTCTTCATAATGTTTCAGTTCCGGAGTAATATAACGCTCTGCATTTGCCAGGGTTTGTTTCCTTAACCAGCTTTCCGGCACTTTTGATTTATGAGAATTTGTTACTTCCAGATAATATCCAAAAACATTATTAAACCCTACTTTCAGAGAAGATATACCTGTTGCCTGCATTTCCTTTTGTTGCAATGCTATAAGGTATTCTTTTCCACCGGTTGCAATGTTCCTCAGTTCATCAAGTTCCGCATGAATCCCTGCATGTATCATACCACCCTTGTTTGCCTGTACGGGCGGATTGTCAATAATTTCTTTATTTATTTTTTGAGAAATATAACTGCATGGGTTTAGGGTATCTGCCAGTCTTTTCAGATAAGCATTGCTGCAGTTTAAACAGAGATTTTTAATTGCTTCAATATGGTGCAGCCCGCGGGCTATATGTTTGACTTCACGCGGGTTGATTTTTTTCAAAGGTATCTTACTTACCAGCCGTTCCACATCGCCGCATTGTTTTATGTGCTGCACAATTGCGGTACGAAGATCTGTTTCCCTGATAAAAAATTCTACCAGGTTCAATCGTTCATTTATGCGACCTGTATCTTTCAAAGGCATTATCAGCCATCGCTTCAGCAGCCTTGCCCCCATTGGTGATACGGTATTGTCCATTACTTTTTGCAGCGTGTTACCACTTTCCTGTGCCATACCCAGCAGTTCCAGGTTGCGTATAGTAAATCGGTCCATCCACAGGTGATCATCCCTGTCAATTCGCTGAATTGAGGTAATATGCTGCAGGTTGGGGTGCTCTGTATCTTTAAGATAATGCAATACTGCACCGGCAGCAATGATACCGGCATGCAAGTTTTCTATACCAAAGCCTTTGAGAGAATGGGTGCCGAAATGTTTCAGCAGAATTTCGGTGGCATAGCCTTCTTCAAACAACCAGCTTTCTAAAGTATAGGTATAAAATTTTGTACCGAATGTTTCTTTAAACTGTTTTTGAAAACTGCGTTGAAATACTACTTCTGCAGGGCGAAGGCTTTGTAAAAGTTTATCAATATATTCTGTATCTCCTTCTGCCACAAAAAATTCACCGGTAGATATATCCAGAAAAGCAGCTCCGGTTATATCCCCGCCCAAATATACGCCTGCTAAAAAATTATTGCTGTTATGTTCCAGCAGTTTATCATTGGTGGCCACCCCCGGGGTTACCATTTCCGTTACCCCGCGTTTTACTACACCTTTTGCCGCCTTAGGGTCTTCGAGCTGATCGCAGATGGCTACACGGTAACCCGCCTTCACCAGTTTATGAAGGTAGGTATCCAGTGCATGATGCGGAAACCCTGCCAGTTCGGATGATGCAGCAGCGCCATTATTTCTTTTGGTAAGAGTAATACCTAATACCTGCGATGACCTGATCGCATCTTCTCCAAAGGTTTCATAAAAATCTCCCACTCTGAACAGCAATATAGCATCGGGATATTTTTGCTTAATAGCCCGGTGCTGCTGCATCATTGGAGTATCTGTTCCTGCTTTAGCCATAAGGAGGCCAAAAATAAGCAATGGACTTACAAATACCTTTCCTATCTATCCCCAAACTATAAACCTTGAGAAGGATATGATTTAAGCTTTTGAACCGTTGACAATGAAATGCGGGTTGTACAAATACAACCCGAAACCCGAAATTTCAAACTCCAAACCTTCAAAACAATTTAAACGGTTGTTTCTATATAGCCATAAAATGTAATGGGCTGTCTGTCATTCCCCATTACCTGTAGTGTTGCTCTTCCGTTGTCCTGCACATTCAATGTAAACTCCCTTACTGATCTTACATCATTAGGCTTAATGGAAATAGTCCATCCTTTTTTGCTGTCTGCATTGGCATTGTAAGTAAAATCTTTTGATGTAAATCTTAAAGGTCCATCATTCACAGGGTCTATCATTGGCATATATATTCTTCCCATATAAGGCAGGAAACTGACAACCTTATTGTCTGAAACTGTAAGATCATATAAGCCTGTCAACTGTCGCATCATACCCGACATGGGTATCATTGACTGAGCAATGAAAGTATAATTTCTGGTATCCATTGCATTTTTGACCACCATTCTTTCTTCTGCTTTTTGTTCGTCTTTTTTCGTTTGTGCCTGGGTATTTAATTGCAATGTCAATATGCATACACCAGCTAACAAGTATCTTAAAATATTTTTCATATTGAATTATTTTTATACCCGTTAGACACCAGGGCAGCAGCTTTGTTTAAGTTCAATTCCCAATGAAATCTTAAAATTCTGTTGTATTATTGCGAATGTCAAACTTTCTGCTGATCGGATTGTGTATTCTTGTAGGCTACCTGCTGCAGCGCTCTAAAAAGCTGCCGGCAGACAGTTTTAAGGCAGTAAATGCCTGGATTATTAACCTTGCATTACCGGCAGTGTCATTTAAATTTCTTCCGCATATACAGTGGGAAAGATCGTTGCTCCTGCCTATTCTGATGCCGGTAATAGTGTGGGTGACAGCATGGATTTACATCGCTGTGTATGCGGGCAAAAAACTCGATAAACCCACAAAAGCCGGGTTGTTATTAACAACAGGTTTGTCAAATACTTCATTTGTAGGCTTCCCCCTTGTGATAGCGTATTTTTCAAGTGCTGAGTTGAGTATAGCAGTCATCTGCGATCAGGTGTCATTTTTGTTGCTGGCTACTGTTGGTGTGGTAATAGCCCTGCGGGTTTCCGGTGAGGAAAGTATCTCCGCAGCAATGCTGATCAAACGTATTATCAGTTTCCCGCCTTTTGTAGCCTGTGTTTTGTCGCTGATATTGCCATCTTTTGTTGACCTGGCATTTTTGGAACCGTTATTTGATATTGTGGCAGCAACTATAGCGCCGCTTGCATTATTTTCCATAGGTCTTCAAATCAAATTTGAGGGATGGCAAAATGAAATAAAGCATATTAAGTATGCCTTGTTCTTTAAACTCTTTATAGCACCGGCAATTATCTTTTCGGTTGCCTGGTTTGCCCGAATGAAAGATATGCATGCACAGATCAGTATATTTGAGTCGGCAATGCCCCCGTTTCTTACATCGGGTATTATAGCTTCGCAATACAATCTCAATCCCAGGTTATCTAATCTTGTTATAGGTATAGGTATCGCACTTTCTTTTATTACTACTGCTTTCTGGTATTGGTTAATACAACTTTATGTGCATACATAAACCGTTTTTTTTGACAATTTCCCTGCTGGTTTTTTTTACAAAATCGTGAATATATAATTTTGCAGCCTGATATTTGCAACCATCGGATTTGGCGGGAAAATCCCGGTAAACTTAATTACTATAAAAAATAAGATATGACCTGGAATGAGTTTTTACATTTTGCTATTTATACGGGCTGCGGTATTGTACTTGGAGTTTTGATTCAGAAGCTATTGATTCCGGTACTGCACAAAATAGCGGCCCGCAGTAAATGGACGGGTGATGATCTTATTATAAGTAGTGTTTCAAAATGGGTGATGGCATGGTTTGTTGCTTTAGGTATATACTTTGGCTGGAGAGAAGTACAGATGGATGAAAAATATCATCACTGGGTAGAAAACGGGTTGTTGATTTTTTATATTTTTTCAGTTACCTGGATATTAGCTACTGTATTTGCTGGGTTAACCACTATAAAACCAAAGGGAAGTGATAAAGTGCCGGCTTCTTCTTCCATTGTAGGCAATATTATAAAGGTGATTGTGTATTGTATCGGGTTCCTGGTTATTTTACAGTCGCTGGGTATTCAAATCACCCCTATTTTAACGGCATTGGGCGTGGGTGGTTTGGCGGTTGCGCTTGCCTTACAGGATACATTGTCAAATCTTTTTGCGGGTATTCAGTTGATCTCTACAAAAAAAATTAATCCGGGAGACTATATAAGACTTGATTCCGGACAGGAGGGATTTGTAGAAGATATAAGCTGGCGCTACACTTCGCTGAGATTGGGTACGAATAGTTTAATTATAGTACCCAATGCAAAACTTTCTGGTCTTATTGTTTCCAATTTTTTTTATCCAGAACAGGATTTCACTATGGATGTGGCTATTGGAGTGGACTATAGCAGCGACCTGGATAAAGTAGAACGTGTAACGCTGGAAGTGATCAGGCAAATGCAGGAAGACCGGGAAGAATGTATTCCCAATTTTGATCCCTTTATACGTTTTCAGCAGTTTGGTGATAGCAGTATTAATCTGAAGGCTTTTATTAAAGTAAAAGATTTTACCAGCCAGTATATCATAAGACATGAGTTTATAAAAAGGCTGAAAAAAAGATATGATGAAGAACAGATAAATATTCCATTTCCGGTAAGAACCATTCATATCAGTAAGGATGAATAAAATAATAAAATAACCGGTATATTCTTAATCACAGTCTTCTTATTTTAATATTTCTGAAATATACCCGGTCACCATGATCGGTGAGCATAATATGTCCGATGTCTGCTTTTGCATATTCCGGATAGTCTTTAAATTTTGTCTGGCTCACTTTATTTTCAAATTCAGCAGTTCCCCTGGTGTAGCGGGTTACCAGCACACCATTAAGCCAGTGTTCAGCGTATTTGCCTTTCACAATTATTTTACCGCTGTTCCATTTGCCAGGCGGCAATAATTTTTTCCCCTCAGGTGCATATAATAAATATGCTGAAGCAGTGGAAATAGAACTGTTGGGGTTATCTTTTATCTCCGGATGATTATAATCATCAATAATCTGGTATTCTATTCCCATCATGGAGGCATGCTGTGTTTTGCTGTTTTCTATCTGTGTTACCAGGTATTTAATACCGCTGTTAGCTTCTTTGGTGAGTTTAAAATCAAATACCAGTTCAAAACTGCTGTACAAAGAACGTGTTATGATATCACCTCCTTTTCTACCCGGTGTTACAGAGAGTGTATTGCCTTCTATCACCCATCCATTGGAAGGCATGCTGTCGCTGGTAGTTTTTCTCCATTTCTTTATATCTTTTCCATCAAACAATATCTCCCAGTTAAACTGACGGGTGGTTGTAGCAGTTTGTTTTGCCGGGCTGAGTGCAAAATGATTATCTGAATTTCCCCTTTGCATCATACTGATTGTAATTACAATGGAAAATAATAAGTACTTCATTTTTTTATCATTTAAGCGGATGATATAAATTAAGATAAGTGTTCTGTTTGGCTATGAGAAGATACTGAAATGCTGATACCCGTGAAGAAAGTATTTTTTATAGTAATATTGCTGCATTCAAAATTATTTTTTCAGTATGGATAATCAGCTTGCAGAACAATTTGTTAGAATTTTTGGACGTGCCCACACTAAAAGTTATTTTGCTCCGGGGCGGGTGAATCTGATAGGTGAGCATATTGATTATAATGGAGGATTAGTAATGCCCTGTGCTATTACTTTTGGAACATATATGCTTTTGGCGCCGAATAACGAGTCGGTCTTTCGCTTTCGCAGTCTCAATTTCAAAGAGACGCTTGATATTGAAATCAGGCCCGATGGATATACTAAAATGGATAAAAACTGGTATAATTATCCTTTAGGGGTGATTGACCGGTTAATCAAAGCAGGGCATGTCCCTCAGGGTATAGATATTTTGTATTGGGGAAATATCCCTATCGGATCGGGACTGTCTTCGTCTGCATCCATTGAAATTGTTACCGCTTATGCATTAAATGAACTGATAGGCGCAGGTATATCCAAACTTGACCTTGTTAAACTTGCCAAGGATGTGGAGAATATTTTTATAGGTCTCAATTCAGGGATTATGGACCAATTTGCTGTTGCGTTTGGTCAAAAAGATAAAGCGATGCAGTTAAATTGTGATACACTCAATTATGAAGTGGTAGATTGTAATCTTGATGGTTATTTGCTTGCAATTATTAATACCAACAAAGTGAGGGCACTTGCAGAGTCGAAGTATAATGAGCGGGTAATGGAATGTAATGAAGCGCTCAATGTATTAAAGTCTGCACACCGGATGCAGTATCTATGTGATATGGATACTAAGGATTTTGCTGCACATCAGCATCTTATTGCTAATGATATCGTACGTAAAAGAGCAAAACATGTAGTAGAGGAAAATGTTCGTGTGAAAGAAGCTGCAAAAGCGCTGGCAGCCGGTAACCTTACAGCTTTCGGCCGGCTGATGTATGCATCTCACGATTCACTGAGACATCTTTACGAAGTTTCGGGAATAGAGCTTGATACAATTGTTGACTATTGTATCTCTAATAAACATGTTGCCGGGGCACGAATGACCGGTGCAGGATTTGGCGGCTGTGCTATTGCATTAGTGCAAAAAGAATATTTTGATAGCTTTTCTGAAGAGTTAATTCAATATTACCAGGAAAGGATTGGTTATACACCTACTATTTACAGTTCATTAATTGGCGACGGGGTAAAAGCCTTACCGCAGACTTTACTGATTTAACGTTACGGTTTCAATAGTGTGATTGAGCCTGCTCTTTTCCGCTGCAAAAGCCATCAGGTGACTCACAACAGATACATCAATTGTTGATGAGAGAATAGCAGGCTCATGATGACCAACAGCCTGCACCCAGTCTTGCACCAGCCTGTGATCGCCGCCGCCGTGAAAGTCTGTTTTCAGGCTCCAGCTTGTTTGACGGCCGGTACGAAAATCGGTAATAGTATAGGTTTCCATATCTCCCACTATATCTCCTTTGGTTCCCATAATACGGGTACACCTGCCTTCGTAAGAAGTAAGTCCTTCCATAGAAAACACAGCAGTAATATTATTTCCAAATCGCATATTAAGGGTTAGATGATCTGGCTGATCATTATCCATATCAAAAACACAACGGCCATAGTCGGTGGTTTTCAATTTTTTCAAAATAAAATAATCCCATTTATGTCTTTGTTGAGGCAAATCAAAAACGTATAACCTTTTCCTGTCCCGGTAATATATCTGCAGGGCAGAAAAAGGACAAGTGGATTCTACTGCACAACCGTCTGTACATCTTGGCGTGCTGCCGGCGGGGGCATTTTCCCTGGTGAATAATTTTAAATTACCAAAGCACTGTATATCTTCAATGGGTTCGTTAATCAACCAGCGTAGTATATCAGTATCGTGACACGATTTTGCCAGGATAATCGGGGCGCTTTTTTTACTGTTGTGCCAGTTGCCCCTAACATATGAATGGCACATGTGGGAATATTCAATGGGCTCCATGTGCTGAACAGAGACAATATCACCAATAGCTTTTGCATTGATAATTTCTTTCAACTGGCGAAAATAAGGAGAATAGCGCAACACATGACACACCCCCACTATTCTGCCGGTTGTACGGGCTTTTTCAAGAATAGATCTGCATTCTTCCTCCGTAATTCCTATTGGTTTTTCGAGTAGTACATCATAGCCTGCTTCAAGAGCCTGCAGGCACACAGGTGCATGAAGTTGATCGGGAGTAGCAATTATAACCGCATCTGCAAACTTTTCTCTTTTAAATACATTTTCCCATTCATAAAAACGATTGGCTGCGGATATATTATGCTTTCGGACAAACCTGCCATTACGTACTGCATCCTGGTCTGAAACACCAACAATATCCAGTTCATCCGGATGAATCAGGGCGTAATCGGCATATATATTTCCCCTGTTTCCTGCTCCTATAAGAATAGCGGTAACAGGGCGGGGGAGTGGTTTGTGTAAAGGGTTTTTATAAAAATCATGTCTGAGTCCAAACAGGGAGGATATCTCCTTCCAGGTAAGCATTATAGATTCTGTGGCCTGGTTAAAGGTTTCTGAAGCTATATTCCTGAAAGAAAAATTTTTTAACGGCATCTTTAATTCAGTTTTATGTTCTTCTATAAATCAGGGTCGGTGTAATTTAAAAAACATACTTCAAACTGCATTTGTTTACCGGCACTTATTTCCATTCTGTAAAAAAAGCTTACCTTAACCAGTGATAATAAAAAATTTATACATCATGTCAACTCGAAGAAAATTTATTCAGTCTTCAGCAATTGCTTTATCCATACCGGTATCGGTTCCCATTGCTGGTTTTGCAAAAAACTCAGACGGGAACAACAACTATAAAAAGGAGTTTTTAAAGATGGGAATGGCCGGATATACGTTTGTGAACTATTCCATAGAACAAACTATTGAAATCATGAACAGGGTTGCTATCAATAATTTGTCAGTAAAAGAATTTCATCTGCCATTAAACAGTACACAGGAAAAGATTGATGAAGTACTTTCAAAATTTAAAAACGGTGGTATAAATGTATATACTGTAGGAGTGATTTATATGAGATCGCAGGCAGATGTAGACCGGGCATTTGACTATGCTAAGCGGGTGGGGGTTGATATGATAGTGGGTGTCCCTACTTATGATCTGCTTAGTTATACAGAATCGAAAGTGAAAGAATATAATATTCGTATTGCCATTCACAATCACGGGCCCGAGGATAAATTATATCCCGGACCCAAAGATGTGTACGAACGTATTCATAAAATGGACAAACGGGTAGGACTTTGTCTTGATATTGGACATGCATTCAGGGCGGGAGCCAATCTTGAAAAAGTAGTGATTGATTATGCACCCAGGATTTTTGACCTGCATATTAAAGATGTAACTGCAGCAAAGGCAGATGCAAAAGCCATTGAAGTGGGCAGGGGGGCTATTGATTTCAATGCCCTTATTGCTGTCTTGCGCAAAGTTGGATATAACGGAAGCTGTAGTATAGAATACGAAAAAGATATGAAAGATGTATTGCCTGGTATTGCCGAATCTGCAGGTTATCTGCGCGGGGTGATGAGTTAGGGGAAAAAGATTTACAGGACTAATTGGATTTAAGTTTATCAACCAGCTTAATATACTCCTGCATTGCCTCGTCACGGGATTTGCCTTTTAATGCAGACCATGCTTCATGTTTGGCTTTTGCTACAAAGTCGAATGGATTAGAAGGAGGTTCTGTAGTATTATCCCCTTCAACAGATTGTTTATAGAGGGAATATAATTGAAGTAATGTTTCGTTGCTGGGTTTTTCGGAAAGAGTTTTGCTATCTAATGTTGCCTGTTCGAATAAAGCCTTCAGTTCCATAATCTTTGTAATTTTGAGTGAAAGTAATAAGTATCCGGCTAACCAGAAATATTTTATTTTTAAAATAGTTAAACCCTAAATATTACTATGATGATGCAGTTTTTGCATATGATCTACGAAGAAATAACTGGCTTTTTCGGATTAGGCTCGTTAATTGAAATGTTTAAATCCGGCGATTACAGCAGGCTCCTTACACTTAATGGTATTCTTGGTGCTATATCGCCTGTTATTCCTCTTTTACTGTGTATAGAAATTGTCAGGGCTATTGTATATAAAAGATTCAGGATTGAAGATTATAAAGTTCCATTTTTAATTTTCATTTTCAACAGGTTTGTTTCAAGATTCATTTCCATTGCGGCTGTAGCTTTTTGTATTGGGGTTTTTGAAAAATATGCGATTATAAAAACCAGTTTTACATGGTATTGGTTAATTTACGGATATATAGTGTGGGAGTTCTCTCATTTTATATATCATTTTCTGGCACATAAAATCAGGTTACTTTGGTGCCTGCATTCTACTCATCATGCTCCTCAAACTATGAATCTTTCTGTTACCTATACCCATTTTTTTCTTGAAGCACCCTATGCTGACGTAATCAGAACTACAATATGCATACTTGCCGGGGTAAATCCGCCCCTTTTATTTTTCATCATGTTTATTGATGGTACCTGGGGGGCATTTATACATGTGGGGGAAAATATTATGAAAGATGGACGAATGGGGCTGATGCGTAAAATTATACTCACACCTTCACATCACCGGGTACATCATGCGAGGAACCCATTGTATATGGATACTAATTTTTGCAACCTGCTGAATATTTGGGATAAGGTATTTAAGACCTATGAACCCGAGAGAAAGGATATCCCTATTGAATATGGTATTACCCGTGAAATGAATGCAAATAGTTTTGTAGATGTAAATTTTGGTGAGATTGGCGCCTTGTGGAAGGATGTATATAATGCACCGGGTTTCAAGAATAAATTTCTCTATCTGATTATGCCACCCGGGTGGAGTCATACCGGTGATCATAAAACGGCAAAACTTACCCGCAAAAAATTTCTGCAGGAACAGGCAGAAAAAAAAGTCAATTAATATAAGATAATTTACTTTGAATTGCAGAAGAAAAGAGCATCCAATCACTTCTATATAATACGAATGTTGAAATAATAAGAGTCAAAATATAGGCTCAAACCACTCCTGTCTTTATTTTATTTACACATATAACTCAATGAAATTCAATATTACCTGAATAAATATGGGCAGCGTATGTAAAAAAATATCTAAAGACAATTAAATGTTGCATGAAAATTGCTTGTACACCGGATTTGAAGTCAATGATGAAATTGAGGTTGATAAATTAACCTATGACAGGAATAGAATGTTGGCTGTGAATTCAATACCGTGTGAACTACTAAATTCAATTTTTTATGCGAGATTACCCTTTTGGGGCAAGTGTGCATTTTCTAAACCCTTTTTCCCGAAGTAATAAAAGAATCAACACATTAGTGCATATCAGAGGGCTATTGTCTGCTATCCTTCTGTTTGTAACTATATTTTCCGTACAAAGTCAGCCTGATTTTGAGACGGTTGTTCCTTCCAATTTTACTGTAGCCAAAGGGAGTTTATCAATAAGTGACCGGCATTTCCGGCTTGGCCAAAAATCACTTCGCTGGGACTGGCAGGCTGGCGATACAATACATATTGAATTAAACAGTACAGAAACCAATGCAATTAATAATGGTTTGGATGACTGGAGCAGGGGGCATTTTGAAGTTTGGGTTCATAATGAAACGGCTTCAAAAGATACTTTTGAATTTCAATTCCTGAATAATGCCGAGATCGTTCGGTACAGGTTTAGGTTTAATGTAAATTATCATGGCTGGCGCAGGTTGCTTCGTGCTTATATAAACGATATGTTGCAGCAGTCCGGCAATATGTATATAGGACATACAGTATATCTGCTGGCTCCTAAAACCGGTAGCGGTACTATTTACTTAGATAATCTGCAATATATGCGGAGTTATGGATTTAAACAGTCGGATGATGTGATGCCGGATTTGTATGCCTTAGCACCTCAAAAAGATTACTTAACCAGTGAATATTATTATAAAATATATTATGCTACATCACCTGATGAAAAAAACGATCCTACACCTGCTGAAATAATTGGACTGGATTCTGTTAAACAACGAATAAGACGCGCTGGAATAGGGGTTGCACCCACAGCATCCGAGTTAAGTGCAGCAAACAGTACATACTCAGGGTATAATATAGTTGTATCTGGAAATACAATCAAAGGGAAAATTATTAATGATCCCAGCGAAATTGGAGATATGCTCGCCACTTTTACGAGAAGCTATATTTATAACAGTAATACTGATAGCCGCGATAAAGCGATTAATTTAATAAAGTTAATGTTCGACTCCGGTATAGCAGGTGGAAGCGGATTGTGGTTTGGTGGAGGTATCCAGGGATATTATCAAATGAAGTTCTTTAATGCATTGATTAATGTGGATGCATTTGCAGATAATACATTGCGAAGTGAAATACATCATTGGCTAAGGTGGAGTACCGGAGTAGGATTGGGCCGGGAATCTGAAACCAATGGTTTATTTAATATAGATGACATTTTTACACTTTATGATGCATTCTTTTCAATTGCACTCTTCAGCGACAACAGTGTGGATGGGGTAAATGATATGAGGAGATTGAAAGCTTATTTAGATAAATTCCTGACTAATCAAAAAGGAATTTCAGATGGGATAAAAGTTGATGGTACAAATTTTCACCACTCTGCGCACTACAATGCATACATGTATGCAATGCGGTCATTAATAGTGGAGTTGTTGGCAAAACTTAGAGGCACCCCATTCCAGATCGGTGTTGATGCTTACAATACTTTACGCAAAGCTGCGTATGCAGAAAGCCTCATGTCGAATTATATTTATTATGCTAATAGCTTAAATGGCAGGCATCCCTTTGATGTTATTACATACTATACCGATGATGCCCTGAAAGAATTGGCCTACATCGGTGGTGACGTGAATAATACGACCGTAGATCCAATAGTGGCAGGAATGTACTCAAGAATGTATAGCTATGCGCCTAAAATCAATGGGATTGGTGCAGAATTTTCCCCATCAGGATTTTGGCAAATGAATTACAGTCCCTTAGCAATGTACAGACGTGATAACTGGGCTGCTACAATCAAAGGTATTAATAAAAGTTTTTGGGCTACAGAAACCTATCCCACTGAAAACAGGTATGGAAGATACCAGGGATATGGGGCACTGGAAATTTTATATCCCAGTGTTTGGCCAAATAAACTTGCACCAAGCGGAATGACTGCTTCCGGCTGGGATTGGAACAAAGTACCCGGAACAACCACAATTTTATATCCTTTTGACTCACTTAATACGGCAACACCCGGAGCTGAGGTATATGAAAAAAGCCAGCTCAATTTTGCAGGAGGTGTAAAATTTGGTGATCCCTCCGAACCTTCGCCTTCGGATATTATTTTACAGGATCTGCACGGCGATTATGGAATGTATGGTTTGAATTTTAGACAGTCAAACCTCACATCCACACATAGCCCCACTTTTGTTTTTCGCAAATCATATTTTTGCTTTGGCAGAAGAATTGTATGTGTGGGCAGTAATATCAATAACAACAGATCCTGGAGAAATACCATTACTACCCTATTCCAGGGCAGTTTGCCAACTGTATCTACTGCCATTTCTGTGGATGGTTCTGCAAATACGGGTTTCCCTTTTTCGCAAACGTTGAGTAAAACAAGTTCACACTGGCTGAGAGATGCTTATGGAACGGGTTATTATGTATTGTCAGGGAATTCTATTCAGGTAGAGAAAAAGTCACAAACCAGTCCCGATCAATCCGGCAACGGGGCTACTACCACTGCCAACTACAGTAATGCTTATATAGATCATGGCACTGCGCCCAAAGACGGGCAATATGCTTATGTAGTGATACCTAAAACTACTGATGCTGCAATGTCACAGTTTGCAAATAATATGAATTCTCCGTCAACAAGAGAGTTTGATATTTTACAGCAGGATTCGTCGGCACATATTATAAGGGAAAATGCTACGGGAGTAACCGGTTATAGCTTGTTCGGAGTAAATACAAACCTTACAAGCAATGACTATATAAAGGGAAATGATGTACCCTGTATGGCTATGCTTAGGGTAAAGGATGATACGATGACGATATCAGTTGTAAATCCTAACATGACTTTTGTAAATAATGAAAGTGTGGCAATTCCGATTGCCATCCGCTTATATGGAGGTTGGATTAAAGCTGCTAACAAACCCGCAAAGTATGCAACATTTCTTGCCACAGAGAATAATGAAACCCTAGTGCAATTCAATGCTGCCGACGGTGTCCCTGCGGAAATTGTATTAGCCAGGGTATCGGGTGTATTGCCTGTCAGGACTCTCTCTCTTACCGGAACTGTAAATGATGCCTCCAATCAGAATGAACTTACGCTTAAATTTGAAAACAATGAACCCGGAAACTATACACTTGAGCATAAAGTAGAGGAGAATGGGGCTTGGCAAGTACTGGATGAAAAACAAATGCAGGGTGCCGAAACAGAACAATCCTACATTTTTTATCATCACAACCCTGCTTCGGCTACTCACTTTTACCGTATTAAATGGCAGGGAAATGGAAACGGCGACTTGAAATATTCAAATATAGTACAACTTAAAAATACCCTTGCAAATGCCATAACTGTAGCCCCCAATCCTGCCAGTAACTTTTTTTCAGTAACCCTGGCTCAAAAACCTTCCCACCCCATGCTTTGGACACTAACTGATGCAGGGGGAAGAGTTATGCTAAGGGGTAAAATTTCAGATAGCCGGACCGATATTTCGGTGAATGCTTTGTCGGCGGGCGTATACTTCTTAAATATGGAAAATAACAGGAGTTTTCGAATTGCAGTAATAAAATAGAAGGATGAAACAATCCCATTTTAAATGGGCATAAATCTGTTTGTAAAACATAAGCCCCCTAATATATAAACGCTTACCTTTGCGCATTCTAAAAAACGACGGTAAACGTTCATGAAGCATATCCGGAATTTTTGTATTATCGCCCATATAGACCATGGTAAAAGCACCCTGGCTGATCGTCTGTTACAAACAACTAATACCATCTCCGACAGGGAAATGATGGATCAGGTGCTTGATGATATGGATTTGGAAAGAGAAAAAGGTATTACTATTAAGAGTCATGCCATCCAGATCAACTATTTACATACAGACGGACAGGAATACATACTGAATCTTATTGATACCCCGGGGCATGTAGATTTCAGTTACGAAGTGAGCCGGGCGCTTGCTGCCTGCGAAGGGGCTTTGCTGCTTGTAGATGCCACACAGGGAATACAGGCACAAACTATCAGTAATTTGTATCTGGCACTTGATAATGACCTTGAGATCATCCCTGTTATCAATAAAATTGATATGGATGGTGCGATGGTTGAGGAGGTAAGAGATCAGATTATTGAACTAATTGGCTGTAAACCTGACGAGATACTTCTTGCAAGCGGCAGAACAGGTTTAGGGGTAGACAGCATACTTGAGGCTATTGTTAACAGGATACCTTCGCCGGAAGGTAAGCCTGATGCTCCTTTACAGGCGTTAATTTTCGACAGTGTATTTAATAGTTTTCGTGGTATCATAGTGTATTATCGTATTCTCAACGGATCAATAAGAAAAGGAGATATGGTAAAATTTGTTTCAACCGGACAGGAATATGAAGCAGATGAAGTGGGTATATTAAAACTGAAGATGACGGAGAAAAATGAAGTGAAATGCGGGGACGTTGGATATATCATCACCGGCATCAAAAATGCCAAGGAAGTAAAAGTTGGGGATACCATTACTACATCCGCTAACCCAACCAAAGAAATGATTAAAGGTTTCCAGGAAGTGAAACCGATGGTCTTCGCAGGAATCTTTCCTGTAAATACCGATGATTTTGAGGAATTGAGGGACTGCATGGACAAATTGCAACTCAACGATGCTTCACTGACTTTTGAATTGGAAACTTCCCAGGCACTTGGTTTTGGTTTTCGTTGTGGTTTTCTGGGGATGCTCCACATGGAAATTATACAGGAACGACTGGAGCGTGAATTTAATCAAACGGTGATTACAACCGTTCCAAACGTTAGTTTTATAGCCTATACGACCAAGGGAGAAAAAATAATTGTAAACAATCCAACTGAATTCCCCGACCCGGTAAAAACAGAACGTATTGAAGAACCTTATATCAAGGCTCAGATTATTACCAAACCCGAATATATAGGAAATATTATGACCCTCTGTCTGGGGAAAAGAGGGATGCTTGTGAATCAAAGCTATCTTACTACCACCAGGGTCGAATTGATTTTTGAAATGCCACTTACTGAAATTGTATTTGATTTCTATGACAAGCTCAAAAGCCAAACCCGTGGCTATGCTTCATTCGATTATAATCCTATTGGTTATCGGGAAGCTGATATTGTAAAAATGGATATACTTCTGAATAGCGATAAAGTAGATGCTTTAAGTGCGCTTATCCATCGTAGTAAGGGGCAGGAGTTTGGCAGAAAGCTTTGTGAAAAATTAAAAGAACTGGTTCCCCGTCAGCAGTTTCAAATTGCTATACAGGCAGCTATAGGCGCAAAAATATTGGCCAGAGAAAATATTTCTGCCATGAGAAAAGATGTTACCGCCAAGTGTTATGGAGGTGATATCAGCCGTAAAAGAAAATTACTCGAAAAACAAAAGGAAGGTAAAAAGCGTATGCGCCAGATTGGTAATGTAGAAGTACCGCAGGAAGCATTTCTGGCTGTATTGAAACTGGATGAGTAGTAGTAACCTTTTTTTTATTTTTTTTAGAAATGTGTTTATATACTTCCCAGACTTTTCAAATTTTTTGAGAGGGGAGAGGGAGGCATCATTTTACCCGGATTCTGTAGTTGACTGCAAATTCCGGGAAAAAAAACTTCATCTTCCGCAACAGAATAAAATCCTGTGTTAAATTAAGAGGTGGAAAATACCAGGCACTTGTAGTTTATTCAATTCCTGATTCGGTGATTAGCCTGGCTGATATTTTAGAGGAGAAGGCATACTAAATTATTCGTTTTTTTTGACTAATAGGCTTCTGCGTCATCGTCTCCGCGTTTGTCTGCAATAGCTTCAAATATAAAGGTTGTATCGTTCTTGCCTTTCCCAATCCTGATCAATTCGGTTCTTCCAATATGACCTCTTTTGTGAATATTGTATCCCATTTGCTGAAGGGTATCCAATACATTTTTGGGAAAGTCATTTTCCACGTCTATACGGTCTGGCAACCATTGGTGATGAAACTTGGGTTTGTTTACAGCGTCTTCTGTGTTCAGTCCAAAATCTATGACGTTTACAATAGATTGAAAAACCGAAGTAGGAATGGTAGTGCCACCAGGTGTACCCACTACCATAAATGGCTTGCCCTCACGCAATATTACTGTGGGAGTCATTGAGCTTAGCATTCTTTTTCCCGGTTGAATGGCATTGGCTTCTGTACCTACAGCTCCGTACATATTGGGCACACCGGGCTTTACACTAAAATCGTCCATCTCATCATTCAGGAAAAATCCGGCGCCGGCTACTACTGTTTTACTGCCGTACCCTGCGTTTAGGGTTGTTGTTACTGCTACCATATTTCCCCACTGATCCACTACAGACAGATGAGTTGTTTCCTCACTTTCCTTTTTTAAAATTCCAGGCTTTGTTATCTTACTGCTGCCTGCTTTCCCCGTGACAAAATCTTTCATGCGTTCATCAAGATATTTTTGACTCGTTAGTTGCTTAACAGGTATGTTTACAAAATCCGGATCACCGAGGTATTCTGCTCTGTCTGCAAAAGATCTTCTTTCTGCCTCAGTCATCAATTGAATGGCTTTTGCGGAATGAAACCCCATCTTATCTATACCTTTGTTTTCAATCATTTTAAGACATTGTTCAAGGATGATACCACCACTGCTTGGCAGAGGCATGCTGATAATAGTATATCCTTTGTAATCAAATACAACAGGAGTCCTTTCTTTTGCCTCATATAGTTTTAAGTCTTCTTCAGTGATAATGCCGTTTGCTTTTTTCATTTCGTCAGCAATAAGTTTTGCTGTTTCCCCTTCATAAAATCCCTTTTGCCCTTCATCCCTTATCCGTTGTAAAGTTTTTGCAAGGTCGGGCTGTTTTAAAGTGTCTCCTGTTTTCCATGGAGTTTCTTTTTGAAAAGCCGTTTTTGATGTGTTGTATTTTTGCAAATCATTTTGAATGCTGTTTAGGCTTTCTGCTTCTGCAGAAGTAATTGCAAATCCCTTTTCAGCCAGGTCAATCGCGGGTTGTATCAGCGTTGCAAAGGGTAACAAAGCATATTTGTGAGCAGCAAAAAGACCTGCTACGGTTCCTGGCACACCTGAAGCCAGATGACCGTTCTGGCTTAGTGACATCTGTGGATTTTTTGCACTGTCAAGATACATATCCCTGTATGCTTTTTGTGGCGCTTTCTCTCGGTAGTCAAGGGCAATAGCTTTACCGTCTTTAAAACGGGCTACCATAAATCCCCCGCCTCCAATATTACCTGCACCCGGGTAAACTACTGCCAGTGCTAACTGTGTGGCAATGGCAGCATCCACAGCATTTCCCCCTTTTTTCATTATCATCAGTCCTGTCTGACTAGCTAAAGGATGTGCAGAAGCAATAGCTCCGTTCTCACCTGTAGCTCTCTTTTGAATGGGATATGGTTCTGTATTTTCTACGTACTGTTTCTTTTGTGAAACAGTATTGCAGGAAATTACCATGAATAAGAAGGTTACAATTATGGAACATTGTTTCATTAGTCTGTTGATTAAAATTGGGAAGTTACAGAAAGAATTTTTTAGACCGAAACCATTTTACCGCAGGTTTTATTTTAAATTGCCTCAATAAAAAACGACTTCATGTTAAAACAGCTATCTATCTTTCTTGTATGTGCCGCTTTTTTTCAATTTGGATTTTCGCAAGTGCAATCTCCCGGTGAATTTTTAGGGTATACACTTGGGAACCGATATACCCCCCATTACAAAATCGTAAATTATTTTCAATACCTGGAAAAAAACAATTCCTCTATGGTGAAATTGCAACAATATGGACTAACTAATGAAGGAAGACCTTTAATAGTTGCATTTGTTTCATCTTCCGAAAATATTAACCGCCTTGAGGATATTAGAGAAAATAATTTGAGACTGGCAAATGCAATGACAGATAAAATACCGGTTGTGGAAACCGCACCTGTTATTGTTTGGTTAAGCTACAACGTACATGGTAATGAACCTTCCTCATCGGAGGCAGCGATGCGTACAATATATGAATTGATTAACCCGGGTAATTCAAAAACAAAAGAATGGTTAAAGAATACAGTTGTGGTGATTGATCCGTGTATAAATCCCGATGGGAGGGACAGGTATGTAAACTGGTTTAATAGTGTTACAGGAAAAAATTTCAATCCAGATACATATGCCCGCGAACACCGGGAACCCTGGCCCGGGGGGCGCACCAATCATTATAATTTTGATTTAAACCGCGATTGGGCATGGCAGACTCAGTTAGAAACGCAGCAAAGAATGAAACTATACCGGCAATGGCTTCCCCAGATCCATGTTGATTATCACGAACAGGGGATCAATAGCCCTTATTATTTTTCTCCTGCTGCACAACCCTTTCATGAAGTGATAACACCCTGGCAGCGGGAGTTTCAGGAGAAAATCGGGCGTAATAATGCAAAATACTTTGATAGTAATAGCTGGTTGTTTTTCACTAAAGAGGTATTTGACCTTTATTATCCATCTTACGGAGATACTTACCCTATATATAACGGAGCCATTGGGATGACTTACGAACAGGGTGGGGGACCGTCCGGAGGATTAGGGGTTTACAAAAAAGAAGGCGATACCCTCACACTTACTGATCGTATCAATCATCATTATACAAGCGGGATTAGTACATTGGAAATATCATCACAGTATGCACCACAGCTAATCTCAGAATACAGAAATTTTTTCACTAATGCAAAGACACGGGGAACGGGTAAGTACCGTACCTACGTGATTAAGAATGCTGAAGATAAATTGCAGGATATTAAAGCTCTGACAGAACTTTTGGATAAAAACAATATTGAATATAGTACCGGAAGTGGTTCTGCTAAAGGGTATAATTATTTTACACGTAAAGATGAAATTTTTACAGTGGATAAAGGGGATATTGTCATAAGTAACCAGCAGCCCAATTCAACACTCGTAAGTGTACTGTTGGAGCCCAATTCCCTGCTTGTAGATTCAAATACGTATGATATTACCGCCTGGTCATTGCCCTATATATATGGTTTGAAAGCTTATGCAGTTAAAGAAAAATTGTTAAATACATCAAAGTATATTAAGGAACCGGCATTGCAAAATGCAGTAATTAATACTTATGGTTATGTTTTACCCTGGCAGGGTGTACAAAGTGCAAGGGTAATTTCTAAACTTTTACAGGCTGGTGTGAGGCTGAGGTTTGCTTCAAATCCCTTTGAAATAAATGGATCAAAGTTTAACTCAGGTTCAGTTATTGTATTGAAAAATGCCAACGCAGCACTAGAAAACAATTTGTGGAACCTGGTGACTACTGTATGTAATAGTGAGCAAATAAAGGCTTACCCGGTATCTACAGGATTTGTTGATAAGGGATACGATTTTGGCAGTAGTAATGTCCATTATATCAAACCTCCTAAAATAATTTTAGCAACAGGCAAAGGAATCAGTTCAAATGCTGCCGGGGAAATTTGGTTTTTTCTGGAAAAAGAACTTGATTATCCCGTTACATTAGTGAATGCTGATGACCTGGGTATGGTGAATTGGAGTGAAGCGAATGTATTGATTCTGCCCGACGGAAATTATCCATACTTAAAAGATAAGAATCACCAGGAAGAATTGAAAAATTGGATTCGAAAAGGAGGTAAATTAATTGCTATGCAAAACGCAGTGGCAGAATTGTCTAAACTCGATTTCGGTATTCATTTTAAGAAAGACGAAGATTCATCAGACAAAAAAGATGAATATGCTCTTTTGAAACGATATGGAGACTTTGAAAGAGACTATATTTCGAGAACGACTCCGGGTTCAATATATAGAGTAGAACTGGATAATACTCATCCGCTTGCTTTTGGTTATCCGGACTATTATTACACGATTAAACTGGATAATGATGTTTATGAGTTTATTGATGACGGATGGAATGTTGGCGTAATAAAGAAGGACTATCTGGTAGCCGGGTTTGTAGGCGCCAAATTGAAAAAAAAGCTGAATGACGGGCTTGTATTTGGAGTGGAAAATCTGGGAAAAGGGAGTATTGTTTTCCTCGCAGATGATGTATTATTCAGAAATTTCTGGCAAAATGGTAAATTATTGTTCTGTAATGCATTATTTATGGTAGGGCAATAACAGGTATATTATTACCTTTGCGCCCCGATGAAATATACAGCAGAGATCAGCAGGCGAAAGACTTTCGCTATCATTTCGCATCCCGATGCAGGAAAAACTACCCTGACGGAAAAACTATTACTTTTTGGCGGAGCAATTCAAACTGCAGGCGCCGTTAAAAGTAATAAGATAAAAAAGCATGCTACCAGTGATTTCATGGAAATTGAAAAGCAGCGTGGTATATCTGTGGCCACCAGCGTAATGACTTTTGAATACAAAGACAATCTGATAAACCTGCTGGATACTCCTGGTCACAAAGATTTTGCAGAAGACACTTATCGCACATTGACTGCGGTAGATAGTGTGATACTGGTGGTGGATAGTGTAAATGGAGTAGAAGAACAGACCAGAAGGCTGATGGAAGTATGCCGTATGCGTGATACTCCGGTTATTGTATTTATCAATAAAATGGACCGGGATGGAAAGATGCCCTTTGACCTGCTGGAAGAAATAGAAAAAGAACTGGATATCCTGCTTCATCCGATGACCTGGCCAATTAATAATGGGAAAGATTTCAAAGGGGTATATAACCTACACGATAAAAACCTTCTTTTATTTACCGCGCATACCAAGGCCAATGATGAAGATGTGGTGCATATAACAAACCTTTCTGATGAAGACCTTGTTAGCAGGGTAGGAGATCGTGACGCGGCGCAACTGAGAGAGGATGTAGAACTGATTGATGGAGTTTATGGAGAATTGGATGCTGATGCTTATTTGCGAGGTAAAACAGCTCCGGTATTTTTTGGAAGTGCAGTAAATAACTTTGGAGTTAAGGAAATGCTCGATACCTTCATCCGTATAGCTCCTGCACCTCTATGCCGTCCTACGTCCGTTGGTGAAATTTGCCCTGATGAAGATAAATTCAGTGGATTCGTATTTAAGATACATGCCAATCTTGATCCTAAGCACAGAGACAGGATTGCTTTTTTGAGGGTTTGTTCGGGCAGGTTTGAACGCAATAAATACTATCATCATGTTCGCCTGGATAAGGATATTCGTTTTAGTAATCCTTATTCATTTCTTGCACGGCAAAAAGATGTAATAGAAGAAGCTTATCCTGGCGATGTGGTTGGCTTGTTTGACACCGGCAATTTTAAGATAGGAGATACACTCACGGAAGGGTCCGATTTCTATTTCACCGGCATACCCAGTTTCTCCCCTGAATTGTTTAAAGAGGTGATAAACAAAGACCCGATGAAGACGAAGCAACTCGAAAAAGGATTGTTGCAACTTACTGATGAAGGAGTGGCACAGTTGTTTACCCAGCATGGTGGCAACAGAAAAATTATCGGTTGTGTAGGAGATCTTCAGTTTGAAGTTATTCAATACCGGCTGCTGAACGAATATGGCGCTTCCCTTCAATTCAATACACTTCCATTTTATAAAGCCTGCTGGATTACTTCCAATGACAAAAAGAAACTGGACGATTTTATTCGTTTCAAAACCGGAAATGTAGTTATGGATAAGGACGGACATCTTGTATATCTTGCCCAAAGTGAATGGTTTCTCAATACAGAGATCGCTAATAATCCCGGTATCACTTTTCATTTCACCAGCGAAATACATAAGGCGGTGTGATTATAGGGGATGCATTTGGTTTACAGGGAAGATTGTTAGGATTATCTTTTTTTTTTCGTTTATTGTTTTTCGTTATCAACTGCATAGCTGCTTTTGCAATATTTTTTCAGGAATACAGCTAAGACCATTATCTTAGCCTGATATCTTTCACTCAAATACTGTATTAATATGTCTGATAATGATTGCAAAGTAACGCGACGTTCTTTTCTCATAAAAGGTTCAATCGCTTCGGTAGGTATGCTTGTAGCCGGGTCTGCCGCCTGGTCCCGATCTTTGCTCCAGGTTAAACCCGACTCTAAGTTTTTTGGGGTACAGATAGGTGTGATAACATACAGCTATCGCAGCATGCCCGCAGATATACATAAGTTATTGCAATATATTGTTGATAGCGGTATCAACGCAGTGGAGTTGATGGGAGATCAGGCAGAAATTTATGCAGGTAAACCCGCTGATAAAAGCCAGGTTGCTGCATGGCGGGCTACTGCTTCAATGGATAAATTCAAAGAAATAAAAAAAATGTTCAACAAGGCAGGTGTCAGCATTTATGCATTCAAACCCGATGCGCTGGACATGAAGAATACTGATGCAGAAATTGAATATGCCATGAAAGCGGCAAAAGCACTGGGCGCAAAATCTGTAACTGTAGAATTACCCAAAAACCCGGAACACTCTAAACGTTTAGGAACACTTGCTGCAAAACATAAGATGTATGTCGGCTATCATGCACACACACAGGCAACAGATACTGCCTGGGATGTTGCGCTTAGCCAATCACCATATAATTCCATAAATCTCGATTGCGGCCACTATATTGCTGCAGGCGGAAATAATACTGATGCTACTTTGCTGGCATTGATTGAAGCGAAGCATGACCGTATTACATCCATGCACCTTAAGGATAGGAAATCCAAAGAGAATGGGGGAAATAATCTGCCCTGGGGCGAAGGGGATACTCCCATACCTGCAATTCTCAACCTGCTGAAACTGAAAAAATATGATATTCCTGTTTCAATTGAGCTGGAGTATAGTATCCCTGAAGGATCTGATGCCGTGAAAGAAGTAAGAAAATGCCTTGACTTTGCCAAAAGGGCTTTAGGGGTATCCTGATCTTAAGATTTTGTTTTTATTGTAATTTTCTGTTTTATAAAATCAATGATTTGATTTTTCGATTACTTGCATGCGTGGTTTTCTGCATTGTTTTTTTGTTGGGATTAATGTTGAATACTAAAGCCCAGTTCAATGATAGTATCCACCATCATATTAAATACGCTGCTACCGGTATTATCAACAGGACAAAAACTGCCAGATCGTTTGTGGTGAATAATGGGGTTTACTTCAGTATGAGCAAAAAAAATCTAAGCTTCAACAGTAATGCTTCATATATCTATGGCAGACAGGGAGAGAAGCTTACCAACAATGATTTTATTACGGGATTTAATTTTGATCTTTATAAAAATACCCGGAAACTTTATTACTGGGGGCTTGCAAATTATACCAGCAGCTTCTCGTTGAATATTATTAACCAGTTTCAGGCAGGAATTGGTCCGGGGTATAATCTTATTAACAATGAAAATGGTGAACTCGTAATTAGCGACGGTATATTATTTGAAGCAGGAGAACTTCAAATTGATAGTATAAATACAAAAAATTATAATACTTTCAGGAATTCGCTGCGTATAAAACATCGTTGGGTGATTAATAATATGTTGTCATGGGAAGGAGCACATTTCTGGCAACCCTCATTATCTCAATTTGATAATTATATTTTAAGACTTTCTACCAATTTCAACATTAAGCTCCAAAAATGGCTTAGTATTAATGCTGCACTTACCTACAATAAAATTACCAGCACCAACCGGGAAAACCTTCTGATAACATTTGGTCTCACTGTAGAGGATTATTTTTAAAAAAGGTATAGTATTTCTTCGATAATGTCATTTTTTTATTACAGAATTTATGTACGTGCAACTATTTTTTAATACCCTCCGTCTTTTTTTCTTTGGGTATAAATAAAAACTGAATTCACGAAAATACTAACCTTTGAACCCGCAGGGCATACCTCTGAATATAGTTCTAACCTGGAAAAACATTGGCCCGTTAGCCGTTTGCTCCCTTGAAACTAAAGACCTAATTGACCCTTTTCCCTTTTTCCCTGATCCCGACCCAGGAAAACCAATGTTCTGTAATGATTAGAAAACATTGTGCTTAGCAATTGAACAAAATGATGTAATCATTCTTTTCAGTTGCTTTTTTTATGGTAAAGCAAAAGCGATATAACTGTCGCCGCTTTTTTTGCCTAGTTTTCCCCCACCACAGGCTATTACAATATATTGTTTGCTATTTACAGAATATACAGCGGGTGTTGCAAAACCCGGTGCCGGCAGGTCGGTTTCCCAAAGAAGTTTACCGTTAACTTTATTAAAAACCCGGAATTTACTATCACTTGTAGCTGCAATACATATAATCCCCCCGGCAGTAACTACAGGTCCGCCGTAATTTTCAGTGCCAGTATGATATCCCTTTGCTTTTAGTTCCGGATAATCTCCCAATACCTGTTTCCATACAAGCACACCGGTATTGAGATTAATGGCATTCAGTGTCCCCCAGGGCGGCGATACAGCAGGATAACCTTCTTTAGTGATAAATTTATGATAGCCGGTTGAATTGTAAGGCAATTGATGATAGACGTCGGCTTCAGTTACAGTTTCTGTGTAAAGTTGGCGTTGTGCTGCAGATTCTTCGAGGATATATGCTGCCAGCGCTTTTTTATCATTGTCAGGTAATTGGTTAAATGCAGGCATCATTCTCCTTCCGCTGCTCAGCAGGTCCATGAATTGTTGCTCATTGTATTTTTTATTGATGGCTCTCAGTGAAGGGTAGTCGCCGGCGCCCTGCATGTTGCTGCCATGGCAACTCATACAGTTAGCGGTATATATCCTTTTTCCCGCTTCAAGATTTGTTTCCCGTTTATTCTTTTCTTTTTTTACATCCACCATCGTCAACACCCAGGGCATTTCACTGGCGTTTACATACAGTATCCCTGTAGCAGGGTCATAAGCCGGTCCGCCCCATTCTGCGCCACCATCAAAGCCGGGAAAAATCACTGTCCCTTCTTTAGAGGGCGGGGTAAACATATTGCCTGTTTTATACTTTGACAAACGTTCCCTGATATCCTGATAGGATGAATCCGGAACAAGGGTATTTAAATCTTTTTCAGTAAGTAGTTGTCTTGCGAAGGGAGCTGGCAGGGAAGGTACAGGTTGAGTTGGAGAAAGCTTTTCACCGGTCAGTTCGGAGATTGTAGGCACCGGTATTTCGTTGACAGGATATACCGGCTTACCTGTTGTTCTCTCTAACAGGAACACATAGCCGCTTTTAGTTACCTGTGCCACGGCCGGCATTTTTGTGCCATCGCTGCGGCTGATTGTAACTAAAACAGGTGCAGTGGGCAGATCCCTATCCCAAACATCGTGATGTACGGTTTGAAAATGCCATATCCTTTTACCTGTTGTGGCATCAAGTGCTAACACACAGTTGGCATAAAGGTTATTCCCGGTTCTTTTACCTCCATAAAAATCAAATGATGCTGAACCGGTTGGTGCAAACAAAATTCCCTTTTCTTCGTCAAGACTGAAACCTGCCCAGGCATTGGCGCCACCGATATATTTGTAAGCAAGGCTGTCGTCCCATGTTTCATATCCGGGCTCCCCCGGATGCGGGATAGTATGAAATATCCAGTGAAGTTTGCCGGTATGCACATCATAAGCACGAATATG
This sequence comes from Bacteroidota bacterium, assembly GCA_018268105.1. GTDB lineage: Bacteria > Bacteroidota > Bacteroidia > Chitinophagales > Chitinophagaceae > Agriterribacter. The sequence continues at coordinate 7,416 of JAFDXG010000159.1, read as the reverse complement.
ACCTGGAGCGGCTTCTGCCCCTTCGGATACACGCGTTCCTACAATAATCATATCCTTGTATATCATACCGGGAGTGGTGCTGGCAACATACAAGTCTTTGGTTTGTCTTCCGAGGTCGTTATGCAAGTCAATTCTGCCATTATTGCCAAATTCTGAAATCGGGCTTCCGGTAATTGCATCTATACAATACAGTTTTGCGTTGGCGGAATAAAATAATCTCCTTTTCCCGGATGGATCTGTATAACAGCTTAATCCCCGGCAAACATTATACATAAACTGTTTTGAGTTGTTTGATGTGCCGGCAGTATCTTTTACCGGATCATATATCCATCTTTGTTTTCCGGTGGCAGCATCGAGCGCTATTAGTTTTAGGTGCGGAGAAATAATAAACATGGTGCTGTCAATAATTAAGGGGTTCACCTGTATCTGTGTCTGGCTGTCTCCATCACCGGTATGATATTCCCAGGCTACCTGCAATTGGCTGGCATTCGAGGTATCTATCTGTTCGAGGGGAGAGTAATGGGTACTCTCTTTACTACCGCCATAAACCGGCCATCCCACTGATTTGTTCTTTTGTGTACAGGAAAAAAATAGCGTCAGGATGAGTAAAGCAAACAATCTATAGTGCATGTGAATTTTTTGTGTAGGAATATTACGGATTTTTCTTCAAAAACATTTTGTTTCTTATTTCAAAGCCGGGTTTAGCCATTTTATTTCACATTCGCCAATGCTGAGACATAGCTGGGAAGAAAATTATGTACTTAGCTTTTGTGCTGCTATTAAGCTTTGGTTGTGCCTGCTCCGATGAATATCGTGAGTCACACTCTTGTACGTTCTTATCGCTATTGAGCTGGAATCACCCGAAACAGAAAGTATGTAATGCAAAGGCAATAGGTCTGATAGGGTTCAAAGCATTGCTACTAAACCTGCACTAGATAAAAAACAAAACCACACCGGTCATTGCGAGCTGCCGGGGCAACTCTAAAAAATCATGACTGATGCGCTGCGAAGCAATCTCATCCTTTTTTCCCAGCCGAGGCTCTGCTTTGGCTAATATGGGATAGCGGACGGGACTCAGCGTACATCACCAGACTACGCCGAGTCCATTCCTCACACAAAACCTGGCTATGAGACTCGGCTGTAAAATAGAGACTGCTTCTCCCGCCGTAACAATCTTTTCATTCAAATCCTCATCAGGGCGGGATCGCAGTGACGCTTGATGCGGTTTTGTGTTTGTTTCTGGTGCAAAATCATTAGCTTGTCACACGTCATTGCGAGCCGCCGGGGTAACTCACAAAAATTGTGACTTTTGTGCGGCGAAGCAATCGTGTCTTTTAAAGTCTATAATAAACTGTTTTTAAATATCCTAATAACCTTTCTTAAGGATAAACATTACCTTAGTACAACTTCAACAGCTAATGCTATGAATAAAGGTGGATACGTATACATCATCACCAATAAAAATTTTAATGTTTTATATACCGGTGTTACCTCAGATTTATTAACAAGAGTTCTGCAACACAAAGAAAAATTCTACCCCAATTCATTTACTGCGAAATATAATTGTGTTATTTTGGCTTACTACAAATTTTTTTCATCTATTGAAGAAGCAATATTTGAAGAGAAAAGGATCAAAGCTGGTAGTAGAATCAAAAAAATAAAATTGATAGAACAAATGAACCCAGACTGGAAAGATTTATGGGACGAAATTAAGAGATGGTAATAATATTTTGAGACTGCTTCTCCCGCCGCTATATACATTACATGCTCTTGCTGAGGAATTGCAATGAAGGTAACAGGCTGATGATATTGCAACATTCGTGATTATGCAAGCTTACAAATAATCAGTTAATTCACAGCCCTACTATAAGGTTATAATAGCCGATATTATTAAGTTAAACTAATTGTAAAAAAGGCAGATGTCGCAACTGTGGGTTTCACAATAGTCACCTATAATCACACTTAAGACATCACCAAATTATAGTTGTCTTTCTTAATAGTTATTTTGTCCAGGTATTATTTGCATCATTTACATCAGGGAAAACATGATCCGGATCAAGTACTACTTTAGTTAATTCCTCATTCGTATTTATTTTAAATATCCACGATGTATTATTCTGCCAGATTTCTACAGGCAGTTGTATTCTTCCGGTTTTACCACTTGATGTGGTGTATTCTGCAATAACCGGCATTGCCATTTGACCTTCATTCTCAATAGAAACCAAAGCTCCTTGTTTGGGGTCTCCATTTAAATAGGCTACTTTGGTTACCGCCTGGTCAAGTGCATAAGAGTTCAGGAACATACCGCGCCAGAACCAGTCAAGGTCCTCACCTGCAGAATTTTCGATGCTTCTGAAAAAATCCCAGGGCGTGGGATGTTTAAATGCCCAGTCGCTGGTGTATTTTCTGAAAGCATAATCAAATCTGTCTTTACCCAAAATATGCTCTCTCAGCAAACCGAGCGCATACCCTGGTTTGGCATACAGCAGGTTGCCGATATTTCTTTCCTTCATTGCATCGGGAGTATTGAATATTGATTCATATTGCGGGCCATACATATATCCCATTTGATGGGCATCTTTCTTTGCGGCTTTATACTCACCATTGTTGAAATCACCTGAAGAAATATTGTTGATAAAGGTATTGAACCCCTCGTCCATCCAACCATATCTTCTTTCGTTGCTGCCTACAATCATCGGGTACCAGGTATGGCCAAATTCATGATCAGTAACACCCCACAAACCGGCACCTTTTGCTCTTGCTCCGCAAAATACTATACCAGGATATTCCATACCGCCCACGTTGCTTGCCACATTTACTGCTGCATAGTAAGGAAATTCGTACCATCTTTTTGAATAGTTTTCAATAGAAGTCTTGGTATATTCTGTTGAGCGTCCCCATGCATCATTGCCATCTGATTCCACAGGATACACCGACATCGCCAATGCTTTTTTGCCACTCGGTAAATTAATTTTAGCAGCGTCCCATATAAAAGCTTTTGAAGCTGCCCAGGCAAAATCCCTGGAATTGGTAATACGAAACTTCCAGGTCAGAGATGGTTTCTGCGGGCGTGATTTGGGGTCAGTTACTTCCTTACTGCTGCGGATCATCACGGTCTTGTCGCTTGACTTTGCCTGATGGTAACGCTGAAGTTGCTGGGCGGTGAGTACCTCGTCGGGGTTGAGCAGTTCTCCCGACCCTACTACGATCATTGATGCCGGGACAGTAATATGCACATCAAAATCGCCGTATTCCAAATAAAATTCACTGGCACCAAGATAGGGATCGGTATTCCATCCACGCACATCGTCAAATACACACAAGCGGGGATACCATTGTGCTACCGAAAAAATATCACCGTTTTTAGTTTCGAGTATACCGGTTCTGTCAGCACCGTATTTTGGTATTGTAAATGAATAATCTATTTTAAATTTAAGTTCACCACCTTTTGCTGAAATGGGCTTTGGCAAACGTATTTGCATACGGGTATCAGTTACGATATAGTCTGCATTAGTTTCTGTTCCGCCGGAGATTAGTTTAACTGATTTTAAAGTATATCCGCCTTTAAATGTACTATTGGCATCTCCATAACGACTGTATCCTGTCGGCGGCATTTTTGCCTGTCCGCGCGAAGAATCATTAAAAAGGTTTTGATCCAACTGTAGCCAAATAAAAGGCAACTGCTGAGGACTGTTGTTTTTGTAGGTAATGGTTACCGTCGCGCTCACCTCATGTTTATTATCATCGAGGCGGGCATTGATATTATAGTCAGCTTTATTTTGCCAGTATGCAGGACCCGGCTCTCCATTGGCTGCACGGTATTCGTTTCCGTTGTGTTTATAAAACAAGGGCGAGAATAATGCATGATAGTCATATTGTGTTGTATTTGTCTGGGAAATACCCTGCAATGCAATCGCAATAAAACTACATAGGATTGTAAATCTTTTCATGAAACTGTTTTTTTCCTGAATGTATTATAAAAATAAATGACGAAAATAAAGAAAGCAGGCTTTCTTTTACTTTATTATTTTATAAATGGCTTGTTATCGCTACAATAGAGAAGCAAGCAACGCTTTACCTTCAGCTTTGTATGACGGATCATCTTCCGTTCTCGGTGGCAGTTTTGCCATTTTGTTGAGCACTTCAATAGCTTTGTCGGTTTGGTGAAACTTTATATAAGCTTTGGCAAGTTCGAGATAGTCAATCATTAAAAATATATCAGCAGCCCTTGCTTTTTCAAAATATGAGATCGCCTCTTCGAGCGAAGCCCTGGGCATTCCGCCAAAAAAAACTTTTGCAGCCGCTTTATCACCTACTCCCATTGTAATAATGTCAAAATTCCATTTGCCTAAAATATATAATGCTCTTGCATGTACGGGATTAATCAGGAGTGCGGAATCTGCATAATATTTCATCTCTCTCAAAAATTCTGCCCGCTCTTTGCCTTTGGTAATAGCGGCGTATCGCATAGCAGTTGCTGCAACGGCATAATTAGCGTCGGCATCATTATGAGCCACTTTCAATGCGGCTACTGCATATTGCTTTGCCTGTTGCATATACTTTAGTTTTTCGTCATCTTTTTTGAAACGGCTTCCTATTCTGCCTGTTAATTCAGCAGACTTCCAAAGCGCCTTCACATTCGAAGGTTGGATCATTAATACTTCCTTGTATTTGTTTAGCGCTTCAGTTTCTTTAAGGTCGCGCTCGGATTTTTCTGCATCCGCAATGATCGCATTTACATCCTGCGCATATACAATACACGCAAAAATCAATGCCATTACAGACAAAATTCCATATTTCATTCCAAATATTTTTTGTGAAAACTCACTACCGTCTGACCCTGAAAATTAAATATAGGCGGGTTAATTTTCCTTACAGAAACGTTAATTTCTATTATGAACGGAAAATGTATCCTGGTTTGCCGGGCTATGTCCATTGCCACCGTTTCCAGCAATGGTTCCGGTATTTTCATCCGGTCTTTTATCAGTTGATATAAAACTGCGTAATTGATGGTTTGATTGAGATGGGTAACCGGATCTGCAATTTCGTTGAAACTTACATCCAGATTGACTTCAAATTCATTGCCTGTTTTTTTCTCTTCATCATACAACCCATGAAAAGCGTGAAATTTCAAATGATGAAGAGAAATCGTAAGCATATAATGTCAATAAAAGTTTTTAAATCAACTTAATACTTCCGCAAACGTGAATAATATATCAGTTTAATGTAATCCTTTTTCTCCAAGATATCTTTCTGCATCCAGTGCTGCCATACAGCCACTGCCTGCAGCAGTTACAGCCTGCCGGTATATCTTATCCTGCACATCTCCTGCTGCAAATATTCCCTCTATATTTGTTTTGGAACTGCCGGGTTGTGTTTTTATGTACCCTGCTTCATCCATATCCAGCCAGCCTTTGAAGATGGAGGAATTTGGCTCATGACCTATAGCTACAAAAAAGCCGCTTACTGGTATTGTCAGTGCCTTGCCTGTTTGATTATTTTTTATTCTTACAGCTTCTGTTTTCTTCTCTCCAATAATTTCTTCTGTTTCTGAATTCCAGTATATCTTTATGTTAGGTGTTGCCTGCACTCTTTCCTGCATCACCTTAGAAGCTCTCATTTCATTGCGGCGTACAATCATGTGTACGGTAGTGCAAAGTTTGGATAGATATAAGGCCTCTTCTGCTGCAGTATCACCGGCACCCACAATCGCAACTTCTTTACCCCTGAAGAAAAAACCATCACATACAGCACAGGCACTGACACCAAAACCATTTAGTCTTTGCTCGCTCTCCAGACCCAGCCACTTTGCAGAAGCGCCTGTTGCAATAATGACAGCATCTGCTTCAATCAATTTCTCCTCATCTATCCATACTTTGTATGGTTGTTGGGAAAAATCAACTTTAGTTGCCAGACCAAAACGTATATCGGCGCCCATTCTTGAAGCCTGCTTTTCAAAATGAACCATCATATCCGGTCCCTGCACACCATCAGGATATCCGGGATAGTTTTCTACTTCTGTAGTAATCGTCAACTGACCACCTGGTTGTATACCCTGGTAAAGTACCGGTTTAAGATTTGCCCGCGACGCATATATTGCGGCAGTATATCCTGCCGGACCTGAACCTATGATTAAACATTGTACTTTTTCGCTTGCTGTAGTTTCCATATTATTTCTTTGACTAAAATGAATTATCCGGGAAGTGTATGATCGTAGTCCCGATTAATTTTTCCGAATAAAAATTGTGCGAAATTACGTGGAAATGGTTAAATATGAACTGACACCCTTAATTTGGAATACACCCCTTAATTCAGTACCACCTCGCTAATAAATGCCCAGCCGGGTTTACCTTTACTATCGTGCCAGGCGGGAAGAGCTGCTATGGGTTTTACAATAATCTTAAGGCATTGCACTTCTGCCGGAGAAAATTGCACCTGCTCCTGTAATAACCTGGAAGGGGTACCTTTTTCAGGAACTGCCGGACTGATTGATCCCAGTAATTTAAGATGACTGCTGTCTGATCCGCCCCATATTTCTATCCTGTTCGGAGGGAATATGTGTGCGCCGAGATTTTGCATCATATTAAGTAATACAGATTTTATAGAAACAGTTTTTTTGAATAGCAGGTAATAAGATGCGTTACTGCCATGATATCCAAACCAATCTCCATTCGATATATTTGTAAAATCACCCAACTGACCGTCTGTCAATGCTGTTGCCTGTGAAGGTCGGTATTTAGGATCGGGAGTTGATGCCACAATTACTGAATCAGGTACAACACCTCTTTTAATATATGAGGATTGGGCAACACCACTGCCATACCAGCCTTTTTTAAAAGCCCTTGCTTTAACCGTAGTATTCTTTTCAAAATGTAACGGTGTTGTATATACCGGGCTATTTGCACTGTCAGGATCAGTGTCGTCAAGCGTATATCGTATTTCCACTCCTTTGAAGGGATGTGTAATCTCTACAGATATATCGCTGTCAAAAATCCCTGCAGGTGTTTTTATAAATGGTGCGCTTAAGGCTACAATATCACCACCCTTATCTGCAAACCCTGTTTGTATATCTACAGAGGGGAACTTTACACGGAGGCGTTGCAATTGTACACTGTCAATTTTTGTATCCCATACAAATAGAGAACTAATAGTTGTTGAAGGAAGTAATTTTTCAATAGCTTCGGAATTAACAGCCGTACCCGATAAAGTTAATTCCTGCAGATGCTTTAACGAATTCAGACCTGATATACCTGTTGGTGTTATATCTGTATAATTAAGATTGAGTTTCCGAAGGTTTGTCAGTTGCTGAATCACTTTTATATCAGCATCTTTTACCGGCATACGGGAAAGATTAAGCTGGGTGATCTGTTGTTTTACTTCCAGTAATTCTTCCAGTGATTTAGTGGAGTAAGCATT
>JAFDXG010000158.1 GCA_018268105.1 Bacteroidota bacterium | reverse complement strand
GCATAAGTAGTATCAGTTCCTCTTACGGATAAGGGCATTCCCAGAGCGCTGCGCCACATCATGTCTTTGAAAAACTCATAGCGTTCACCATTCCACACAAATAAAAACGGACAGGATCCCTTGAGTTTCTCTTCTTCCAGTGTCCTCTGCCATCGGGAAGGGTCGCCCACAATTTGAGGGGTACCGTTCGGCCATATAATGCGTACGACATCAAGTGAATCCTGAGAACCTACTCCAAAATTTGTAAGTGTGCGTCTGATGGTTTTGGTTTGATACAAATCACCCGCTTTTAACTCAACCTGGGCACCAATTCCAAAACGGTTATTTTTATTACTGCCATAAGAAAGTCCAGTCAGTTGCAATTGCAAATAATGGTTAAGATTGCCGCCATCATTCCTGATTAAATTAACTCCTGATGGTGTTGATATAAACAGATCATCATCACCATCAATATTAAAATCGCCAATATCTATTTTGTATCCACCCGTCAATGAAGCCGGAAGTAAATTGGTCGCATTCTCAAATCCTTTTGCAGTTTTATTGTGAAACAACTGCACTCCTTTTGCTGAATTATTTTCACTAACCCCGGCAACCAGTATATCTTCGTAACCATCATTATCAAAATCAATAAAGGTAACGGAATGCATTGTTATCCCCTGTAAGGAGGAAACAAATAGTTGCGATACTTTGTCTGCTTCAAATTTTTGACCACCTTTATTTTTCAGCAGAACAGGTTGCCTCGTTTTGTCACCTGCAATAAAAAGGTCAGGATAGCCGTCATTATTGTAATCGCCAAAGGCAATAGCGGTACCTCCGTAAACCGGGAGCTGAAGTTCTGACGCATCTGTAACATTTTCAAATTTTGAATGCCGGTTATTATTATATAATTGTATCTTCCCTTCTCCTGTTACAATTGCAATATCTAGGTCGCCATCGGCATCCCAATCAGCATAATCCATATCAATAGTTCCGGATCCTACTGCTGATAGATTCATCGCACCGGCATTCTCAGTAAAGGTTCCGTCATTATTATTTCTAAAAAACTTATTCGCAGTTTTGCAGGCCACATATATATCAAGATCACCATCCTGATCGAAATCGGCCACCAGCATTTTTTTGCCGTCATTAATATTCTCCAAACCTGTTTTTTGTTTTATTCTTTCAAACGTGCCATCTCCATTATTTCTAAAAATGAAAATCCCTTTGCTGGTAGAAATCAAAAGATCGCGATAACCGTCATTATCATAATCCGAAAAAGTAGCATCTAAGTCAATGGCATCATATCCAAGATCAACTGTAGTTGTAATATCCCTGAAGTTTCCCATTTCTCCAACAAATAAATAATGTTTGGAAGTTGAAGCATCTTTTGGCAACAAACCCGCAAAAACATAAGTATTGCCTTTACCATCATCATCAGCAAGTGCTAATGTAGAAAATGAGGCATTTGCAATGCCGGGAATAGTAAGTCCTACAGCAGCAGAAGCATCGGTAAATCTGATATCATTTAATGTAACTATCCTGTTTTTGTCATATACCTGGCTAAACTTACTGTCGTTGAACTCTGAATAACCGGTAAGTAATTTTGGCTGATCAATTTCATCAAACCCGATAGCATAAGCATGAGTAAGTTGTAATATTTTTTGCAATTTTTGTATTTCAAGAACCGCATTGGAATTTTGGTTGCCTGTAATGAAAGTAACAGCCTTTTTATATTCAACATCCATAACAGAATTAAATTCCGGAACTATCTTTTTCACACTTTGCAAAAAAGACAGGCTGGAATCTGATTTTCCCTCCTGTGCGAGCATTTCTGCTAATTGTAGCCGGGGGACTATATTCGCCGGTAGTAAATCGGATAGTTTTAAGAGATATGATTTTTGTGCAGAATAATCCTTTTTTGCAGCAGATAGCATTGCCAGTTTATACACTGCCGGGGGATTTTTAGGATCAATTGCCAAAATGCTATGTAATTCCGTCATCGCTTTATCAGGTTCTCCTTTTTGTATATACAATTCTGATAATATAAGAAGCAACCCTGTATTATCGGGTTGAATTTTTAAACCTGCCTGAATTTGTTTTTCTGTCTTATCGTAGCTTTTTTTTGCGAGATATAGTAAGGATAAATCGGCATAGTTCAGGGTGTTTGCCGGATCAAGTTTTATTGCTTTCAAAAATGCAGTTTCAGCTTCATCAAACCTGTTCTTTTGAAGAAAAGAAATAGCCATGATCCGGGGGTCATTGTTATAATTTACGGGTTCCTCGCTTTTGGGCTTACATCGGGTCAGAAAGGCAATGGCAAAAAATAAAGCAAAGTGTACAATCAGGCATTTTGCAAAGCTGGAAAAGTAAGACATGGTATAAATCATTGCTGAAAAAACTATTTTTTCGTATCGAAGTTAGGAATAATACAACTCGAAATGTGTCCTGCAGTATCTTTAATTGTTATCTTTACCGCCCTAACTGTATAACTAAGATGAACGCATCTAAAAAACTTGCTCAAAAAGCAATAACCATATTATTTGTTTGTACCCTTGTGGTAAGTTTTGTAGTCTCGCGAAATGATATTTTTTCTTCAGCCGGCAACAACAGTAAACAAAAAGAAGAAGCTGAAAAAAAATATGGTTTTTTTCTTGAACCTGTCAATAAAGAAACTCATATAACTTTCAGACATGTATCCCCTGACGTTGATCCAAAACTCAATAATATTAAAATGCAAATCGCTTCTACAGGGGCTGCGGTTTCTATATGTGATTTTGATAATGACGGCTGGAATGATATTTATTTTACCAATAGTGCAAATGGAAGTAAAAATGCCTTATATCATAACTTGCAAAATGGAGAATTTGAAGATGTTGCCGGTCAACTACAAATAGCAGATGTAAATAATAGGTCCACAGGTGTTTCCACTGGTGCTGTTTGGGGTGATTATGATAATGACGGATACAAAGACCTGCTTTTGTATAAATGGGGAAAGCCGGAGTTATTTAAAAATATAGAAGGGAAAAGATTTGAAAGAGTTACTGAGGGAAGTGGGCTGCCTGCATGGGTAAATTCCAATTCAGCAATATGGTTCGACTTTAATAACGATGGTTTACTTGATATTTTTATCGGCGGTTATTTTAATGAGTCCTTCCATTTAGACAGTTTGAATACGACTAAAATAATGCCTGAGAGTTTTCGGTATGCCAATAATGGTGGCAGAAATTTTCTCTTAAAGAACTTAGGTAACGGCAAATTTGAAGATGTAACTACAGGGTACGGTCTAACTTCAACCAAATGGACGCTTGCTGCAGCAGCAGCAGATTTTAACGGAGACAATTATCCGGAATTATTTATAGCCAACGATTATAATGTAGATGAATTTTATTTGAATATAGGAGGGAAAAAGTTTGAAGAGAAAGGTAGCGCCGCCGGAATTGGACGTATCCCTAAAAGCGCCATGAACGCTTCTTTTGGAGATATCAACAATGAGGGTAGTGTTGGTATTTATACCACAACAATTACTGAAAAAGGTATATTGATCCAGGGTAATAATTATTGGCAGCCTAAATTTGAAAATACGGATGAGCACCCTTCTTTTGTAAACCTTGCACAAATTTCCGGAATCGAAACCGCTGGCTGGAGTTATGGCGCCCAATTTGGCGATTTGAATAATGACGGCTACATGGACTTGTATGTAGCAAACGGTTTTATTTCTGCTAAAGAAAATACTTCTTACTGGTACGATTACTCTAAAGTTACAAGTGGTAATGCTGCTATCATCGGTGATGCCAAAAACTGGCCCGATATGGATGGGAAAAGCCAGTCGGGCTATGAAGAAGATAAAATCTGGCTGAATAACAGCAATGGCTTATTTGAAGATGTATCCGGAAAGGTATGTCCGCCAGCTACATATGATGGTCGTGCTGTAGTTATGGCTGACTTATGGAACAGAGGGCTACTGGATGTTATAGTTGCCAACCAAAATAATATACCCCTAGTATATAAAAATAATAGTGCGAATAATAATCATTGGATAGATTTTGATTTAAAGGGTACCATTTCAAATGCTGATGCCGTAGGCGCAAGAATTGAAGTAGAATGGGATGGTAAAAAACAGGTTCAGGTAGTTACCGGAGGTATTGGCTTCTCTTCTCAAAATCAACACCGGCTTCATTTTGGCTTAGGTAAGAGTACTGCAATAGATAAAGTAACTATATATTGGCCTTCAGGACATATCGATAAAATTCAAAACCTTCGAATCAATCAATTGCACATTATTAAAGAAAGCAAATCCAACAACTAATGCAGCAGGAAATTAAACTCGACCCTTTGACGGCATCAAGTTCCTTTTCACAGTGGATAAATAAAAACTTTAAATTTCTGCCTCCAACTTTTATCACCTTAGTACTACTTGTTGGGCAGATTACTTATGGCATATTAGATAGTTATTTAAATGTTGTAGTTGCCATAGCTACCTGTATTTTAGCGGAATTAATTTTAGCCAGGGTACTATTGGGCCAATGGAAAAATATTGCCAGCTCTTATATGACAGGAACAAGTGTTGCTATGTTAATCCGCTCTACTGTCGCATGGCCATACTTCTTTACTGCTTTACTTTCCATTCTTTCCAAGTATGTATTGCGTTATAAGGGCAAACATTTATGGAACCCCTCTGATTTTGGTATAACGTGGATGCTCGCTATGCAAAGCCCGAGTGTAGCCGGGCTTAGTATTCAATGGGGAAGCAATCTTGCAGCAGTATCAGTAATATGGTTTTTGGGATTGATAGTAGTAAACAGGGCTAAACGTATGCATGTAACCATTGCTTATGTAATAAGTTTTATTTTATTAGCTTATGTCCGTTGTCTCATTACGGGAGATGCTTTTCTTGCCGAACTTGCCCCGCTTACCGGACCGATGTATCAATTATATATTTTTCTTATGATCACCGATCCTCCTACCTCAGTATCTACCAGGAAAGGAAGGATTATCGTAGCAATTTTAGTGGCTCTTGTAGAATTCGTATTCCGTTTAAACAACTTTATATATGCACCTTTTTATGCATTGTTTATCGTAGGACCATTAACTAAGTTTATTGATTTGAAATGGTATGATAAAACAGTTGCTAAATAAATGCAGTATAAGCAGATATTTCTATTCGTGAATTAGGGCTTACTCTGTTGGATATAGAAACTTTTGTATACAAATAACTATTGTGTTATTGTAACATATTTACTGTAATATTTCAACAATACCTGCACGGAAAATATCACTAATCGAAAAGGAATCCTTATTCTCCCATCACATAAGGGTAAGCGATAATTTAGAATTCAGCCCATTTACGTTTATCAGCTTTATTCCCATATATATTCAGTATATTACAACATGAGCACTTTAGGGGTATTCATCATAACCCGCCAGCTATTTTATGAAACGGTTTTTGTTATATATTCTCATCATACTCTTACTTCCAATTGCTGTGGCAGGGCAGAAAGTAATTGCCATACAGATTGATGGCGCCATTAATCCCGCCTCAGCAGATTTTATTCATAACGGCATTGAAAAGGCAGAGAAGGAAAAAGCAGAATGCCTGATTATTCGTCTCAATACACCCGGGGGACTTTTGCAATCAACACGGAATATTGTTAGTGATCTACTGGTATCTCCCGTACCCATAATTGTGTATGTCTCCCCCGGCGGTGCACATGCCGGGTCTGCAGGTGTGTTTATAACCCTGGCAGCCAACGTAGCCGCCATGGCACCTGCTACTAATATTGGTGCAGCACATCCTGTAGCTATGCAGGGAGGGATGGATAGCACTATGAACAGTAAGGCAACCAATGATGCTGCGGCATTTATCCGTAGTATTGCTGACAAGCGACACCGCAATCTTGACTGGGCAGAAGATGCTGTAAGAAACAGCGTTTCCATCACTGAAAAAGAAGCACTGGAAAAAAACGTTATTGATATTGTTGCAGTAAATGAAAAAGACCTCCTTTCCCAGGCTGATGGAAGAATAGTGCATCTCGTTTCAGGAGAACGGGTTCTGCGTACTAAAAATGCAGTGGTGGAGGACTACAATATGAGTGTATGGGAAAAAATACTGAATATCATCAGCGATCCCAGCATTGCCTATCTACTGATGCTACTCGGCATGTACGGAATAATGTTTGAGTTATATAATCCCGGTGCCATATTACCCGGCATAGTAGGTGTTATCAGTCTTATACTTGCTTTTTATTCCATGCATTCCCTGCCTGTTAATTATGCAGGGTTGGCGCTCATCATCTTTGGTATTATCCTTTTTATTCTTGAAATAAAAATAGTGAGCCATGGCATATTAACCATTGGCGG
>JAFDXG010000157.1 GCA_018268105.1 Bacteroidota bacterium | reverse complement strand
TTCAATTAACATTTCTCAACCGGAAGCCTGTTTCAGGTGGTATATAACAAAATCAATGCTATTAATCGAAGAATAAAAACGTTTCGGCGATTCCTTCTTTTTTGTTTCAGGATACAGAGTAATTTCACGTCAGCTAATTGAAACTACTTAGTGAGCCTTATGAAATACACTAAAAACTCTGTAATCATGAAAACATATTTATTATTAAGAGACAATGTTGAATCCGGACCCTATACCCGGGAAAGTTTAATGCAAATGGAACTCAGGACATTTGACCTGGTTTGGATCCCGGACGAAAGTATTGTATGGAAATATCCTTCCGAGATCAATGAATTAAAACAGCTTACCGGATATGCACCTGTTACTCCAGCTACAATCATCAATAGTCTCAAAGAAAGACAAATTCGGTTTTTCAGAGAATATATCGGTGAAGTGGATTTCAGGAGTTTACATCTCGATGAAGTAAATTTACCCGATGCCTTTATTAACGATATACCCGTAGGATTTGAATTCCTGGTGATGGCCGATAACTATAACAAATACGGTGGTAATGTATATATTGGATCAGAGAAAATGGACGATTTAAACTATACTGAGCTTCAGGAAGAAGACACTGTTGCTACAGAGAATGAATTGGAAAAAGATGATATTGAATATGTTATTTTGGGTGAAAAACAAAAAGTGGATACTGCTGAGATAGTGGCAGACCCCAATAATTTTACAACTTATTATATGCATACCAGGGGGCAACATAAAGCATATGGTAGCATTAACGGAAAATCCCACCGGAATGCTAAGTCATATAAACGATGAAATGAATTTTATCTCCTGACGATAATACTGGAAATGCTGGTTTCAGCGATTTCCGGTTATCGGAAATGATAATAAAATGAAAAAATTGTCATTGAATTTGATATCTACTCATTAAAATTGTAATTTGCTCAACAGTTTATCAGTAAAAAGGTAAGCTGTTCAGTTTTTTAGTTGATAACCTGTTTTTTGATCATAACCCTGATACTAACGCTATTGACTTAAATCAAATCCTTAACTCCTCTGAATACCAATAGCTATTTCTGAAATTGAATCTTCCTTTGAAATGCTCACAGCCTGTGATATCAAATTGTAGACCGGGTATAATGTGGATTTTCTAACAATAGTAGTTTTCCATAAAAATACTCCGGCACTTTTAAAGAAAAAATATACAGATGAAAGAGTATTTGCTATTGCGGAATAACAAACAGTCAGGACCCTATTCTGCCGGAGAACTTCAATCTATGGGACTAAAGTCACTGGATCTGATTTGGGTAGAAAAAAAGAGCTGTAGCTGGCGCTATCCTTCAGAGATCAGCGAACTGGCTTCATTTGCACCACCAATGGATGAGGTAACTACAAATGTTTCCCCAAAAGATAGTAAAGTGATCAATATGACTGAGGAATTTACCAATGGAAGAGTTACCGAATGGATAAAGTCGGAAGTTTCTGTTTGTAAATCAGATACAGAATATAATGTAAGGCATAATAATCATATTGTAGCATTAAAGCCCCATGTTGATCATACCCGGGTTAAGACAATTAAATCAGTAAGCCAGCCAAGAATAATTAATGTGAAAGTGAGAGATAATAACAATGCGGAAAAAGAAAATTCAGGTTGGCGGCAAACCACTACGGTAAATTCACCTGAAAGTTCAAATACCAGTTATTTGCCTCCCGAAAGCAGGGAAACAGGCATAGCCTCTACATCAGTATTACCTGTACCGGACAGATCAAATAGTTTTTTCAGTATAATTAAATCCCTCCCTGGTGATACAGATAATAAACTGGAGTTGATGGTATTGATGATTGGTGCAATATCCCTGCTTGCTATTGCCTTTCTTTTGATTACTTCTCCCTATTAATAACCAGTTAACCCCAAATCAGTCCTCTGGTTAAAAGCTTTTTTGAATACAACTTAGTGTATTCATTACCGGTTTATAGGTATGAATCACGTAGATGAGAGTATTATTCCTGTTGAAAAAACAGGTTGGGTTAAAATGGAATAAGTGATAACCTGACTTAATTGATAAGATTTTACACTTACCTGATTGTTAAAGGCTTTTGCATTGAAATGAATCGTACTATAATTTGTTATTATTGTAATGATAGTAGGATTGATAGTAAAAGCCTGGGGGATATTTTCTCCGGGCTTTCTTGTTAATGCAGATTGCAATGCCGGTCAATATCCCGCACTTAAAAAATAATCCCTGTATAATGTATGCTGATTTATTGCTGGTTCAACCTTGCTTCTTTATTGCTTTTATCACATCATCAACACCAGGGGCATTGGAAAAAAGTTTTACCTGTTTACCCTCTTTATTGTACAGTGCTACAAACGGAAAGCGGGTAACATTATAATAATTTCTTACCACAAAAGTTTTCCCTTCAGTTCCCGCCTTTATA
Source organism: Bacteroidota bacterium (assembly GCA_018268105.1). Lineage (GTDB taxonomy): Bacteria > Bacteroidota > Bacteroidia > Chitinophagales > Chitinophagaceae > Agriterribacter. Next base: position 20,566 of record JAFDXG010000157.1, on the reverse strand, counting down.
TTGTGATATGAGGGAAGATCGAACTCATCTGAAAAATGTTTTACTTCATCTACAGGCAGAAACGTAACCATAACAATCTGCTCCCCTGCGAAAGTTTTATATTGGTCAAGCATCTCTTTGGTAAAATGCCTGCAATGATCGCATTCCGGTGAAAAATAGATCAACATGACCGGTCCTTTCTTCAATTGTGAGGCCTTAAAACTACTGCCGTCTGCCAGGGTAATTTCAAAAGGAGCTATTTTACCATTGTTTTTCTTAGTTTGGGAAAACGATGCTACCGTAGTGAAAGTCAAACACAAAATCACTAAAATTTTTCTATTCATAGTTCTGCAGAATTAGTCACCGAAGATAGTATATTGTCGCTTTTTACTACTCTTAACACTTTTAATTTACTCTATATATTGAAAAGGCTATGTTTAGAATTTATCATTTAATTGTTATTGCTGCGGCATTGTCTGTTACCCTGGGTAAAAAAGAACGAGGAAGTTCAATTATCAGCAAAAAGCTGCCTGTACATCATAGTATTGCTAATGGACGGGGATATACTGAGTTTTCGGATGTTCAATATGGTAGTGCCGAAGGAACGGATAATTTGCTTGATGTGTATCTGCCGGATAACAGGACAGACAGTACTAAAGTGATTGTATATATACATGGTGGCAGTTGGGTTCATGGTGATAAAAAAGAACTACCTCGGTTATTTATAGATGAGTTAGTAGGCCGACAGGGTTACGCTGTAGCTACAATTAACTACAGGCTGGTCAAAAATGGACAAAATATATTTCCGGTACAGATTGAAGATATACGCAATGCCCTGACATTTATTTCCGGCTATGCAAAGGAGTACAGGTATTGCCCTGATAAATTTGCTTTGATGGGGGCAAGTGCCGGTGCTCATCTTGCTTTGTTGTATGCATATTCCTATGATAGTTTGAAGCAGGTGAAAACAGTAATTGATATTTTCGGACCTACAGATCTGGCTGACCCCTCAGTGAGGGCACAAGGATTGGAAAGTAACGATATTATTGTTAATTATTTAGGAACAGCAGATACGGCTGCAACTGTGGTAAAAAAAGCCAGTCCTTATTTTCAGCTCAGGAAATCCAGTGGAGTTCCCACTATCTTGTTTCATGGCACAGCCGATGAACTGGTGAATGTGAAACAGTCGGAAAAATTATATAAAAAATTGAAAGAACTGCAGGTGCCGGCGCAATTGGAATTGTATCCCGGCGGCAAACATGACCTGCCACCCCAGATAGCAATAGATGTATTTAGTAAAATTATAGCATGGTTGAAACAATATTATCCTGCAGTATAGAGGAATAACGTTTGGGAATATTTTCGTTTTCAGTTTTTCCTTATTCATCAGTATAAAGTTGTTATCTTAACGCTCATTATTTTTTCAACTGCCGCTATATGAACAAAAGATTGAAATTTAGTTTACCCGTATTCACTTTAATAATCACCATTATGTCGTGCAACGAATCTCAGCCCGTGAAAGAAAATGTACCTGCCAAAGGAACTTATGGCTATGATGCTGCATTTCTAAGGAAACATGTAAAACAGACAATTGAATTATTCAATGAACAGGGTGCAAGGGTATTAGTTACACCCGACTACCAGGGTCGTGTGATGACAAGTTCGGCTGATAAAGATGCCGGCAATAGTTTTGGATGGATTAATTATGATTTGATAGCCTCTGGGAAATTCAAACCGCAATTTAATGCAGTAGGAGGCGAAGAAAGGTTTTGGATTGGACCTGAGGGTGGACAATATTCATTTTACTTCAGGCAGGGAGATTCTTTTAACATCAGGCACTGGCAGGTGCCGCCAATAATTGATACCATTTCTTATAATGTAGTGAGATCTGACAGCAGCAGTGCGGTTTTCAGGCAAACGGCAACAGTTAACAATTACAGCGGAACACCATTTTCTATTGAGATAACAAGGGGGATACATTTACTGGATAAAGAATCACTTACCAGTCGTCTGCATACCGATATTCCAGATGGGGTAAAATGGGTAGCCTATGAAACTGATAATGCGGTAAGGAATATGGGGACTAATCAATGGAAAAAAGAAACCGGTTTACTTTCTATATGGTTACTGGGTATGTTTACCCCTTCCGATGAAACAGTAACTATAGTACCTTTTAAGAATATACCTGATGCAAAAAATTATGTAACCGATAATTATTTTGGTAAAATACCTGAGGATCGCCTGCTGACAAGTGATAGTACCTTATTGCTTAAATGTGATGGTAAACATCGCAGTAAGCTTGGTCTTTCGCCGGTGATATCCCGTTCCATAGCAGGCAGCTATGATTATAAACGAAATGTGCTTACGATCATATTGTTTGAGACAGATACCGCCGGTACTTATGTAAACTCAAAATGGGAACTGCAAAAAGAACCCTATAAAGGCGATGTGGTAAATGCCTATAATGACGGGCCACTGGAAGATGGCACCCAGTTGGGTCCCTTTTATGAGATTGAATCATCATCTGCGGCACAGGAACTGAAACCGGGAGATACTCAACGGTATAAACAGGTCACCTGTCATTTTGAAGGAGATTATGCTGCCATGCAAAATATGGCGCAGAAATTATTGGGTATTAAATTAGACAGTATCAAAATGTAAAAAACATCTCTTGGGAGTGAAATACGTTATAGGTGTTCAACAATAATTAAACTCTTTACCTAACATGAAATTATTTAAGACAGCAGGTGGTATAGTATTGGAACATGAACAGCAATATTATATACCTGGAACTGACTGGGATACACTGATCAACAGGGAAAAACTGTATACCTATCTAAAATCTTCTTTGGAAGCTTTTGAGAAACTATCTCCCGGGGCTGTTGTTGCCTTTCAAAATTCTCCTTTGCTGCCACCCATTGACAGCCAGGAAGTATGGGCTGCGGGCGTAACCTACCTCCGTAGCAGGGATGCCCGTATGGAAGAGTCGAAGGAGTCGGGTGGCGCTACTTTTTATGATAAAGTATACGTAGCGGAGCGACCCGAACTGTTTTTTAAATCGCTGCCTCATCGTGTAGCCGGCAGCGGGCAGAAAGTATATATCAGGAAAGATTCCAAATGGGATGTGCCTGAACCCGAACTGGCGCTTTATATTAATTCGAAGGGAAATATACAGGCCTATACTGTAGGTAATGATATGAGCTCAAGAAGTATTGAAGGTGAGAACCCTTTGTACCTGCCCCAGGCCAAAACCTACGAAAGAAGTGCAGCAATAGGCCCCTGCCTGTATATTCCCGAACTGCCTATCAGCCCCGATGCTAATATTCACATGAAAATTATCAGAGGTAATGCTACCGTTTTTGAAGGTACTATACAGATCAGCCAGATGAAACGGACACTCCCCGAACTTGCAGGATTTCTTTTCAGGGAGATGGATTTTCCTACAGGCGTCTTCTTAATGACCGGCACTTGCTTAGTACCTGATAATGATTTTACATTGCAGGTAAACGATACCGTTAGTATCACTATTGATCATATCGGCACACTGACAAATGTGGTGGGGTATCGGCTTTGAACTGTGGGCAATCGGCTGTCAGATATCAGCGTTGATTACTGATAGCCAATCTCTCACCAAGCCTTATCCAACTCCTCAATAGTAAATGGTTTCTGCCGGCCGTTATACTTCTGTTTCACCTTTTCTACATCTTTTACGGAAATAACATCAGCCTTGTTGCTCCAGTTTTTACGGATAAAGCTCAGCACCTGAGCTATATCTTCCTCATTAAGCTCATCATTGGTGTTTAGCCCCGGCATTTCCCCGCTGATCTCCGGCGTCTTATAGATTTTATTATTTACAGTAACAGGTCCTGTTAATCCGTAAAGTACTATAGCAATCAATTTTCGTTTATCACCGACAACCCATGAAGATTGATTTAAAGGAGGTGCGAGTGAGGCAATGCCATTGCCATCATCTCCGTGACAAGTCTTACAAATATTTTGAAATACCTGAAATCCTTTGGGAAATTGTCTTTTTAACTGGGCTATATTTTTGTTGAACTCGTTCTTCTTAATATCGGCAAGTGTTTTTTCAAACCTCCTGTTAATAACAAGGTTGGTATCCGGATCTATGATCTTAAACTTTTTGAAGAATATAGTTTCTTTCTTTTCAAGATTACTGATGAGTGCATCGGCAACATACCTGTTATTGGGATATTTTTTTGCAATATCCATCCATATTGCATCCGCCATCGGCTGATCAAAAGCACTGATGCAATGCAACTGAAATGCTATATAGGGAATTAATAAAGTATCACTTCCAGCTATCATTTTTTTCAAGGTACTTGCAAATTCCCTGTAATTATTCTTACCGACAACAGCAGATGCAGCATCCAAAGCTTCTGCTCTTAATTTCCAGTTGGGATGTACAAGAAGCCGTTTCACATCATCAAATTGCAAAATGCCAAGCCCTTCAAGTGTCCATAAGCAATGTGTGATTACTACAGGATCATCCGATTCCTGTAATTTATTTCTCAATTCCGGAGCTGCAATTACAAATTTTCCATCAATCAACATTTGCTGGGCCTTGTCTCTAATCCAGCCATTTCCAAAACTCAGCAGGTTCACCAGTTCTGCAGGGTTGTGGGGCATTAGTATAGGCTTAACAACTTTCCCCGCAGGTACTATTTTATAGATACGTCCGCAGTTCAGCGGTTTTGAAAGTTCCCTTTTTACAATTTCTTTTTTCAGATATTCGGTAAGATAGGTACGGTGTTGAATAATACCCCTGTACATATCCACCACATACATTGCCCCGTCGGGTCCATCATACAGACTCACCGGTCTGAAGCGTTCGTCAATACTTGCCAGGAACTCTCTCCCTGAATAAGCCTGCTTCCCTTCTGTTATGTAACCTTTTTCTTCAAGTATATTTCTTTTAATCAGGTTGGCAGAAGGTTCGGCAACAAATACATTTTCATGATATTCTTTTCCAAACAATCCACCCCTGTATACAAGAGGTCCGCAGGCTGCAGTAAAGTTTACAAGTCGCAATTTATCATCAAGGATTTTCTCCATATATCCCCTGTTCACTCCCGTGGTAGGGCGTATTGGATAAACCCTGTTGTCTTTAATAATATCCACATTAAAACCCGATACTCCACGCTGGTCTTCATTGCCAGAGCCAAGCGCCGGTAAAAAATAATCTCCAATAAGATTTTGTGAATTATTGTTGTAATACAACCGCCCGTAATCATCCTGTGAAATACCCCACTGACCCCGGAGATGCGTTTTTTCCACCAGCCATTTATTCCCTTCTTTGCGATATCGTTTTGTAGAATTAGCATTATAAATCCAGTTGTCCATACCGCGGAGTAATCCATTCGGCTGATGTTCTACATTACCGCCGACAGTATAGGAAGAATCAACCAGTATTTTTTTTCCGGCATGATCATTATTAATTTCTACATACCAAAGATTAGGTGGCTCAGCTACAAGCAAACCATTTTCTATCAGGCACAGTGCCCTGGGCAAAACGAGAGAATCAAGGAAAATTTTTCTGTCGTCCATAACTCCATCACCGTTTTTGTCTTCCAGAATAACCACTTTCCCATCGGGTACATTCTCACCTCGGCCTGCCGTATCGGGCATATATCCCTGCATTTCTAACGCCCAAATACGACCCCTGTCATCAAAGTTTATTGCTACCGGAGTACTGATAAGTGGTTCTGCAGCAACAAGCTTTACTTCAAATCCATTTTCAGTTTTCATTGTCGAAATGGATTCCTGCGGGGTTAGTACCGGGGCATCAGCAATAATTTTTTTCTGAGTCGCATCATCTAATGTTAGTCCATCGGTAGAAGAAGTTTTATTGTCATTGCAACCTGTAGAAAAGTAGGATATAACTGATAACATTAACAAATAAAAAAATCTTTTTGTCATTACTGCTTAGTCTTTCTTTGGGGGTTAATGTTCATATTGTAATTATTCTTGCGATATCAATCAAATTTCAAACTGCCCAAATTTAAAAGAAAACTCTGAATGGAGGTTTGTATCACGACTTTCAAAGTTTGTATTTATAACATTAACAGCAATCATTAGCTACCTGTTAACAAAACACTCTCCCGCCTTTGGCTGGGAGAGTGCCGGTTATGTTGTAAATAATTAGTTTCTCTGTATGCTATACTTCATTAGGAACAACATAAGGTGGTCTGTACACCCGGGTAAGCAATTCATCAGCTTCAGGGTCGTTGGCAAACTTTTCCCTGTCCATATTAGCGCCCATAAACTTCAGTCCCCTGTCAAGGCGATAGGAAATATTTGCAAGCAATGGCAACGCAGATGAGTAGAAACCTTCATTGATGTCGCAATGCAGCAGATCATTATTATCAGCACGAATTGCGTCAATGAAGTTGGCATAATGTTCTGTGCCGCCGGGGGGAGTACGCGGATCCACTATCTTATCCGATTTACCTTTCGAACTTGCAAAGGGCTCTTTTTCTCTTCTGCGAAATGCTTTCCAGGTACTTCCTTCTATCTCCATATAGCCTTCGGTACCATAAAAGATATTGCCTATACGGATATCAAGCGATGATTCAGCGTTGGAGTACCTGCCACGGGTTTCAAATTCCAGCGTAGTACCATCCTGATATTTGAAAATGGAGCTCTGAGTATTAGGAGTCTCCTGCGCACATTCCTTTGGGTTTATACCATAAATAGCGCCGCTGGAGAAAATTGAAACTGGATGTTCATTCTTGTTGAGCCCCCAGCGTGCAATATCAAACTGGTGAGGTCCCTGGTTGCCGGTATCCCCATTGCCGGTATCCCAAAACCAATGCCAGTTGTAATGTCCTTTCTTTTCGTTGTAGGGACGCCATGTAGCAGGTCCCAGCCAGCGGTCGTAATGTAATGTAGGCGGGGGTGTACTATCGGGGGTGATACCAAAAGAATCGCGGGGTTTAATACAAAGTCCCCTTGCCATAAATACATCGCCTATTCCGCCTTCGTGCAAAAACTTGATGGCTTCCATCACATTGGCTATGGAGCGGTTTTGAAACCCTACCTGTACACGACGGTTATATTTACGGGCAGCTTCAATCATTTTACGGCCTTCCCACACATCATGTGAGGCGGGCTTTTCTATATACACATGTTTCCCTGCCTGGCAGGCCCAAATGGTACCCAGTGCATGCCAGTGGTTGGGAATAGCCATTGAAACTGCATCAATTTCTTTATCGTCAAACACTTTACGCATATCCCATTCCGTGAGTGGCTTCTCTCCTATTTTGTCCACTACCATTTTTGCCCTTGAGTCAAACCATTGTTCATCCGCATCACAAAGGGTTTTTAATTTCACATTACGGCTGGATTTTAACGCACACCAACTGTCGATATGTGTTTGTCCCTGACCATGAATGCCAATTACGGCAAGGGTAACACGATCATTGGCGCCTTTAATTGCAGAATACGATTTTGCACTGAAGCCCATTCCTCCAATTGCAATACCGGCACCTGCCAGTGCTGACTGCCGGATAAATGTCCGGCGTGAGTTATTTTCTTCTTTCATACTATATATTGTTTTCTTTGGTGGGTGAAAAAGAGGGTTGTATATAAAAGTGTCAAATTATTTTCGGCACTAAATAATATCACTTAATTTTTTGTCCAGTCATTTTTTTGAATACAGTTAATTGTTCTTTCATGGCGCTAATCCTGTCAGCAGGCTCAGTCCTGGCTTCGAGCAATATCCAGCCATTATAATGTATTCTGTTAAACAAATCCATCAGTTGCTGGTAAGGATAATCGCCAACATTCAGTTCCCTTACATGTACCGTATCTCCAAACCATTTTTTTACTGAATTAAAATTGGCTTCGAGACCCGGTGGCAGCAAATCTTCGGGATTGCAATTCCAGCACATTTTTACATTGGATTCGGTCACCTGGTCAAATATGGCTTTCATGTTGGGTATCTCCTGTGTGTGGTTCCCATGCACTTCTACCCGCACCAACTGACCAAGACCGGCAGCAAATTTTCCAATTTCATTAAAGGAGGCAGCAATTTGTGCAATCGTTTTTTCTTTGGGGACTGAAGCTGGAAGGTCATTTGGTTTTACTTTGATACCGGTAGCTCCTATGTCTTTGCAGAGTTGTATATATACTTTTGTCTGCTCAATATTTCTGCGAAGCTCCGCCGGGTCGGGACTATGGTACTCAAAATTGGAGCCATAACCAATGCAGGTTACCGGGCTGGCTTCAAATCTTTTTTTAACCTCAAGGCGCTGTTGCAGGGTAAGATTGCTTTCCACTTTGTGTGCATGCTGAGTTCTAAGCTCTACGCCCAGTAAGCCGGTTTTTTCACAGTTGGAGATTAACGCAGGTAAGTCCCAGTCGCGCCCCCATTGATAGGTTACGAGACCAAATTTCATATTACCTGCAGGAAGTGAAAAACTGCTCAGTGCGCCGGAAGCCATAATACCTGCACCAGCGGCAGCAGCATTATAAATAAAATTTCGACGGGATATTTTTTTCATATCAATCTTTACAAATTATAGCTATTTGATTATAAAATAGCAAAGTTCCTGTTTGTTATATAGGTACCCTAAAGAGATCAAATTTCCGGAATAATACTATTGTGATCATGGTTTTCTGTTTGAGGTTTTTGTTTGAGGTTTCCTGTTTCATCTTCCTCGTTTGATATTTTCCCTATTCCGAAATTGCCAATCCTACAAACGAATCTGCCGTGCCATAATATAAAAACCATTTTCTTTTAAAATACACCATTCCTTCGGCAAACGTAGTTCCGGCACTATACTGTCCAGTTATTTCATGAGGTAGAGTAGGTTTTAAAAAACAAGTATCAGACCGCTCAAGCAATCTACCAGGATCATTTTTGTCAAATATCATCCACCCTACTGAGTACATGCCTTTGGGCAGTAAAGGATCAGCTTCTTCATTGGTAGCATTTCTGCCATTGAATATAAGCAATATTCCCTTTTTGGTAATAATAGCCGGAGGTCCGCATTCTGTGAGACTGCTGTCAAATTTTTTGGGTCTTGTCCCTGCTACTGATTTCAGATTACCGTTTTCATCGAGTAATGGATACCAGTCATACAAATTTTCAGACCAGGCAAGATTTACAAAATGCTCACCCCAATACATCCAGTATTTACCATTTATTTTTGCTACTACTTGTTTCCCATTCAGCATTTTGGTAATTATTGATCCCGACTTGGAAGCAATATTCAGGAGCTTACCATTATATGCTTTTGAAAAAGCAGGTCCTTTTTTTTCCCAATGAAAAAGATCTTTTGAAAAAGCTACACTTAACCGTGGTGTTTTGTAATTCCACGAAGTATATACCACAACATATAATCCATCTTCGGTTTGCACCAGTCTCGGATCTTCGCAACCTCCCGGATAATCATATTGAATAAACGCACTGCTGTCCGGATACAGGACCGGCTCCGGAAATTTTCTGAAACGAATTCCATCATCACTTTCGGCTAAGCCAAGCCTTGATGTTCTTCCACCAAGGGCTGCAGCGGCATTATCTTCACAACGATATAAAAGATAGACTTTATTATCCCTGACAATAGCCGCAGGGTTAAATACATCTGCCTTCTGCCACCTTACTACTTCTTTTTTTATCGGATCAATGAATGTATATGCTGAGTCCGCTTTTATTATTGGATTTTCAACAGGCTTACTAAAGCGGTTAACATCAATATCAATCTGCTTTGTTTCGGAACAGGAAGCAATAATTAACACAAACAGAAGATTTACCATTGATTTTATCATAAGAGATATTTGAGCCACTGATTCAGGAATATTTTGTCCTAAAAAAAATTGATCTGTGCTTTTATGAACCAGTCATGGATACAGGGCAGTTGAATATTAATATCTTTACGCTAAAATAACTTTTATCCGCTAAACAAAAAATTATGCAAACCATTTTAGGATCAGGTGGTGATATAGGCAGACTACTTGCAAAAGAGCTGAAAAAATATACAGGTACAGTTAGATTAGTTGCCCGGAATCCCAGCCAGGTAAATGGCGACGATGAACTGTTTAAAGCTAATCTCCTCTATGCTGAAGAAGTGAATAAAGCAGTAAAAGGATCTGATGTGGTCTACCTTACCGTAGGATTGAAATACGATGTAAGAATATGGGAAAAGCAGTGGCCGGTAATTATGCAAAATGTTATAAGTGCCTGCATTGAACATCAATGCAGGCTGGTATTTTTTGACAATGTGTACCTGTACGACAAAAAAGCTATCCCTGATATTAAAGAAAACAGTGCAGTGAACCCGCCATCAAAAAAGGGAAAGATAAGGGCTACATTGGCAGAAATGATCAACTCGGCTATAGCTTCAAAGAAGTTAAATGCATTAATTGCACGCAGTGCAGATTTTTATGGACCGGGAGCTAAAAATGGGTTAATAAATATTCTTGTGATAAACAATTTTGCAACCGGTAAAAAGGCCAACTGGCAATCTGACGCAAATAAAATACATAGTGTAACCTATACCCCCGATGCAGCAAAAGCCACCGCCATGCTGGGTAATACCGAAAGTGCATTCAACCAGACCTGGCATCTGCCTACCTCAGCAGAACGTTTAACCGGTAAGCAACTCATTGAAATTGCTGCAAATGCTGCAGGGTGCAAGTCTTCTTATTTTGTGTTATCACCTTTCATGCTTACTCTGGCCGGACTGTTTTCAAGGCAAATAAAAGAACTGGTGGAAATGCAGTATCAAAACAACCAGGACTATTTTTTTAACAGTGAAAAATTCAATACAACATTTCAATTTACTCCAACATCCTATCAGGAAGGTATACAACAGACTCTGGACTATTCCCGGCAGGTACATTGACCTGGATAATTTTAATTTTCAAACTTTTTATTATTTTGTTTGAATAATTTAAAATAATATTATCTTTAACCCTGAATGTTTGTTATGGCAACGGACAAAAAAGAATTGGTTAAAGAAAAGATAGGGAAGTCTGCAATGCAGTGCTTTATTAAGTTTGGGTTAGACAAAACCACTCTCGATGACATTGCAAAATCTGTAGGCCTTAATAAGGCTTCATTGTATTATTATTACAGGAATAAGGAAGATATATTTGTAGATGCTGCACTTAAAGAAGGAGAAGATTATATACACTCCTTGCAGGAAAAGGTATTGAAGAAACGTGGTATAGAAAACCAGGTGTGGTATTATATGCAGTCAAGGTTTATTTATTACAAAAATGTACTGAATATGAACCGCGTGTCAGTTGATACACTTAATAAACTCCTCCCGCGTTTTTTTGAGTTATATGAGGCTTTGATGAACCGGGAAATACAATTCTTGTCATTGCTGATAAAAAGAGCTGTAGAAAACGAAGAACTTATATCAACCCATCCCGCTAAAATTGCTGTTGTACTCATAAGCGTAAGCGATGCATTGAAGCATAGTGTTGAACAGCAGGCGATACTGAAAATGAAACATGAAATAGATTATAGCCAAAGCCTCAATGATATGAGATTTCTGGTATCGTTAATTTTCAAAGGATTAAAAAAATAAAAGTGAACCAGTTTGCCGGCATTTTACCTTTGCAGGAGCTCCGTAGTTTCTATGAAACCGGGACAACCCGAAGCTACACTTTCAGAAAGCAACAGTTGCTCTTACTGAAAAATATCCTGATGGAATATGAAGAAGAAATTTATAAGGCACTGTATACTGATCTGGGAAAATGTGCTGAAGAGGCTTATGCAACGGAATCAGGATTGATACTGGCAGAAATTAATTATACCCTTAAGCATCTGCATGGCTGGATGAAGCCTATCAAAGCAACCCCAAATTTTATTAACTTCCCCTCTTCAGGAAAAATGTATGCGGATCCATTAGGAGTTGTTCTCATCATTGCCCCCTGGAACTATCCATTACAATTATCACTGATCCCGTTGGTGGGCGCTATAGCTGGGGGAAACTGTGTTGTTTTAAAACCTTCAGAATTTGCCCCTGCTACCAGCAGCATACTGCACAAAATGTTGAGTAAGATTTATGCTCAGTCATATATTAAAGTAGTAGAAGGCGAAGGAAGTGCTGTTATCCCATCAATGATGCAACAGTTTAATTTTGATCACATCTTTTATACCGGCAGTACAACAGTAGGAAAGCTTATTTATCAGATGGCTGCGGAAAACCTTATTCCGGTTACCTTAGAACTGGGAGGTAAAAGTCCGGCAATTGTGGAATCCGATGCCGACATTAAAATCAGTGCTAAAAGAATTGTTCTGGGGAAATTTACCAATGCCGGACAAACCTGCATTGCACCAGATTATGTATTGGTACATAAGGATATTGCAGAAAAATTTATTACCACCCTTTCTGCAACAATTACATCCTTTTGGGGCGAAGACCCTTCACAAAGCAAAGACTACGCGAAAATTATTAATACAAAAAGATTTGATCAACTGATTTCGTATTTTTCTGAAGGAGATATTGTAAGCGGAGGCATTTCAGACAGATCCGCAATGTATATTGCCCCTACGATTATTAAGAACATTCATACAGGCGCTGCCGTAATGAATGATGAAATATTTGGACCAATATTACCTGTCCTGATCTATAACAGCTTCGAAGAAGCTATAAAAATTGTGAAACAACACTCGAATCCACTTGCTTTTTATTTGTTTACATCTGATGATAAAAAAGTGGAACAATGGATATCGCAGATATCTTTTGGCGGTGGGTGCATTAACAATACGATATGGCATTTTGCCAATCACCGTTTTCCATTTGGTGGTATCGGCAATAGCGGTTTAGGCGCATACCACGGTAAGTATTCATTTGATTTGTTTACTCATAAAAAAGCGCTGATGAAAACACCATTATGGTTTGATCCCGGAATCAAATACCCTCCTTTCAAAGGGAGACTTAAACAATTTAAACGACTCATTAAATAGTTATCTCAATAAAGCAAACAACTCGTATATCAACATCTAACAAAACTGTCATGAAATTTCTTCCCAAACAATATTATTTACTGCCCTGCCTGTTAGGATGCTTCTTTATCATCTCCTGCAATGGAAGTAATGATAAATCCGGCACAAGCGACAATTATACTAATTCATTAACATTTGCGCCAGGTGATGAAGCCAGGATAGTAGAAGCATTCCTTTCTCTTACAGACAATACCAGCATTTTGCTAAAAGCCGGGAACTACAGTTTTGATAACCTTAGTATTGCCCAGGTAAATCATATCCGGATTATAGGAGAAGGTAAAGATAAAACCACACTGGATTTTTCTGTCCAGAGCCAGGGGGGTGAAGGTATCAGAGTGACTAATGTAAATGGCTTCACAATAACGGATATGACTATACGCGACTCCAAAGGTGACCTGTTAAAGATTAATAAGAGCCGGGATATAATAATCAACAACCTGAATGCGGTTTGGAAAACTGCTGATTCAACCAGCGGTGGTTACGCTATATATCCGGTTATGTGCAAAAACATATTAATTGAAAATTGTTATGCAGAAGGTTCTTCAGATGCTGGTATTTATGTAGGGCAAAGTGACAGTGCAATTGTACGGAACTGTAAAGCTGCTAAAAATGTAGCCGGTTGCGAAATTGAAAACACCACACATGCTGAAGTATATAACAATGAATTTTATGATAATACTGCGGGCTTTCTCATATTTGATCTGCCCGGTTTATCACAAAAAGGCGGACATGTTAAAGCCTACAAGAATTTTTTCCACGACAATAACCACAGGAATTTTGCCAGGGCCGGCAGTTTCGGTACCTCCTGGGGAGTAGGTAATGCGGCACCCGGAAGCGGGGTGATCATTCTTGCAGCCTCACATATTGAACTATATGACAACCGTATCATCAACAACAACTCATCTGCTATTACACTTGCATCCGGATTTGCAGTAGATGAAAAAGCTGCAGATAAAATTAACGATCAATATGCACCGGTATCAAAAAACATCAGGATATATAACAATACCCTCGAAATGGGAGATGCTTTTCCTGCACCTGCATATGACCATCATATTGGTAAATTGCTGGTGGCTATTGAACAAAAATTGCAGCAGGATAACAACCGGAAAAATAAGAGGATACCTCTCATTATGTACGATGGCATATCATCAAATATTTTAACGGGAGGCTCTTCAGCAAACCCCGATAGTATTTGTATTACCCAACCTGGAGAAAATATGTTTGTTAATGCAGATTTTCTCAATATGCAGCATACAGATAAATGGCACCCCAACACTGATATGCAACCTTATACCTGTAAATAAAATGATTTACAGCTCAAATGTTAATGTAGCAGTATGAAAATAAATTATCTTTTCGTTTTCCTAATATCGGTTGTAATATTCGGAATATGGTTGATTCAAAGTTGTAATAATACAGTAAAACAGGAAGAGAAAACAGGCAGAGTTGCTTCGACGATTGTATTTAAAGACAAGCTTTCCGATTATGACTTTTTTACCGGAAACTTAAAGGATTTACAACCCAGTCCCTATGTGGTAAAATATGCATTAAGCACCCCTCTTTTTACTGACTATGCGGTAAAAGACAGGTTTATTGTATTGCCGGCTCATCAATCCATCCAATATACTTCGGAAGGTGCACTTGATTTTCCGGATTCCACTTTCATCATCAAAAACTTTGCTTATACCAACACCTCCCATCAAAAGATCATGATTGAAACAAGGCTCCTTGTGAAAGATCCATTTGACGGGAAATGGAAAGTAATGGATTATTTGTGGAACAAAGAGCAAACAGATGCCGTAAAACATATTACTGGTGCAAAAATTCCAATTACCCTGTTAGATGATAATGGCACAGCCATTTCAACTGTATACCAGGTGCCTAATACAAATGATTGTAAAAGATGCCATATCAAAAACGATGTGCTTACACCCATTGGTCCCAAGGCAAGAAACCTCAATTTTACAGTCCCGGGACAAACGGTCAATCAGCTTGCGGTCTGGACTTCTTCAGGAATGATAAAAGGTATACCAGAACTTTCGAAAGTACCACAGCTCCCCGACTGGAGCGATAAACAGCATTACAGTCTTGAGCAACGGGCAAGGGCATACCTAGATATTAATTGTGCGCACTGTCATACCCGAGGTGGTGATGCGCACAACACCGGTTTATTTCTGGAATATGAGCAAACCGATCCGCACCAGTTGGGAATAATGAAAGAACCGGTATCTGCAGGCAGTGGTGCAGGCGGATTAAATTATGATATCATTCCTGGCGATGCCAAACATTCCATACTTGCATACCGCATGAAAAGTACAGAACCAGGAACCGCAATGCCTGAATTGGCGCGAACTGTTATTCATACCGAAGGAGTGCAGTTGATAACAGACTGGATTAACCAGATGCATAATAATAAATCAAAGTCTGAAAATAAGGAGTAGTAAAAAATTAATATATTTAGTTTTTTTATGGAAGTTTTCGCACACATCAAAACGGTTGTAAGCATAGTCCTGGGTTTAGGCATAGGAACGTTGCTCAATGGTACTGCCAGGTTTATTCAGCATCCCAATAGAACAAAACCATATTGGATCCATCTTCTCTGGGCTTTTTATATTTTTCTAACCCTGGTTCATTTTTGGTGGTGGGAATATAAATTAAGATTGTTATCAGAGTGGACATTTGTAGAATACTTTTTTCTAATCATCTATATCGTATTCTATTTTCTACTTTGCCAGTTACTCTTTCCTACAGATGTAAAAGACTTCGACAATAATTACAAAAATTATTTTTATTCCAGAAAAAAGTGGTTCTTCTCGATTTTAGCGCTTATTTACGTAATTGATTTTTTTGATACTCTAATAAAAGGACAGGAATACTACAATCATGTAATGCCAATGTACGGGATACGTATGGTCTCACATTTTATAGTATGTGTTTTCTTTGCATTTACGAAGTCAAAGTCACCCCTGCTCTATGGCAGCATGGTCATCTTTTTTATACTATTTGAAATGTATTATATAGCTAGTCTGTATTATATCAATACATAAGTTACTTTTTTCAGCGGTATTGACTGCTGTTCGAAGATTTCAATCTCCGAATTAAACTTCTCTGTGAGCAGGACAGATATATCAAAATGAAACTATAATATACTATTCGACCTATTTTATTTAGTAAAGAGATGAGTTAGCATCATAAGAAATAAAGCACAATGATAGTTCTGCCTAAACAGACAACATAGTGATATTTTAATATTCTATAAACCGCTAGTGGGGGCAAACGGTTATTTAACTACTTAGTTGTACGTTCCCAATGAAAATTCATCTTGCTTATAACAAAATATCTTTGTTTATTGAGTCATACCAATGGAGGTCATTTTATATAAAACTTAGATTGGCACATTACCAGACTAAATATTATAATCGAAAAATTCGATTATTTTAATACCTATTAAAGATTTTCAAAAACTTCTCGATATCCTCTTCCAATAGGGATAGATACTCCATTCACTTCAACTGATTCTGCTGTATAGGATTCCAGCTTATTAAGTGAAATGATAAATGAGCGATGGATACGTTTGAAAGTATGGACAGGCAAAAGGTCTTCTATTTCATGCGTACTCATTCGTGACAAGAACTCCTTTTGCTCAGTAACAATTTTAATGTATTCTCGTTGACTTTCCACATACAAAATTTCAGAAAATAAAATTTTTACTTTTTTCTTTTGAACAGTAATAAACAAATAGTCTTTCACTTCGCCAGTTTCAATCATCGGCGGCCTATTGTCATTAGTAACTCTTACTTTATTTACGGAAATTAAGAATCTTTCAAATTCAATTGGCTTCAGGAGATAATCTGTTACATCCAAGTCAAAGCCTTCTACAGCATATTGGTGGTAAGCTGTAGTAATAATAACAGCAGGCTTTTTTATAAGTGTCTTTAAAAAAGCCATTCCTTTTAATTTGGGCAGGTGAATGTCTAAAAATATTAATTGCACTTCATTGGAACGTAACCATTCTGTTGCAAGTATGGCATCTTTAAACGTAGCCTCTAAACGCAAAAATGGCACTTGTGCAACATAGTCCGATAGTACTTTAACGGCAAGTGGTTCGTCCTCTATTATTATACATTTTATTTTAGGCATTGCTTGTTAAATTAATTCTTAATGTTGATGTAAAAACAGCATTCTCTTGCCCTACAGACAAATCATAATCTTTATAGAGCAATGCTAACTGCCTACGCAAATTAGAAAGCCCGATATTTTCTTTCACCTGTTGCGTGGCAGTAGTTTCTTCTATTGAATTTTTTACAATAAACAACAATTGTTGTTGTTTTACAGTAAGATTAATGTCAATAAAAGGCTTGTTTCTTGTTTCTGAAACACCATGCTTAAAGGCATTTTCCACTAATGGAATAAGTAGCAAAGGCGGCAAAGGTTGTTTTGAATTTTCAATATCAGTATTGAGTGTAACAAACAAGGAATCATCGTAACGGAGTTTTTCAAGGGCTATGTAATCTGTAATTATTTTCAGTTCATCATCTATTGCAATAGATTCACCACCGGTTTCATACAACATGAAACGCAATATTTTTGATAACCTTAAAATTGATTCAGGAGCCAGGTCGCTTTTATCCCTTGCTAATGAATAAATATTGTTTAGTGTGTTAAACAGGAAATGTGGGTTTGTTTGGGCTTTTAGATAATTCAGTTCGGCCTCCTTTTTTTCTATTCTTAATTGATTGTTCTTTTCTTTAAGCCTTATGTTGTTGTATATATTCCGGATTATAGCAAAAAAAATGAAATATGGAATACCAAACTGAGAATGAACAGCTACTCCTTTCAAAAATGAGAGGTTAGTCGCATAATTTGTATAAACACCCAATTGTATCCATATCTGTCGCCAACTAGCTAATCCAAATGTGTAAAATAGAATAACTAAAAGCAGGTAGAGAAATGCCCTTTGATTATTTTTGCATGGCCACCTGAATAAGCGTAACACTTTTTCAAATAAAATGTAGTTAAGTACAGTAAGATAGCTAACCAGGAAAATGGTATTGATAAATCTGCGAAAAAGTGTTTCTTTCTCGTAACCCAAAAGTTCACCAAAAGAATACAACAACAAATATCCCAAGCCTGTGTAAAAGTAAAACTTAATTAGTTTGTTATCTTTTATCTTTTTCATTTCTGGATTCGCTCCGTAAAAATACCTAAAACTTGTCTATTTGATTATACTGGTTATGAAAGTAACATTGCCGTCAACAAACTACTTGAATGTGTAAAGCAACCTCTTCAGAAACAGCAAAACTTTCCTTCATTTATCAACTCATTGAGGAAAATTAGCATTCCGTTTACAAGAATGCGTTTTTTATTGACACAACTTATTTTGGGATAACTATTCATTCAAATTTGCATTTGTGTTTCTATTTAGTTTTTGCAATTATTTAAAATCAATCTTTCTTAAGAAAACAAAAATGAACACAAATAAAAATACAGCAAGAGCTGCAGGTCTTAGTTATCTGGTTGTAGTAATTACTGGAATGTTTAGCCTTGCCTATGTACCTCAAAGGCTTATTGACTGGAACGATAGCAGCGCTACATTCAATAACATAGCAATTAAGTATTCTTTATTCAGGTTGGGAATTTACAGCAGTATAATCTGCTATGTTGCGTTTACCTTTTTGCCACTTTTTTTATACAAACTTTTAAGAACTGTTAATGAGTCTCAAGCAAGGGCAATGGTGATATTAGCTTTATTAAGTGTGCCTTTGTCGTTTAATAATTTGCAACATAAATATGCAGCACTAACACTCACTGGAAAAGCCTCCTTTTTACAAAATATTTCAGTAGAAGAATTACAAGGTAGGCTTATGTTTTCTCTTCATCAGTATAATGATGGGATTTTGCTTGCAACAGTATTTTGGGGACTTTGGCTTTTCCCGTTTGGGTTGCTGGTGTACAGGTCGGGCTTTATGCCGAAATATTTAGGCGTTTTATTGATGCTGGGCTGCGTTGGTTATTTAACAAATTTTACCGGAAATACTTTACTTGAAAATTACTCCCAATTCGGGATAGGAAAATACATGAGTATGCTGCCGGCAATTGCAGAAATCGGCACATGTCTTTGGTTGCTGATTTATAGTTTAAAAGAAAAGAAAAATGGGAATTAAAAAATTGCAGTACGAAGATTTTAAAATCAATGTTAAACTGATGCTCTCGGCGCTTTGGGCTTCCGTAATGTTTCTTTACATCTATGGCGACTATTTTGAACTATACGTTCCTGAAAAAGTTGCAGGTCTCCTGAACGGGCAAAACATATTGAATACTCCTTACAAATTGCTTTTTGCAACAATTGTTTTGACACTTCCTTCACTGATGATTTTTCTTTCACTTTTAATGAAGCCAAAATGGAATAGAGTTTTAAACATTTCAATTGGCGTGTTTCTAACGCTTTTCACTCTGTTTGTGGCGGTTTCATCTTTTACTGAATGGAAAACATTTTATGTGATGCTGTCATTTTTAGAAAGCGTTATTACTTCCATTATAATATGGAAGGCCTGGTACTGGCCCAAATCAATATACAATGAAAGCAAATAAGAACACAGCAAGAATAGCAGGATTTCTTTACCTGCTTCAAATCCCATTTGGAACTTTTGGCATAATGTACATTCCCAAATTTTTAGTTTCGCAAGGAAGTGTTTCAACTACGATTTCTAATATTTTAGCGAATGAGTTTTTATACAAATTAAGTATTGTAAGTGCAATCTTATGTGCATTAATTACGGTGGGCACAGCAATATTTATTTATATAACTTTAAAACTTGTTAATATATTTTGGGCAAAAGCAATAGTGCTGTTTGCTTTGTTGGCTGCTCCCATTTCTATCTTAAATGAACTTAACAATATTGCCGTTTTGATATTAATTAAGAACCATGAAATTAATTCAGGATTATCCGTTAATGAAATACAATCATTAGTATTATTGTTTTTGAGGTTACATGAATACGGTATGCAACTAATAGGCATATTTTTTGGACTTTGGCTTCTTCCTATGGGATATTTGGTGATAAAATCAAATTATATCCCAAAATTAATTGGCATCTTACTTCTACTAACATGTTTGGGTTATCTTTTTGACTTTTTAACCTTCCTGTTTTTCTCTGATTTTAAAATAGTACTTAGTGAATACACCTGGTTGGGAGAGGTGTTAATGGTGCTGTGGCTTTTGGTAAGAGGTAGAGTACCTGACACTGAGAAGAAACAATTTCTGGAACTGAAATAATTTTTAATATAAAACATTAATACATAAAATCAATTAGACATGAAACAAATCAATTCTATCCTTTTTATCGCACTTTTTTACCTTGTTATGCTTTCTTGCAAAAAATCAGATTCAGGTACTGATAATACTTATCCCAAACAAGTGGATATCACCTACAGGGTTAGCAGCACAACAACTAATAACCTTGTTTCAATAACGTATGATAATGAAACCGGAGGGCAAACTACTGTTAACACCCCAACATTACCATTCACGAAAACAATCACAAAAACTGTAACCAAAAATAACATTGTAACGCTTGGATATTTCGTTAATCCTGCTCAAAC
>JAFDXG010000156.1 GCA_018268105.1 Bacteroidota bacterium | reverse complement strand
TTTGAACGGAAATTTTTCAGCGATGAAACCAACCGTGTGTTTTGCAAAACCTTTATTGAAAACGGACTGAAAGACCCAATCACAGGAGAATTTGGAAAGAGTTTGGTTTTTGCTGTTTCGCAAAATCACGCTGCAAAATTGGCACAACTGCTCAATGAATATGCACATCAATATTTCCCCGGCAAGTATCAAAGCGACTTTGCCGTTCAGGTAACTTCTAATGTGCAGAACAGTCAGCAAATGACAGTTGATTACAGCAACGACAAACTGTTGGGCTTTAGCAATTTTGCCAAAGGCAATGAAATGTTGGAATCATACATGACCAGTAAAGCCAGAGTTTGTGTTACCGTTGGAATGATGACCACAGGTTGGGATTGTCCCAACATTTTGAATTTGGCTTTGATGCGACCCATTTTTTCGCCCACTGAATTTATTCAGATAAAAGGACGTGGAACCCGTGTTCACACCTTTGAGCATAAATTCAAAAATGAATTAGGAGAAGAAGAAACCATTTCCATTGACAAAGCCACTTTCAAACTCTTTGACTTCTTTGCCACTTGCGAATACTTTGAAGAAAAATATCAATACGACCAAGTATTGAAACTGCCGAAAAACTTTGAGCAAGGCGATGACTTCCCAACCGTTGACGACAACACCTTAAAGCCAAAGCGTGACGGTTACCAATACAAAGACAACGACAAGATTGCCACTTGGAACGAACAACAAGTTGACTTTACAGGAATGAAAGTTGACCGAATGTTTTTCCAACAGTTTGAGGAGAGAGTAAAAACCGATGAAGAAATAAAACAACTGATGGAAGCGGGTGATGTGGAAGTTGCCACCGCAAGAGCCAAAGAGAAATACGACAATAAACCCGAAGAATATTTTGATTTGGAAAAACTTCGCAGGTCGTTGAAGATTGACCGCAAAATTGGTTGGCGTGAATTGTTGGAACTCATTTATTTCGGAAATCAGATAAAAGGCAAAGACGATTTATTGAGTGATGAATTTGAAAAATTTATCAGCACCAACAATGTTGCCGACATCAACGATTTACAAGGTTTACGCTATTTCTTTTATGCCTACATCACCGACCCAAGTGTAAGAGAAATTATAGACCAACAAGATTTTACAGAATTGTATCACAACCCAACGTTTAACGTGGATGATTTTAACCGTGTGCCAGATGAAATGAAAAGCAAACTGCCCTACTATGTTAAAACCTACGTTCCGTTGAATAAATTTTTATCTGCCTAAACAATGCTTGATAACATAACAAAGAAAAATATTGACGATTGCCGTGATGTGCTGGTAGGTAAAGTGCCCGACCCGAAAAGCCAAATAGAGCAAATTACACTGGCTCTTATCTATAAGTTTATGGACGATATGGATAAGGAAGCCGTTGAGAAATTTAAAGGCAAAGCCAAGTTCTTTACAGGTGAATATGCCAAATACGGTTGGAGAAAACTGTTTGACCCATCACTGAGCGGACAAGATATGCTTTCACTATACAGCGAAGCATTGGAAAAACTGAACACCAATCCGAATATTCCCGAGCTGTTCCGCAATATTTTCAAAAATGCTTACCTGCCCTACCGTGACCCTGCCACGCTGAAACTCTTTTTAAAACACATCAACGAGTTTGAATACAGCCACAGCGAAAAATTGGGCGATGCTTTTGAATACCTATTGAGTGTAATGGGAAGCCAAGGCGATGCAGGACAGTTCAGAACGCCCCGACACATTATTGATTTTGTAACGGCTTGTGTAAACCCACAGAAAAACGAAACCGTGCTTGACCCTGCTTGCGGAACGGCTGGTTTCTTATTGAGTGCATATAAACACATCTTAAACCAAAACACCGAAAAGCGTTTAGGCGATAAACTAAAGCCAGACGACAGAAAAAAACTCGCTACCAATTTTGTGGGTTACGACATCAGCCCCGATATGGTTCGGTTGAGTTTAGCCAATATGTATTTGCACGGCTTTGCTACACCACAAATACACGAATACGATACATTAAGCAGCGAAGACCGCTGGCAAGAAACCTTTGATGTGATATTGGCAAACCCGCCCTTTATGACACCGAAAGGCGGCATACGACCACACAAGAAGTTTGGCGTACAAGCCAACAAAGCCGAAGTATTGTTTACCGATTACATTGCAGAACACCTGAACAGCAACGGACGGGCAGGCATTGTAGTGCCCAACGGCATTGTGGCCACAAGCCAAACCGCCTACAAGCAGTTGCGGAAAATGCTGGTGCAGGATTGTTTGATAGCCGTTATCAGTTTGCCCGCAGGTTGTTTTAATCCGTACAGTGGCGTAAAAACTTCCATTCTTATTTTAGATAAAAAACTGGCAAAGAAAAGCCAACACATTTTGTTTTTGAAAATTGAAAACGATGGCTTTGACCTTGGAGCACAACGCAGGGAAATTGATAAAAACGATTTGCCTTTGGCTTTGCAAACATTGGAAGCATACAAACAGTGTTTGAGTAATGACAAGGTGATTGATGATTTACCGAGTTTGGCAACCTTGGTTGAAAAGGAAACAATTATCAACAATAAAGATGTTGGATTAAATGCTGATAGGTATTTTGAAACTGAAGCAAGAAGTTCAAATTATGAGTTGGTAAAGCTAGGCGAAGTTATTGATTTGATAATGGGACAAGCACCCGCTGGTGAAGAATGCAACAAGGATGGAATCGGAACTCCATTTGTAAAAGTTGGTCAGTTTGGCGAAATAAAACCAATTATTGATGAATGGACAACAAAGCCCCTTAAGATGGCAAAAGAAGGAGATGTTTTGATTTGTGTAGTTGGAGCAACGATTGGAAAATTAAATCTAGGTATTGAATGTGCTATTGGGCGTTCCGTTGCAGCAATAAGACCTGACAAAAAAAGACTTGAACAAATTTATTTGTATCAATTATTAAAGGAATGGACTTTAAAACTAAGAGAACAATCTCAAGGTTCAGCACAGGGTGTTATTGGTAAGGATATTTTGAATGAAATTGAAATCCCCCTTCCACCGCTTGAAATACAACAGCAAATAGTAGCCGAAATAGAAGGCTACCAAAAAATAATAGACGGAGCCAAGCAAATAGTAAACAACTACAAACCCACCATTAAAATAAACCCCGATTGGGAAATGGTGGAGCTTGAACAATTGTGTGATGTTAGAGACGGAACTCACGACTCGCCCAAATATGTTTTGGAAAACGGAATTCCATTTGTAACTCAAAAGAACATTACCAAGGGAGGCCTTTCATTTGACGATATTCAATTCATTTCAAGAGAAGACCATCAAAAAATAATCAAGCGTTCAAATGTTGAGTTTGGCGATATAATTATTTCAATGATTGGTGCAAACAGAGGAATGAGTTGCGTAATTGATGATAAAAGAGAATTCAGTATTAAAAATGTTGGTTTGATAAAACCACTCGGAAAAATCAATCATACTTTTTTGCTGTATTATCTAAAATCACAGACTGCACAAGAATACATTAGTTTGATGTCAAGCGGAGGAGCACAACAATTTATTGGACTTACAACATTGCGTAAATTTCCGATTCCTGTTCCTGATGTAATGGAGCAAACTGAAATTGTTCAAGCCATAGAAGAAGAAATGAAATTAGTAAATGCCAACAAGCGGCTAATTGAAATCTTTGAGCAAAAAATAAAAGACAAAATCAGTGAAGTTTGGGACGTGAAGGAGGAAGTGGAAACGGTTTAAAAATATAGAGAATGGAACATAACAAAGTAGTAACATATAGCCTTTTAGCCCACATCAATAATAGTGGTAATCTTGTAAAAGACCTCTTTGATGTTTTTAAGCCACTTGTAAAACGGACATTGACGAAAATGTGTAATGAAGGCATTACACAAGGTAAAAGCATTGCAGAAATTAAAACTCGTGTTGACGAAGAATATAAATTAGATATTCCAATTCCAGTTTTAAAAATTATTCTTTCACGTATTGCAGCAGAGGTAAATCAAGAAGGTGTTGGCAAATTTCAATTGTATTCAGATAATGCCTTTGCCATTACCGATTATGTGTTCGTTGAATTTGAAGAACTGATAAAAGACAAAGAGGATGAAATTCAAAAATTAGAACAGCTATTTGCCGACTTCTGTAAAATCAACAATGTAAAACTCGAAGAACAAAGCGGCATTTTTGAATTTATTGAAAGCAATAAAACAACGATTGCCAAATATCTTTCATTTAAAGGAAAGAGAAGAAAAGACGATTTCACGATTGAAGCCCTATTTGTTGACTATTTCAAAAATTTCAAAGAAGTATTTGACCTTATCAAAAATATCTACTTAGGTTCAATTATTTCCAGTTACATCGAATATCAAACAAACCCAATCAATCTTCAAATAGAGTTACTATTTGACACCAATTTCATTGTGTCGCTTTTGGACTTAAAAACTTCTGAAAGCACACACACTTGTAACAAGCTGGTTGAAATTGCAAAATCACTTGGCTACCGTTTGAATGTTTTGAATATCACGATTGCAGAAACAAGAAACCTTTTAGAAAAGCGAGCAGAACATTTTGACAGTGCATTTTTAGCCAAAAAAATTGACCCTGAAGATATTTACAATGCTTGCGACAGAAGAAAACTAAACAAAACAGACCTCCAAAGAATAGCGGACAACTTAGAAGATGATTTAGGGAAACTTGGTATTACAGTAATTCCTCACTCAGACAAATATCAGAACCTTGCAAGATTCAGCGATGAGTTTAAGAAATTCAAAGCCATTAGAAATAATGACTTTGCCGCTTTACACGATGCAACCGTTCTATATTATGTGAGAGACAAACGTGGAAATAAACGAATCAAGGACTTTGATAAAGTAAATTGTTGGTTCGTCAATAATTCGAGTGCTTGGCAATCATCCGACAGTTTGATTTCAACAAAAGGTGAAAACGGACATCAGCCCGAAACTATAAGAGCCGAAGACTTCATCAATATTCTTTGGTTAAGTAATCCAAACATAAAAAAACAAGTTGGCGAAGCAGACCTTGCAGAAATTGGAATTACAAGAATGATTTCTTGCACCTTGAATGAAACACTTCCAAAATCTGCAATCATCAGGGAACTTGACGACAACATCAAGAAATATGCAGCAGAGAAAATTTCTGATAAAGACATTGTTCGGGTAGCTACTCGGATAGCAAACAGAAATCTTAAAGACCTGGAAGAACTCAATAAAATTGCAGATACCAATTCAGAAGATTTTGTAAAACGACTGCAACGTGAAGCCGACATTGAAAGAGAAGAAGGCGAAAAACGGATGAAAGAATTCCAAGAATTAATTCATCGATTGGTTAAAAAGGAAAAACAACTTGATGAAGTTCGAGATAACTATAAGAACAAACTACACGAAGCAAAGACTACACAATCGACAGCTATTAAAACTGTAAATGAAAGTACTGCACAATTAGACGAAGAGAAGAGAAAACGATTAAAAGCTGAAAATGAGTTAATCAAAATAAAGCGTGATAAATATTTCAAAGACAAGTTAAATACTTGGAGAAGACGAAATTGGATTGAATTAATTATTGGTATTTCAGCATTTGTTGGTGGTGTACTATGGATGATGTTTAAATCTGAATGGGATATGAATAAAGCAATGACTTTATTTGTTGAACTAAATAAAAATCTTGTTTTTTCAGCAATACTTTGGTTGGCAGGATTAATATTCTCAATAGTGACTTTGAGAAGTTTAGTAGACAAGTATAGAAATCATTCAAACATAAAAGCATTTTTAGACAATTTGGAGAAACACGATATGCCTGAAGAATACAAAGACAAGAAAGAATAAGCCAACGCACAGGTGTAAGCACATTTGCAAGCCGCACAAGCCAACGCACAAAACAAAGCTTGCAAAAGAGCTTCCACCTTTGCCACCCAAGAGAAGAATTTCAAAATTTTTTCTCCCACGCTTTAAATAAATAAAAAACGCAACACACAAACCAACACAGACAGACAAAAAAGTAAACGGACAATGACACTGAAACTCAACACTGACAATGGTTTACAAAGACAAGCGGACAGAACACCAGCTGCCAACATGCGTTTGGCGTCATGCGGGGTGAAGTGCTTAAATTTAAGTTCAGTTTTTCAAATCAACTTTAGTGCTGGGTTGACAGTTTTGTGCCCTGAAATCCCGCACGAACGCCAAGCGCAAAAACGTTATGCGCAAACTTTCTGCACCGCATTTCGACCAGTTTTCTCTTTGGCTACTTTCTTGAATATTTTGCATTGTAACATTTTT
>JAFDXG010000155.1 GCA_018268105.1 Bacteroidota bacterium | reverse complement strand
TTTGGAAAATTTGGAGGCATTATTGAAAAAACAAGAGATAAACTTATTGCAGCTACTAAAGAACTTGACAACACTGGCGTTAGAACAAGAACTATTGAAAGAAAACTTAGGCAAGTTCAAGAATTGCCAGCAACCGAATCAAAACTGATTTTAGATTCAAGTCCTGATGACGAATTAACAGAAGAAATAAAGGAAGAGTAATGGCAAGGGGATTTCAAAAAGTAAAACCAATCATTCCTCTTTCAGAGTTTCTTGACAAGGCAAGAAAAGTAAATTCGTTTACCAGTTCTGACGGCATACGATATGAAGTTCAAAGAATTGAAAATGATGAAATGTTTTCAAATTAAAAATATAGCTACAAACCAACATTCAATTATGTCAGTTAAACCCTCCCACCCATCCGCAATCTTCTCCTCTCACATTAAATTATATATCCACATCTGAAGTATCTTTGACCCTCATATAAATTGAATCTTGCAGTTAACCATATACAATGGCAAAATCCCGGCGCAGGTCAAATAATAAAATCGGTGACGAATCACCTAAAGTGAAAATCAATAAAGAAAACCTTTCACAGGCACTTATCCTTTTCAGGTATCTGAAACCTTTCCGGTTTAAATTTACGCTGAGCCTCGTATTTATCGCACTCTCTGCATTTACCACCAGTCTCTTTCCGTTATTTCTCGGTAAAATGATTGATGCGGCAATGCCAGGTGCACAACTAACCGGTGTTACCGGTAACATGAACAATAATTTTGGATTTGATCTCAAAGCTATTCATTGGAGCCTCAATACTACTTTACTGCTGATCTTTCTGCAGTTGGCTTTCCAAACCGTGTTCTCCTATATGCGGGTGTACCTGCTGACGGAGGTTGGTGAAAAATCGCTGGCAAATATGCGACGTGATGTATATTCAAAACTGCTGTGTATGCCTATGTCTTTTTTTTCAGAAAGAAGAGTAGGCGACCTGAGCAACAGGATTTCTTCCGACCTGTCGCAAATACAGGAAGCAGTATCCTTTACCCTTGCAGAATTTCTCCGTGGTGTGTTTACTTTGATCATGGGTTTGATCTTTATTTTTTGGATTAAAGCAAAACTGGCATTGGTAATGCTTTGTGTTGTGCCGGTGATTGCCATATTAGGGGTAATATTTGGTATGCGTATCCGGAAGATGGCAGCCAAAGCACAGGACCAGTTGGCCGAAAGCGGGACCATCGTACAGGAAACCTTTCAGGGTATAGCCATTGTAAAAGCATTTACCAACGAATATTTTGAAATAGCACGTTATGTAAAAAGCATCAGGGCAGTTGTTCAAACTGCCATCACTAACGCCAGATATCGCGGCGCTTTCATTTCATTTATGATCTTTAGTGTGTTTGGCGGTATCGCCTTTGTAATGTGGTATGGAGCCACACTGGTACAATCGGGTCAGCTTACCATTGGCTCGCTCACTATGTTTGTAATCTTTTCTGTATTGGTGGGCACTACTTTTGCGGGCTTTGCAGATATGTTCAGCCAGTTGCAGAAAACATTAGGCGCCACACAAAGTGTTCGTGAGATATTACGCAACGAAGGAGAGCCGGTTCAGCTTTCCGAAACGGAAGTGGAAACAGCCTACACATTGCATGGTAGTGTAAGATTTCAGCATATTGCATTCAGCTATCCTGGCAGAAAAGATGTGCAGGTACTTAAAAAGATCTCCCTCACGGCAGCCAACGGCGAACAGGTTGCCCTGGTAGGTCCAAGCGGCGCAGGCAAAAGCACCATCACTGCGCTCTTATTAAGGTTTTACGAACCGGACAGCGGCGCTATATATTTTGACGGAAAGCCGGCAGTAGATTTTCCTTTATCACAATTGCGTAAACAGATGGCGCTGGTGCCGCAGGATATTATTTTATTTGGCGGCAGTATCAAAGAGAATATAGCGTATGGGAAACCCGGTGCTACAGATGCAGAAATAATTGCGGCAGCAGAAAAAGCAAACGCTCATAGCTTCATCAGTTCTTTCCCCGAACAATATGATACCATAGTGGGGGAACACGGCATGAAACTTAGCGGTGGCCAACGGCAACGGATTGCTATTGCGAGGGCCATTCTAAAAGACCCGGCTATATTGATACTTGATGAAGCAACTTCCTCGTTAGATAGCGAAAGTGAACAACTGGTGCAGGAAGCTTTGGATAACCTGATGAAGGGGCGCACCTCTTTTGTAATAGCACACCGGTTGTCAACCATTCGCAATGCGGATAAAATTGTAGTAGTAGATAAGGGAGAAATTAAAGAATCAGGAACGCATAATGAACTAATGAAAAATGATGGATTATACAAGAAGCTGAATGAAATGCAGTTTGAGTTTGGTGAAACATCTTCGGCAAAGGAACTTGAATAACCCCATCTTTATATTCATCGCTGCTCATACAGCATAAAATGCTGTATCGGCAAAAAGTCATCTCTGCTATAGAGTGAAAATCCATTAGCTTTCATTTCCCGGTTCATCTGGGCAATTGTCATTTTATGCAGTGGTTTGATACGTATTGAAGGATCTTCTCCTTTGTATTCAATCAGCAACAATTTCCCTTCCGGTTTCAATGCCTTTTTTATCGCCTGCAACATTTCATGCGGGTATTCCAGTTCGTGATATACATCTACCATAAGGGCAAGGTCTACGGAATGATCCGGAAGATGTGGTGACAACGAATCCCCTTTAATGATTTCAACAACCCTATCTTTCAAAGCAGCTTTCTGTTTTTTCAGCGCGGCAATCATCTCATCCTGCACATCTACTGCATACACTTTCCCCTTCGGTGCTTTTTTAGCAATCTTAAAACTATAATACCCCGATCCTGCACCTATATCCGCTACAACCATCGAAGCAGAAAGATTCATTTTCTCAATTGCCAGTGCCGTGTTTTCATCTTTTGGCCTGTCATCTCTTTGCAGCCATCCTATACCACCCGGGCCTATCATGTGCGCAATTTCCCGCCCCATATAATACTTTCCGGTACCGCCTGCCGTTTTCTCGCCATATATATATACAGTATCCGTTAGCGTGAGTTCATTATTTTTTTGCTGCGCTATATTGCAGGAAGGAATGATTACCCCAATAAATAATATAAAACATATCAGCTTCATGCGTATGTAACGACACAATTTTTTAAGTCAATCATTTTTTAGGTAACCGGCTGCATTGCTACTTTTGAACTGCAGTTGCGTCGCACCCTTGTGCTGTGTATTGCTATTCAGCATCAGGCTGCAACCTAAGACTCATCCATCTCATTTCTTCTTCAACTGCGACAAATAGGCTACCAGGTTTTCCAACTGTGCAGCGCCCATGCCTTCTCCAAGTCCTTCAGGCATCAGCGATTGCTGCATAGCTTTTTTATCGGCTATTTCCGTTTTCTTATATTTCTCCGTAACACCACCAATCATTTTAATACTGATCTCATCTGCAGTTTCACTTGCTATATAGCCGGCTATTTTCGTGCCATTCTTAAGTGTAAAAGTATACCCGTCATATCCAAAACTAATACCCTCTGTAGGCTTCATTATTGCAGTGTACAATGCTTCCGGGGGAAGTTTGGTGCCAATCTCCGACAGATCCGGCCCGAAAGTAGTGCCAGCTCCATTTACCTGGTGGCAAACCGCACAATAAGTAGTAAATACAATACTACCAGAATCAGCATTGCCCTTTACCGCAAGCATTTGCGACACGGGGGGTAATACATTTGTTTGGGTGGTGAGTGCCAGGTATTTTGCGGCTTCTTCTCTCAGGTCTTTACGATGGCTTTTTGAAAAAATATCAGTGGCAGTGACAATAAGATCATCCGGCAGTTTTTTATTTTTTACCAGTTCAAGCAATGCACTTTCGCCAGACCTGCCGGTTGCCAAGTCCCTGAGGGTTTGAATGCGTAGTCCGGCATTAACCTTAGTATCCGTAATAAATTGCTGCAACAGTTTCCCTGCTTTATCATTTCGGGTTTTTGCAAGCAGGGCAATCATTCTTTTTGCAACAGCAGTATCATTTCCAAACAAAATATTTTTTATCAGCCCGGTTCCGCCGGATTCCAATACCAACCTTATGGCATCTGCCTTTGTATCTTCATCTGTATTTTTTTCAGCTATAGCCAGCAGTTCCTTTTCCTTTCCTCTGATGTTATATTTTCTTACAATATCTATATACGTCTGCGTGCCTTCGGTATTCTTTAACCCGTTGTTTATTGCTTTTTGCAGCATGCTGTTATGTGGTGTATTAGCATCAAGTTGCAATACCGTGATGGCATCAATATAATCCTGTTGCGGGTGACCGGAGCTCAGCAGAGCGAGCAATGCTTTTTGTTTTTCCGGTCCTTTATAAAAATCAAACGCCCTGAAAAACTTCAGTTGGCGGTGCGGGTCTGAACTGGGATCTGAAATTATTTTTACTAACAGAGGCAATGCTATATTAGTCCTTGCCCGCCATACTATATCTTTACCTGCAGCCGTATTCCATTCGTTATTGATCAATCGGAGCCATGCCGGCAAAAAGCCGTCCCATTGCAGGTCTGCCCCAATTCCCAGCGCTTCCAGATACCAGCGGTCTTTGCCATCATATTGTTTTGCCAGTTGAGCCCACAACTCAGCAGCGCCGGGTGCGTGGCAATGATGAAGCGCTAATACTGCCTCACGCTTTACTTGTATCTCGGCATCATTTACCAGGCTGTTCACCAGGGCAAGTGTATCGGCATGTATCTGCAAACCGGCACGCAGCGCGGTGATTCTTATATTAGGATCCTGGTCTTTGATAGCACCCTGTATATAGTCAATCCCTTTACCGGGTATTTTACTCAACAGCCACAGCGCCCTTGCCCTGTAGCGGGCATTGTCTGATTGGAATAATTTTTCCAGTGCCGGCGCCGCATCATTTCCCATGCTATGCAACTTTTGCCAGGCAAGATACCGGGTAGAGCGATTGGGACTCTGCAGTGCTTGTACTGCCCCTTCGGCAGTAGACAAATCCATAGCCGGAATGGAATATTTTGTGTGCCCAGCCGGAGTAACCCTGAAAATTCTTCCCTTCTTAAAATCGCCGATATTGTGACCGCCAACACCGGGATCATACCAGTCGGCTATCATTACCGAACCATCGGGTGCCACACACACATCAGAGGGCCGGAACCAGGTATCCCCCGTTCCTTCGGCAATAGTATTGATTGTAGCTTTATAGCCTGCGCCGTCATTCGATATGGCATAAGACCTAACTACATTAGGTCCCGCATCACAATGTATTAACTGGTTGTGAAACCGTTCCGGCAATAAATTCCCTTCGTATACCAATATGCCGGTGGGCGATCCGGCGCCGGTTTGTAACATATTGGGTACCACTCCGGGATCATTCAAATGCCAGTGCCGGAAGGGGATGGAATCCTCAATATTGATACGGCGCTCATGCCATGATGCACCGGTCATTTCGTCTTTAAAACCATAGTTGCCATACTGCATCACATAATTAATACGCACTCCTTTGTTTCCATCATCATCATTATCTGACTGCCAGAGCGTACCGTAAGAATCCTCGGTTACTTCATAAGGATTACGGAAATTATTTCCCAACACTTCAATATTTTTTCCATCTATATCGCAACGAAAAACCATGCCCTGCCGCCAGGGTTTGCCATCATTTTTAATTTCATTACCATATATATCTTTTACAATATTTCCATATTTATCCTTAATCTCATCGCCTTCATTCCCAAAATTGAAATATAATTTGCCATCGGGTCCAAAATTGAAAGCATGTATGGCATGGTCATGTTCGGTACCACCGATGCCGGTGAATAAGGTGTCCTTTTTATCCGCCACGCCATCGCCGTTATTATCCGTAAAAACAAATACATCCGGGCTTCTTGAAACAATCACTTTATTTCCCAGTACCGCAATGCCCAGCGCTGAGTTAATATCTTCGCCCTGATAAAAAACGGTTTGCTTATCCGCTTTCCCATCCCCATCACTATCCTGCATTACTATAATGCGGTCTCCTGCTTTATTATAAGGATTGTCAGGATGCAGGGTATACCGGTAATTGTAGCCTTCGCATACCCACACTCTTCCTTTTTCATCAATATCCATATTGGTAGGATTGATAAGCATGGGTTCGTTTGCAAATAATGTGATATCCAGGTCATCGGGCCACTGTAATCCACGTAAAGCATTTTCCGGAAGATGTTTTTCCTCATCTGTTAATGTCTTTTCATCTGCAGGTCGGTTTGCGGGAGAATTACAACCTATTGAAATAAACAGCGTAGCAATAGCAATACATAAGGACCTCTTTTTGAAAATCCCGGGGAAAGACATAATAGTGTACATCATGACAAAATAAAGAGTTTAAGGCAAATCGTTTTGAGCAGAGCGTTAAATGTAGACAAAATTTGCCATTTGGCAGGTAATCGTCGCCCGGTGTCGTACACCCTTGCCTATTATAACTTACCTTTGCGGCTTGTTAAATTTTCAGTTTTTTTAAATATATCAGTTTTATGATTTCAGTGAATAATGTATCCCTATCCTTTGGCAAAAGGGTATTGTTTGATGAGGTAAACCTAAGTTTCAGCAAAGGAAACTGTTATGGGGTTATCGGCGCAAACGGCGCAGGGAAATCTACTTTTTTAAAAATTCTTTCAGGCGAAATTGAGCCCACAAAAGGTACTATTGATATTACACCGGGTGAACGGATGGCCGTTTTACAGCAGAACCACTTCGCCTTTGACAACCAAACCGCATTGCAAACCGTTATGATGGGGCATAAAAAGATGTGGGATGTTATGCATGAACGGGATGCAATATATGCCAAAGAAGATTTTTCAGAAGAGGACGGTATGCGTGCCGGGGAACTGGAAGCAGAATTTGGAGAAATGGGGGGATACACTGCAGAAAGCGACGCTGCTACTTTACTGGGTGAACTGGGGGTGGCGGAAGAGCAACATCAAACCCTGATGAAAGACCTGCCGGGAAGTGTTAAAGTAAGGATATTACTGGCACAGGCACTTTTTGGCAATCCTGATATACTGATCCTCGACGAGCCTACCAACGACCTCGACGTAGAAACCATTAGCTGGCTCGAAAATTTTCTTGCCGATTATGAAAACATAGTTATAGTGGTGAGCCACGACCGTCACTTCCTTGATGCCGTATGTACCCATGTGGCAGATGTTGATCGTCAAAAAATAAAAATATATACCGGCAACTATACCTTCTGGTACGAAAGCAGCCAGTTAGCGGCAAGACAGTTGAGCGATAAGAACAAGAAGATGGAAGAAAAACGTAAAGACCTGCTTGATTTCATTGCACGCTTTAGCGCTAATGCTTCCAAAAGCAAACAGGCCACCTCCCGTAAGAAAGCATTGGAAAAACTGGTGATTGAAGATATAGAACCCTCAAACCGCCGATATCCCGGCATCATTTTCAAACAGGACAGGGAACCCGGCAACCAGGTGCTGAATATTGAAAAACTGTCAAAGAAAACAGAAGGCGGGCGGATACTCTTCAGCGATATCAGCTTTTCAGTTCACAAAAATGATAAGATCGCATTTTTTTCAAAAGATCACCTGGCGCTCACTTCTTTTTTTGAAATCATTAATGGTAACGAAAAAGCTGATAGCGGTAAATATGAGTGGGGAACTACAATTACCAAAGCTTATCTGCCAAACGATAATGCGGAATTTTTTAAAGATAAAGATATCAACCTGATGGAATGGCTGCGGCAATTTGTACCGCCAACCGTTACAGATGTAGACGAACCTTTTTTAAGAGGATTTCTGGGTAAAATGCTTTTTAGTGGAGATGAAATATTGAAGAAAACAGGAGTACTGAGCGGTGGTGAAAAAGTAAGGTGTATGATCAGCAGGATGATGATACAAAACCCTAACCTTGTGGTACTTGATGAGCCTACCAATCATCTTGATCTGGAAAGTATACAGTCTTTCAATGAAAGCATGGTGAACTTTAAAGGGGTAGTATTGCTGACTTCGCACGACCATACTTTTATGCAAACCGTTGCCAACCGTGTAATAGAGCTTACACCCAAAGGCGCAATTGACAGGCTGATGAGTTTTGATGAATACCTTGATGACGAACGGGTAAAAGAGCTAAGAGAATCCATGTATGCATCCAGGGCAGTATTAGTCTGAAAACTTGCAAAAAAATACGGGGAAAATATGAAATCACTGTTTTCCCCGTTTTCTTTTCAAAACTACTAAAGTGCAGGTTTGTAAATTATTTATATTCCACATCTGATTAGAATGCCGAAGAAGAAGAAAAAAATTGCAGGGTGGAAGGCATTACTCATAATGACTGCCCTGATGTTGCTGGCCGCAGGGGTGATTTTTGGTTATATAAAATGGCGGGAATACCATATACATTTTGTCCGGTATGAAGCCTTTGGCATTGATATCCCTGTCAGCTATGATATACATGGTATTGATGTATCTCATCACCAGGATGTAATTGACTGGGAAGAAGTGAAGAAAATGAACGTGGAAAACATGAAGCTTAATTTTACATTTATCAAGGCTACCGAAGGTTTGATAAATGTAGACCGGATGTTTAAACGCAACTGGTATAAAGCAGGAGAAGAAGGGATTACGCGGGGTGCCTATCATTTTTTTATTGCCACTAAAAGCGGGAAAAAACAAGCGGAAAATTTTATCGGTCAGGTAACATTGGAACCAGGCGACCTGCCGCCGGTGCTGGATGTAGAACAACTATACGGGGTACGGCCAAAAGATTTAAGAACAAGGGTAAAGGACTGGCTTTGTACTATAGAAGAATATTATAAAGTAAAGCCGATATTATATACCAATGTAGATTTTTATGAACATTACCTGGGCAATGAATTTGATGAATATCCACTGTGGGTAGCACACTATCTGCAACCGCACAACCCAAGAATAAAACGTGAATGGACTTTTTGGCAACATAGCGAAACCGGCAGGGTAAATGGCATTGACTACAAAGTAGATTTTAATGTGTTTAAGGGGGACTCTGCTAGTTTTAAACAATTACTTATGCCATAACATAATATTCAACTTTCATATCAAAAGAAATGGAAACCGATATTAAAAAAATCTTTCTGAAAATTATACAAATCGTAACCGCCATTGTTAGCTGGGGGATTATTACTATGTTTTTCGGACTCTACCTTGAGTGGGGTTTTATTTATGGCCATTTTAATGCTTTCAATGCTATTTTCTATACCTGGTTTATTGCGAGCCTTTCAGTGATAGGTTTTTATATTTATAAAGCCTGGAAGAAATAATTGGGGCATTCTTCAAAAAAGTTCATTTCAACCCTTTTATTCAACTTTAATAAGTTTCCAAAAGGTGATTCTGCTATCTCAATTTGTAGTACCTTTGCAGCCCTAAATTTGAGCTTAGTACTTATTAATCACAATTCGCATTGCTGTTGCAGGCAAGTTTGAAGTTAAAGAAATTACAATGCAGATAAGAAACATCGCGATCATCGCACACGTTGACCACGGCAAAACCACATTGGTTGACAAGATTTTACATCAAACCAATGTATTCCGCGCCAACCAGGAAAGCGGTGAACTTATTATGGACAGCAATGACCTTGAAAGGGAAAGAGGCATCACTATTTTCAGTAAAAATGCTTCGGTTGTATATAAGGGCGTCAAGATTAATGTGATTGATACTCCCGGTCACGCTGACTTTGGTGGTGAAGTAGAAAGGGTATTGAAAATGGCAGATGGGGTACTGTTGCTGGTAGATGCATTTGAAGGACCTATGCCTCAAACCCGCTTTGTATTGCAGAAAGCCCTGCAACTGAACCTGAAACCAATTGTAATTATTAATAAAGTAGATAAACCCAACTGCCGCCCGGATGAAGTACACGATGCAGTCTTTGAATTATTCTTCAATTTAGATGCTACTGAAGAGCAATTAGACTTCCCAACTTTTTATGGTTCGGGTAAAAACGGCTGGTTCAATGATTCGCTGACACCAAGCGAAGACATCACCCCACTGCTGGATGGTATTATTAAATATGTACCGGAACCAAAAGTAAGCGAAGGTCCACTTCAGATGCAAATCACTTCACTCGACTATTCTTCCTTTCTGGGTCGTATAGCTGTAGGGAAGGTTACCCGCGGCAGCATAAAAGAAAACCAGCCTATTGCTTTGGTGCAGGCTGATGGTGCAATAAAAAAATCAAGAGTAAAAGAACTATATATATTTGAAGCACTGGGTAAGAAAAAAGTAACCGAAGTACTTGCGGGTGATATCTGTGCCGTAGTAGGACTGGAGGATTTTAATATCGGCGATACTATTGCTGATGCTGAGAATCCAGAGGCTTTGCCGGTGATCAGTGTGGATGAGCCTACCATGAATATGCTCTTTAGCATCAACAACTCCCCCTTCTTCGGTAAAGACGGAAAATTTGTTACCAGCCGTCACCTGCGCGACCGGCTGATGAAAGAAACTGAGAAAAACCTGGCTTTGCGTGTGATGGATAATGATAATGGCGACAGCTTCCTGGTATATGGAAGGGGTATACTACACCTTGGTGTACTTATAGAAACAATGCGCCGCGAAGGTTATGAGCTGACTGTAGGTCAACCACAGGTAATTGTTAAAGAAATTGATGGTAAAAAATGTGAACCTTACGAAACCCTGGTGGTTGATGTACCTGAAGAATTTGCAAGCAAGGTTATTGACCTGGTATCAAGACGCAAAGGTGAAATGCTGGTGATGGAAACGAAGGGTACTATACAACACCTGGAGTTTGATATTCCTTCACGGGGTTTGATAGGTCTGCGTACCCAGATGCTTACAGCCACAACCGGTGAAGCCGTAATGGCTCATCGCTTCAGCGAATACAAACCCTGGAAAGGACCAATTCCCGGAAGAAGCAATGGCGTATTACTTGCCAAACAGGGGGGCACTACTACTGGTTATTCTATTGACAAATTGCAGGATCGGGGAACTTTCTTTATAGATCCGGGTGAAGATATATATGCGGGTCAGATTATTGCCGAACATATTAAACCCGGTGACCTGGTGGTAAATGCCATTGAAGGTAAAAAGCTTACCAATATGCGCGCCAGCGGCAGTGATGCAGCAACCAACATTGCACCCAAAACACTGATGACACTTGAAGAGTGTATGGAATATATACAATTTGACGAATGCATAGAAGTTACCCCCAACTTTATTCGTATGCGTAAAGTAATTCTGGATGAAGAAGAAAGAAAGAAGCAATCTAAAAGAATGAGCGCCCAGGAAGCGTGAATTTGATGTGCTCTGCATACTCCTGCCTTTCATTTTCCATCAGGTTTTGTTGAGAGGCAGGATATCCGCCCCCATGGTTGCATTGCTTTTTTATAACAGGGTTTCATAACCACCATTGCTGCAGGTGCATTTTCAGTATTAAAACGAAAAGCCAATAGTGGAATGA
Organism: Bacteroidota bacterium; assembly: GCA_018268105.1. Taxonomy (GTDB): domain Bacteria; phylum Bacteroidota; class Bacteroidia; order Chitinophagales; family Chitinophagaceae; genus Agriterribacter. Next base: position 304 of record JAFDXG010000155.1, on the reverse strand, counting down.
ATATACAAACTACTACAGTTTGTTGATGACAATACACATACGATATACAAACAGTATGTATATTGAGTTTATGTTTCTTGCAGATATAATCTAATTCATTTTAGATTTGTTTTATAACATTTAACAGAGCAGGGAAAGTTCAAAAGGGAAAGCAAGCATTAAAAGAGTGTATGCTTTACCATGATCCTGCTTTCCTTTTTTTGCATCTATACTTTCCCAAAGACCGCAAATCTACTATGCTCACCATAACTGGTAATGGGCTTTATATTTTCCAGGGTTTTCATATCTGGTTCACTGATGGTAA